>NZ_KE384342.1:700244-1006556 GCF_000425265.1 Maridesulfovibrio zosterae DSM 11974
TACAGGATAGCTATGCCCTCTTTACGACCTAGCTCCTCATTAAGAGCTAAAGCCTTAAGGTAATACTCCTCAGCGCCTTTAAGATCACCCTGAGTTTTGCGAAGAACGCCGAGATTGCCGAAGGCAACAGCTAGCAAGCCATCATCCTTAGTAGCTTCACCAATCTTAAGGACACGTTTATAGGCACGTGCCGCCTCTTCCATATCTCCTGTTCTGTACAATAGCCTCCCAAGCTGATTCCAGCCGTCAGCATTGTCAGGATCAAGGTCTACTGCTTTCTGATATGCATCAATGGCATCTTGCGTACTATTAAGAAAGGCTAATGATCCCAATCGACGGTAAGCTTGTGCAGCTTCGCTGTTTACACTTTTGCCTTCTTTCTCCTTTTCCTCAGCAACCTTCAGAAAAAGAGCTTTAGCTAATTTGGTGTCACCATTCGCAAGTTCTTTCTCTGCTTCAATGGCATACTTTGAATTCCCATTCTGCTCTTCCATTGTCCGCAAACCATCAATAGCATCTTTAAGACCGGCAACTTCTTGTTCACTTTCTTGGAGACGCTGTTGAGCGTCCCGCAGCTCATCACTCACATTTTTATAATCATTATATATCTTCAGGGCTAACTCACCTGAATCAATTTTATCTTCGTTGGAAATATTAACAGCTACAGTTGGAGTAGCATCAGAAGTAACATTCTTTCTTTTGAAGAAATATTTAATTCCACCAGCAGCTATTGGAATTCCGCCAAAAATGGCACACCAAACAGCAATCTTATTTCCTGTTTCCAAAAGCAAATACCAATTCCACCATCCAACTGGTAAAGCCAGAGCAGCTTCAATCAAATTTTCAGTTCCGTTTACCACAGCACAACTCCCCGCTCCAAAAGTCATAACAACACAATAATCAAAGTGAACTTCTTAAAATATAAGCTGAAACGTATAATTCAATTAATGATAATAAAAAAGAAGAGTCAATACAGAAAAGTACCTATAACGGATTTTGCTTTTAAATTTATAAGCCTGCCCCGTTAAGAGGTTTTGAGGGGGAGAGCCCCGAGAGGGGGAACTTTTGCAAAAGTTCCCCCTCTCGGGCCGTCGGAGACATCTATAAATATAAAAATCTACTGCCCGAATTCATCAATAAAAAGCTGAATCTCTTTTCGGGCAGCAGCAAGAAAATCGGGGAATACGGCTTTGATGGTCCCGGTCATTTCCATACTCCAGTCGGTGTAGTTTTCCGGTTCCATGCCCAGCACACGCATAACGGGCCGTTTTCCAATGGCTTCGGCCATGTTGAGCGAATCTATCAGATCTATGTCGTGCAGGGATAGACGCTGCTTTTCGTCCTGCACCAGATCCTTTTCCTCCAGTCTGTACATGGTTCCGGCCTCTTTGCTGCCGTGAACAATATCCAGAACCAGTAATCCGTCATACCCTTCGAGAATGTGAAAAATATCATGGGTAAACGTTCCACCGTCTACCAGATGGACAAATTCTGGCCATGTTTCTTTTTTAAGTTCTTCTACTGCATGAACTCCGACTCCTTCATCTCCGAGCAGGATATTTCCGATTCCTAATACCAGCAATTTTTTCATTTTGAGTCCCTTACAGTGATATATACCGTGAATGCATCTGACGGGCAGAAGATACGAATCAACTTCGTAATCCCTGCAAAATTTATTGTTCACAGTAATGCGATAAAATATCCCGGCTGAAAAATAAACTCCCGAACACTGGATTAATCCTGTGCCCGGGAGCTTTTTAATTATTCTATAATCCGCTTTCACGGTCAGGATACGGAAATTTTAATTTCCGTGGCATTCAAGGTTTCCAGATAAACCTAGCAGCCTTCTCCTACGTGAATAACATGCTCTTCACCGGTCTCTGCGTGCAGCACGTGCACGGCACAGCCAAGTCATGGATCAAAGGATCGAATGATCCTTGAGATGTCTACAGGACTTGAAGGATCAGGCACAGGACAACCCACGAGGGCTTCCTCGATGGTTCCACGCATGCCTTTATCATCACGGGGTGTGCTGTTCCAAAGAGTAGCGGGAATCATCTGGTAGTTCGCTGTCTTTGAATCTTTGATACTGATGTAATGCAGCAGAGAGCCGCGGGGAGCTTCGGTCAGACCGATTCCTTCGGCTGCCTTGGGCATTGTGGTCTTAACGTATGTTTCCTCGCCCGGAACAACTTCCTTGAGCCAGATATCGTCAAGAGCATTGGCGACCATGTATGCTTCTTCAGCACGGGCAACGTGGCGGCCCATGAGTGAGAAAGCCATATCTTCGCCGAGATCACGGAAGTTCTTCGCAGTGATACCGAAGAGATCCTTAAGCTGCTTCTGACCCATCGGGCTGAGCTCAGGATTGTGAACCCACATACGTGCAAGAGGACCTACTTCAACAGCATTACCGTTGTAACGGGATGCCTTACAGAAGCTGTATGCGCCCTCTTTGTGAACATCAGGAATGGTTTTACCATTGCTTGGATGCAGGTCGGAACACTCGTCAGTGTACCATGAATATTTGGTGTATTCCTTGATAAGTTCAGGATCAAACTTCTCATCTTTGCCGTTGACGTAAACGCCGGACTTGATGAGGAAGTTTTTCTCTGCGTCATCCATGGGGAATACGCCGTAAGACATACAGTTTTTGTAACCGCCACCGATCTTGAATAGGTCCTTGTATACAGAACCGATCAGGTAGACGGTGGGAACGTATGTTTCAGCGATGAATTTTTTAACTGCTTTGAAACGGCTGGAATACTCAGCGAGTTTTTCCTTGGTAGGAATCTCGGTGGCTCCGCCGACAACCTGACCGGAGATATGAGGCATCTTACCACCGAACAGAGCAACCATTTCATGGCAGATGCGGCGGATTTCAAGAGCTTTCACGTACTGGTCAACAGCAACAGCGTTTATTTTATCATCAAGACGCAGATCAGGATGTTCGAAGCGGGGGACAAATGGAGATTTGCCCGGCCCTCTTACGAAGTCCAGTGCTGCAAGGTGATAAAAATGCAGAATATGAGACTGCAGGTAGTTGGCACCGAAGATGAGGTTTCTGGTGACGCGACCGTTTGTAGTGATCTTTGCGCCGAAAGCATCATCAAGAGCACGGGTGGAAGCAGTGGAATGCGCTGTGGGGCAGACACCGCACAGACGCTGAGTCAGCTGAGCTGCATCACGGGGATCACGGCCGATGAGAATATTCTCAAAACCGCGATACATACCGCCTGACAGCCAGGCATCCACAACTTTTCCATCTTTAACAACAACCTCAGCTTTGAGGTGGCCTTCGATACGGGTTACCGGATCAATGGCAATCTTAATTTTCCCGTCTTTACCGGCGGGTGCATGAGATTTTGAAGACATAAGGATTAATACT
The DNA here is from genome assembly GCF_000425265.1 of Maridesulfovibrio zosterae DSM 11974. Taxonomy (NCBI): domain Bacteria; kingdom Pseudomonadati; phylum Thermodesulfobacteriota; class Desulfovibrionia; order Desulfovibrionales; family Desulfovibrionaceae; genus Maridesulfovibrio; species Maridesulfovibrio zosterae. Next base: position 703,633 of record NZ_KE384342.1, read on the forward strand.
CCTTTTTCCGGTTAACCGGCTTCGTAGAAGGGAGACATTTCATCCGGGAATCCCGGTTCTACACAGCCAAGGCAAACTGAGTTTTCAACACACCAGTTAACACCGCCGTTCCACTTACGTTTGAAGCAGTCGGAGTTCGCACTTGGACCTTTACAGCCCAATTCGTAACGGCATTTAACGGGATCAGTGAATATTTCAGCATATTCATCGTTGTCGAACTGCTCAAGAAATGGGCAGTTATCATGGATGTTTTCGCCGAAGAAAGGTTTAGGACGGCCGTTTTCATCAAGAATTGAAACAACGTCGGCTAGCCCGCCTTCAAGACCTTTCTCTTCGATAGCATTGATTGCAACAACGAGTGTTCCAACCATCCAGTCTGGATGAGGAGGACAGCCCGGAATGTTAACAACAGGAGTCTTTACTCCATTCTCAGCAAGGAAATTTGTCACTGACATAGAGCCTGTAACGTTTCCTTCAGCAGCTGGAATACCACCGTAAGCAGCACAAGTACCGACATTTACAACAACGGCAGCATTCTTAGCCATTTCAAGAGTGGCTTCAGACATGGTGTACTCATTGTGGTCAGCATCAGCACCAACGATGCAATAGTGTCCATTTTCAGCTGTTGGAACAGCTCCCTCGACAATAACGATGTATTTACCTTTCTGCTCTTTTGCCACATCCATCATATGCCCCCAGGCCTCGTGACCTTCGGAACCCATAATTGTGGGGTGATAATCGAGTGTAATTACATCGAGAAGAACCTCTGCGATAGAGGGATGCACTGAATTAAGTATAGATACTGAACATCCGGTGCAGCCCTGTCCCTGCAGCCAGAATACGTTCGGCACAAACTTTTTCAGCGCATGCACAATACTTGGGTTGAACATCTGGGAAACCCCGAATCCAGCCACTGTTCCTGTGCATAATTTCACGAAATCTCGCCTGGTCAAACTCATCCCTACCTCCTTGGTGGTTGCCGGCGTAGTAAGGCACTGTCCTTACTGGGAAAAAAATACCGCCACGGCGACAATATTTTTCAATTTCACTTACACACTCCAGACTTTTACGTCAACGATTACTAATACAAAACCGACACACCTATAGATTTTATCTATTGCATGCATAGATAAAATATGTTTTTACAATGTTGTATATTGAATAGTGTTGCTTTTTGCTGTTAGGGTCGCTGAGCCAAACAACGTTATATTATAAATTCACACGAAAACTTTTAAGGATATGTAATGGCAAAGAAGAAAAGTCGTATCGGGCAGTTTATTGTTATACTAATCATAGTCGGAATTATTGGAACTGGTGCCTATTTATTGTACAAAGATACTACCGCTCCGCAGGCAGTTTTATCACCGGAGAAAGGTTATATCACCTATGAAACACCTATCAACGTGAATATCAGTGATGTTCAATCAGGTCTTAAGGCTGTAAAAATTGTACTGACTCAGGGAAAAACAAAAGAAACTCTGACCGAAAAAAAATTCCCGAAAGGAACTTTTGATTACAATGAGGATATCCTCATTAAAAAGAAACAGATCAAGCAGGGTAATTTTGAAATAGCAGTCTGGGCTGTGGATACATCTCTGGCCGGTTTCGGCAGTGGTAACGCTGTAATTGCCAGAGGTAATTACACTCTGGACACTATTCCTCCAAAAATTACTGTGCAAACCAGCACACACAACATGAATCAGGGTGGTTGTGCTCTGGTGCTGTATAATGTCAACGAAGAGCCTTCCCATACAGGGGTTGAAGTAGGAAAAGATTTTTTTCCGGGCTATAAACAGCCGGACGGTAGCTATGCCTGCCTGTTCGCAATGCCCTACTATACCAAAGAGAAAGATTTTCATCCGGTCGTTGTCGCTGAAGACGCAGCTAAAAATAAACGTACCAGCACCTTCTGGTATCACGCAAACGGCAAGAACTACAGACATGACAGAATCAATATCTCAGATCGCTTTTTAGCCAATAAAATGCCTCAGTTTGAAAATGAATTCCCGGGAATTCCAAGTCAGACAGAATTGTTTCTCAAAGTTAATAGGGAACTGCGCGTAAAAAACAGAGCTGAACTACACCGTATAGGCAGGGATACATCACCAACTTTTCTTTTCGAAGGTAAGTTTTTAAGACTGCCCAATGCGGCTACTAAAGCTGGATTCGGTGATAAACGCACATACTACCATAATGGTCATGAAATAGATCACCAGACTCACCTCGGTATTGACCTTGCCAGCACTAGAAATGCTCCGGTACCGGCAGCAAACAACGGACGTGTTGTCCTCGCTGCCAACGACTTCGGCATTTATGGTAACGCTATCATCATCGATCACGGACTGGGCCTGCAGACTTTATATTCCCATTTAAGCCAGATGAATGTGGAACCGGGTGATATGGTGGAAAGAGGACAGATTATCGCTAAAACAGGAGCCACAGGTATGGCTGGTGGTGATCATCTGCACTATGGAGTTATTTGTTCCGGTATTCCGGTCAACCCCGTTGAATGGTGGGATGCAACATGGATCAAAAACAATATTACCAGCAAAATTAAATAATCAAAACCAGACAACAAATAAAAGTGCCTCAGCTTTAAGCCGAGGCACTTTTTTTATTATTTACAACGAATTATAATTCTAAAATAAAACTAATCCCGCCATTCCAGAAGCCCTTCCCCGTACAGAATATTACAATATTCCAGTACACTGTTAAATGGAACACCAGCAATATCTGCAATCTCGGCAACGCTTCTTTTGCCATCGATATAGTATGTCACACTATGAATGATATGCTCCATCTGACCATAATCAAGGCCGTTGAATCTTGAACAGAACAACTCCCCTTCAAATAAAAGCTGCGGCTTGCGATTATTCTCTATGGCCCCGATTATTTTTAAAACCAGATCACGTGATGATTCAAGATTTTCAAAATTTGCGTGCTCAGCATCATCTTTTGAGGAATGATATTCCTTGTATGGTCTATGCGGACCTGTGGTTATGCGGGAAAGTGACAGCATATCCACACCTATCCCCTGACTGTTAAACATCCTTTCATCATTACGGATGACCCGTGCAAATCCATCTGACCATGACTGAGGGTCATGTTCCCGCACAATTTGTTCACATAGCAGGTCAATCTCAGTATTTCCACGCAAAGACTTCTGCAACGAATGGGGATGATCTGTAGCCAGCATTTCAAGAAACACTCCACCTTTCATATCCGGTATAAGTTCCCGATTATGACTCAGATATGCTGCGGAACCGATTGTCTCGGGTACAATGAGAAAACGGTATGTATATTTAGGTCTAGGTCCTGCTAAAAGTTTTCTGGCGACATCAACGCAAACTGCAACTCCTGCCATATCATCATTGACCATTTCAGGATGGCAAAGATGAGCGCAGAAAACGTAACAATCGTCATTTTCACCGGGCACAATTATCTCACCGACCTTGAGTTCTCCCATGCAAAAATCAACATCGATCTTAACCCTGTACTCATCCTCATTAAGAGAATCTCGCTGTTCCTGTGAACAGGCAAGTCCCCAATCCCGCTCATAATATTTGAATGTGAACGGCACGGCATCCGGATAATACGGATGAACCTTCAAGTGTTGCATTAACTTTTCACGACTGACAAGTCCATTAAAAGGAAGGGAATAAGATGTTACATGCAATCTGCAATCATCGGTTGAAAATATTTCCTTGCCGTCAATACTTTCAAGGGACGCACGGCGACAGACCCAGCGTTCAGGGACTATCCACGTAAAACAATTAGTACCGGAGCGATAAGCATGCTGTTTGATGGGAACAACCTGAGAAAGCACATCAAGCGCTTCATCGTAAGCATCTGAAACAATGTCACGGGGCAGTGGGTATACTGTTTCAACAATTGTTTTCAAATCTGCATCCGGTAACAGTTCTACTCCACTGCGGAAAGACGGCACTCTTTCGATTTCTGCCTGCAGGGGATCTACAGAGGGATCAGTCGATAAGGCCATCGGATTTTCTTTAAGCATTCCACGAGCAACACCAAAAATTTCAGTAAAGGTCGTTGCCGTTACAGTCCCCCTGCCTAGTTGTAAAACTCTGGCTTTACCTTGTTTTACAGCTTCATCATGGGCTTTCTTAAAACAGACACGGCTGTAATCCCCCATGGTGCGTACGGAATAAATCCAATTTTCTTTCCGTGATTTTGTGCCTGAAATAATATTTCCAGAGAATATTTTATTAAATCGATGCGGTGAACCTGCCATGTTTTCAAGGTAATGCATGGCAGTAAGATACTCCAGGCCTACACCTATCTGGCAGACCTTGGCATTAATCTTTTCAAGCTTTTCATATATGCAACCCGGACCGAAACATTCATTGGAAAGATCACTGAATAAATACTCTACAGCTGGACCTGTTCCGGCAAGAGAAAAGATTGGATCAGATGAACGTTCAACATTCGCAAGTTTAAGGAAACGATTTCCAAAGGGGCCCACATCTGAAGGAGTATTTTGGGGATCAAAGTCCTCACCTTTACAAAAACTGTAGGAGAATGTCGGAACGAGAAATGTACCTTCAGGGCCGATAGTTTCCATCATGGCATCAAAAATAACCTGAAATGCATCCCCGCCGTCAAAAAGTTCCTCCGGCATCCCCAATTGTAAAATAGCTGTATGACTTAGAACCACGTCCCCTTTCTTTAATCCGGCTTCATGAAAAACCCGCAGTACATCAGCTTTGTTGTATGATCCTCTTCCCATGATTTAATTCTCCAACTCATTAAGAGCTGCAACAATAAGCCCGACGGATATAAGCCCAAGCATCAGCTCTTCATCAAACTGAACTCCGAACTCCTGTTCAACAGCCAAAATGATGTTCATATGCTTTAAAGAATCCCATTTATCCAGATTTGCTGAGGAGGTAGACTCATCAATTTGATCCAGCGGTTCATTAAGAACGTTTGAAATAACTTTGCAAACTCTATCAATCACAACTTAATCCTCATTTTAAAAAACTTATACTTTTGAAAAAATCAGGTATTTCAGGTAAATTCCCATCCAAAGAATATTGAAACACCCTGTCCGGTTCGGCTCGGTCTGTTTTAATTTCAGTAAATGACATATCCCGAAAGAAAAATTCTACCTGCTCGTTTTTGGCAGTAGCATAATACTCACCGACAATATTCGTTGCGCCTCTGTCTTTCGCATATTCCATAATTTTGACGACAAAAATATTTTCAACTTTCCGGCCCAGAACTCTGCACGAAAGAAGCAGAGAATCAATAAAAGTCTGCCCGCTTGCAAAGCGTAAAACACAAACTCCGACAATACCACTGTCGCCGAATCGATCTTTAAGCCTTAAATAAAGAACCGATGCATCCTGATCAGCGACCATACATTCAATATCAGAATCACTGTATCTTCGAGTGGTAAGATTAAACTGATTTGTTTTTTGAGTCAGCTGCGCAATCCTTGATATTGAAAATTCGTCAGCTTCGTAAATTTCAACTTCCATATTCAGTGACTCATAATACAGGCTAAGATCACCGGCTTCATTCTTCAAAATATTACGTTTATTCTCGGCTAGATACATTGCGCCACGTTTTTTATCCTCTTCTGAAACAGTAGGAGTATCAAAAAAACCGCAATCTGCTAAAATTTTACGATAGTTGGTTGGCTTTTTAACAGGTAAAATAATTGCTGTAACTTCTGGTAATTCTTGACGAACCATACTTATCTCAAATTCGCTGTCATCCATAAAAACCATGCTGTCCAAAGCAATATTCAGATCGGAAGCAATCTGTCTGAGATTTGAAACCTTGTCCTGCCAATTAATCCGGGCCGTAGCAATATGTTCCCGGTTAAGCAGCATATCTGGATGTTCATCAAAAACCTGCCATACATCAGCCTCATTATTTTTACTGCACAGGGCTAATATGATACCGCGCTCATATAAATTGATTATTTCCTGTTGAAATTCCCAAAAACACGACCCCGGATAAGTGTTACCGATTTTAATACCGGAGAGGTTGTCCTCGCCGATAATTCCGCCCCATAAAGTATTGTCACAATCCAGAACAAGACATTTTTTATTCCTGCCCAGCAACGGCCGTATGAATTTCATTTCTTCAGTTGCAATTTCACGCAAACCGTCAACAGAATAGGGAGCTTTATTCATGTGCCAGAGACGTAAATCATAGAATGCATTCTCCCCCACTCTGGCACGGCATAAATCAACATCAACAAAATATGCATTATGAATTAGAGAAAGAGCTGATTTTAAATCATCATTGAGAGAGCGGATTGCCGCCATCTGACCGTTTTCATTTTGATAATCATAAATGCCGGCCCCCGGTGATAGCGGAGTTTCAAAACCATGCCACAAAATCATTGCCTGAGTCTGACTCCTGATTCCCTCAATGATTTCCTGAGTATATTCATTAATACGTACTATTTCCTGCTCCACTTCAGCTGAGCTTAAAGAACTGAATGATCTGGCAAGACGCCACGCAATAGACTCTAGTGGCATAAATATAAGAACTACATCTGTTAATGTATTAAGTAATTCAGTTTCTCCACCGACAGCTTCCTGAAAAATGTTATCATATCTGCCGAATTCTATAATCGCATTATGGTCTATTCCATAAGCATGATAACGCAGAAAAGGAGTAATAGAATCAATCATGACAGTTCGCAGTATGCTGATATTCAATACAGGCAGACTGTCTAAATTAACCTCATTTAAAACACACTGAATATCCGAGTATGAAAGATTCTGTCCATATATTTCAGAAGCACTCATGAAAAATATTCCTTTGTATATTCATATTGTAAAATATTAATGTAAGTCTGCTTGAAATAACTAACGGCCAGCTAGTCAGGTATATTGGCCCGGTAAAAAACAAATTAGTTTGCTTAAAGCTAAAGCATGCCCTGTTAGTTCAAAAAACTAAAATTAATAAATAAGTTATCTGACTCAATAGATATTAGAAGAAAACTCTCTAAGCAATATTTATTTCAAGAACTTACAGAATGAATATTTTTCCATAGTAATTTTGAGTAATGACTCATAAAATCGATTATTTTTCCCTCCTGACATGAACAGAGACTTTAGCGAGAAAAGCATCCCTTTATTTTATTAACTTTATACCTAAATGGTCTGGATTTTGTATAATTCTAAATTGATGATGAAGTTAGAATTTTTCCACGTTTTTTAAAGGGAAGGTGAAATGTGTGGAAATCAGTAATTATCATTACAAATCTGGTCATAGCATTAACTGTTGCAAACACTTACGCCGCAGGATTAAATATAAACCTGAAAGAAGATTCAAGAGAAAGGGCTGAAGAGAATTTAACTAAAGAGACCCGCACATCTTTTGAAGACATGATGACAGGTTTATATGAAGATGAAAATATCAAAGCAGGTTTTGTTTTCGGACTTAATAACGCTAGTAATTACTCAGACGACGGACCAACGGACAATTCATCCAGGCTTGGATTAGGTATCGGGTTTGGCTTTAGTTTCTAAATATTTCACATCACTGATCCGTCAAAAAGATAAATAATCTAATACTTCTAGAATACATATTCAACATCTACGACATTCATACTTACCTAGCCTGCCCCATATTATGTAAAAAAAGAGGGTGTCCCCTTATGGAGAACACCCTCACGTAATAGTCTTTAAGTTGTTTTTAATGTGCAGGTCTTTGATATTCGTCTTTAATAAGATTCAAAGCAACAGGAGTGATGTCATCCCTTCCTCTGAACAATTCTTCAGCGGTGAGACTGTCAAGAGCATGACTTAAAACTTCATCCATATTTTCAACAGGAATAATCTCAAGATCTTTTAGAATCTCATCAGGAACCTCTTTAAGATCTTTCTTATTATCAATAGGAATAAGAACTGTTTTTGACAAACCGCGATGCGCTGCCAACAATTTTTCCCTTAACCCGCCGATAGGAAGAACACGCCCACGCAAAGTAATCTCACCGGTCATGGCAAGATCATGGCGAACAGGCACATTCAAGAATGCGGAAGCCATTGCCGTGCACAAGGTTATACCGGCTGAAGGACCATCTTTAGGAGTTGCTCCTTCCGGTACATGCACGTGAACATCAATCTTTTCATGGAAATCAGGTTTAAGTCCGAAAAGATCGGATCTGGATCTGATATAGGAAAGAGCTGCCTGAGCAGATTCCTGCATAACATCACCAAGCTTACCTGTGATAACCACCTTGCCTTTACCCGGCATAAGAACGACTTCAACCATAAGCATTTCACCACCGACCTGCGTATACGCAAGCCCTGTTGAAACACCTATCTGTGATTTTTCTTCACTTGATCCATAACGGAATTTATGAACCCCGAGTATTTTAGAAAGATTAGTCATAGTTAAGTGAAGATTTTTTTCCTTATCTCCAGACTCAACAATCTTCATAGCAGTCTTTCTGCATACTCTTGCCAGTTCACGCTCAAGGTTACGGACACCGGCTTCTTTAGTATAAGTACGAATAATTTCAGTCAAAGCACTTTCTGAAACAGAAAGGTTCTTCTCGTTAAGGCCATGCTCTTCAATCTGCTTGGGTAGCAGAAAGTCTTTGGCAATATGCACTTTTTCAGTTTCAAGATAACCGGGAAGTGTAATGATTTCCATACGATCCTGTAATGGCAAAGGAATAGAATGCAAATCATTTGCAGTGGTTATGAAAAATACTTTTGACAAATCATAATCAAGGTCAAGATAATGATCATTAAAAGTTCCATTCTGCTCAGGATCAAGAACTTCAAGAAGTGCTGCGGAAGGATCACCCCTGAAATCAGTACTCATCTTATCTACTTCGTCCAGACAGATAACCGGATTACTATATTCACAACGACGCATGGACTGAATAATTTTACCGGGTAATGCTCCGACATAAGTACGGCGATGCCCTCTTATTTCTGCTTCATCGCGCACTCCGCCTAAAGACAGACGCACAAATTCACGCCCCATGGCTCTGGCAATAGAGCGGGCAATGGATGTTTTACCAACTCCGGGAGGGCCTGCAAAACAAAGAATAGGACCTTTAATTGTATCAACCAGAGATTGAACAGCCATGTATTCGAGAATACGTTCTTTCGGCTTTTCAAGTCCGTAATGATCTTCATCAAGAATCTTTCTTGATTCTGCAATATCAAGTTTGGTCTTTTTATATTGATTCCACGGAAGCTCCATCACCCAGTCAACATAGTTGCGTACAACGGTGTATTCGGCAGAAGATGGGGCCATCTGTCTAAGCTTTTTAATTTCTTTACGAACTCTCTCACGAGATTCGTCATCCATGACTTTTTCATTCAGCTGATCTTCAAGGTCATGGGCTTCAGCCTGAGGATCATCCTCACGTCCCATTTCCTTGTTAATGGCTTTCATCTGCTCGTTGAGATAATACTCCCGCTGATTCTTTTCCATCTGCCCTTTGACACGGTTTTTGACCCGCTTTTCAATGGACACGATTTCAATCTCACCAAGCAGAAGTTCATAAACAGCTTCAAGCCTTTTAAGCGGATCAACAATTTCAAGAATTGTCTGTTTCTTAAGAAATTCCACCTTAAGATGAGGCATAATTGAGTCAGCAAGCTTACCTGCAACCCTGATAGTTGATATGGCCAGAATTGTTTCCGGGGCAACCTTCTTATTAACTTTGCCAAAAGACTCCAAAGCTTCATGAACTGAACGGACCAGAGCTTCCGTAGCATGTTCATCTGCATCCAGATCATCCATAGGCTCAATATTAACAAGCGGAAAATCATCTTCAAATGTAATACCGTCTACTTCTGGATTCCATGCAGCACGATACATTCCCTCAAACAAAACCTTGATAGTGCCATCAGGTAGTCTGAGCATTTGCAAAATTTTACTTACAGTACCAACTTTGAATACGTCTTCAGGTGTTGGTTTTTCTTTTTCTGGGAATTGCTGTGTTACAAGAAAAATTTTCTTATCATAATCTGCAATAGCTTCCTCAATGGCCTTAATCGAAGATTCACGTCCTACAAAAAGCGGTACAATAGAACGCGGGAATATTACCACTTCCCTCAAGGACATCATTGGAAGAATATTTTGCTCAGCGGATGCAGTGCCACCTTCATTTTCTATGGACGACATTTATCCTCCTGCCTTTATCCCGGCTAGGGCTTATTTACTCATGACTGGAGCACAAAAAGGCTCTCAGATAACAATTCAAAATAAAATTATGTTGAACTTGGCTCTTACAAATAAACTTTAGACACAATCTTTTTGAAAATCACAATTATATTCGAATTAACTCCACTCAAACCACAAGCGAATGATCTATAAGACAATGAGATAATACCTTAATAAGTTTTGTCAAACATAGGATCAATATTTATCACAATAAGTTAAATCAATTACGCAAGATTAAATTAGACGTGAAGTGAACAGGCGGATCAGACAATGTATCTGTTGCCATATCGGCGTAATCAGAAAACAATTTACCCCTGACAATCCATATTAACTAAGTAAAACCTAACCAACGAATAGGCAACCCCTATTGAGACTCTGATGTCAATGGCAGGCTTATAATAAACTTGGTCCATAAGCCGGGCGTTGAATATACTTCCATATTTCCTTTATGAAGATCAGTGATAATAAAATAAGAAATAGCAAGTCCCAGCCCAGTCCCCTCACCTACCTGTTTAGTTGTATAGAATGGTTCAAAAATTCTTTTCCGGGCATTGCTGTCTATCCCTTTACCATTATCTTCAACTTCAATTATCGCATTATTATCTTTCTGCCTTACTTTCAGTGTGAATTTAGGAGAATCATCAGTATATTCCTTCTCATGCATAGACTGAGCACCATTTTTCAAAAGATTAAGTATAACCTGTTGGATTTCACTTCGTTCACAATAAACTAGCGGGGTCTTTTCATCGTACTCACGTACAATAATTATTTTTCTAAAATCATATTTCGTCGTCAGATCATACTCATTCCTCGCAAGATCAACTGTTTCATCTAAAAGATCCGCTAAATTATTATTTCTAAAATCATCATCATTTTTTCTACTGAAGCTAAGCATATTGCTTACGATTCTAGCTGCCCGCAACGCAGCTGAATTAACGCCATCCAGAATTTTAGGAATATTCCGATCATTCAAATACGAATGAACGTCTTCAAGATTAATATTATTTTGTTTTGCTACCCGTATATTCTCCGACAAAAAGCCAAACGCACGACGTTTAATATTTTGAGACCCTTGAATAATTACGCCAAGCGGATTGTTTATTTCATGCGCCATACCGGCGGCAAGTCCGCCGACAGAAAGCATCTTCTCATTTTGCACGACAAGCTCTTCCAATCTAACCCGCTCAGTAACATCGTCTATAATAATTACTACCCCGTGGTCATCATTTGATGAAAGAGGATAAATGGTAACATCATCATACCACACTTTTCCTTCCTCTCGGCGAGATAATCGTGAATCCAGATAGATTTTATGATTTGCGAGAGATTCCTTAATACTTTCCATATGCGGCAACAGACGTGGAAAAACTTCAGCAACAGGCATGCCAACGGTATCAGTTGCAGTAAGACCTGTTACTTCTACGGCTTTAGCATTCCATAGAGTCACATTGGTGTTATGATCAAGGCCAATGAGTACAAAAGGCATAGAATCAATAATACTCTTTAAATAATTCCGCAGATTACGGATTTCATTTTCTGAATTTTTTCTATCTGTAATATCCGTATGTGTACCGATTACTCTTAATGCCCGTCCATTCTCATTACGTTCAAAAGCCTTACCCCGTCCAAGAATCCAACGCCACGTTCCATCCTTAGCCAGCATCCTGAACTCAACTTCAAAACTTGATACTTCGTTGATGATACAGCGATGATTTGCTTCAAATGCTTCTGCGCGGTCATCAATGTGAATTAAATCAAGCCACGAATCAACATTGTCCGGGACTTCATCAACTTTATAACCAAGCATGGCTTTGTATCCGGGACTGTAATAAACATCGTTACTCAGAATATCCCAATCCCAAATACCATCTTTATTTGCTTCCATTGCAAAAGCAAAACGGGCTTCACTTTCTCTAACTTTATCTTCTGTTCTTCTAAGCCTTATGTAATAAAAAAGAATTACAAATGAAAAAACAATTAAAGTGCATGCAAAAAGAATTACTCCAACTATCTCTAATTTATATAATATGAAAACTGATTTCTCTTCATTAAGGATAGTACAATTTTTTGGTAAAAGAGAATTACGTATCTTATACTTATTTAAAATATTACGATCAAAAATATATCTATTAGCTTCTTTACCTTCAACAACAGGTATATCTTTAACTTTTTTGCCACTCAAAATATCTAAAGCGATATGCCCAGCAATTCGCCCCTGATCAAAGTGAGAAATAACTTTTCCACCAAGAATTCCACTGCCGATACCGTGTTCATAATTATGAAAAACAGGTACTTTTGAATTATTTAAAATGAAACTTAAGCTTTCATCAAAAGACATAGAAATATCATACTTATCTCTATAGGCAGAAAGTAAAAAAATTGCACTTTCAGGGGTAATACTTTCCAATTTTGTCCGTAGCTGTGACCAGCTTAATTCTTTGAGAGAAAGATCATGGAAGTTCAGTTCCGGGAAATTATTCCTGACAGATTTATAGAGATTATAGTCTCCCTGTCCGCTTAGAGTTGAATCAACAATAGTATAAACATCCTTCGCTTTAGGCAGAAGCTGTCCTACCAAATCTAATGTTTCTTTTAGCGAGACAGCCTCAATAACCCCAGTAAAATTTTTATTTTCATTAAGAACATGCCCTAAATCCTGATTATTAAGTCCGCAAAAAACTACCGGGGTATCTGGAAACAATTCAGCCCGATATTGAATTGCAAATTTAAGGGCATTATCATCAGCTGTGACTATAACATCGTACGCAGGGATTGAGCCAAGTTTAAATTTCAGCAGATCGTGAAAAAAAGATAAATTTTCCCAGTTATAAAACCGTTTACTGTCCATAAATTCGACATCGAGTTTTACATCTGCAGGACCTAAAATAGACTTAAGTCCGTTTACCTGCTGGGAAAAAGTGGGAAATGCGGGGTGATAAGAACTAATAAGTAAAACATTTTTATCTTTTGCAAAGCAATTATCTGCATTGCAAAAGATAAAAAATGAAATGAACAATATCAAAATAAAAACAAACCTACGCATATATAGCCTTGTATCTTTTATGAAATAGTTAAATTTAAAATTCACGAAAAATGTCACCTGAAAGACCACACTCTAGATTTCAAACTATTGACAAAGTCTTTATAAAACAAAAAACACTTTATTTATATTATAACAACAACCTTGATTTAATTTTATTATATACGTCATATGTATGGAGTTGCCAAGATAATGCAACAAAAAAAGCCTCCGTTTTGTTAAACGGAGGCTTTTTTGATTTAAGTAATATATAACGGTTATGCGCTTTTTACTTCATTATGAAAAAAAAGTAGTGGTTCCATACCTGTTTCAACAACATTTTTATTAATCACGCATTCCTTAACTCCGCTCATGGAAGGAAGTTTATACATGATATCAAGCATGATAGACTCTAGAACGTTTCTAAGTCCTCGAGCTCCAGTCTTTCTCTTAACAGCCTTAGCTGCAATGGACTTGAGTGCATTTGCAGTAAAAGTAAGACGAACGCCATCAATGTCGAACATCTTTTTATACTGTTTCACCAAAGCATTCTTAGGTTCCTGCAGAATGCGGACAAGATCTTCCTCAGTAAGCTCTGAAAGAGCTGTCTGAACAGGAATACGTCCTACAAATTCAGGAATAAGACCGAATTTTACTAAATCAGCTGGTTCAGCCTGAGTGAACATTTCACTTATGGCTTTCTCAGTCTTGGTCTCAACTTTGGCGCCAAAGCCGATACCTGTACCTGACATTCTCTGCTGCACAATTGAATCAAGTCCAATAAATGCACCTCCAAGAATAAACAGAATATTAGAAGTATCGAGCCTGATAAATTCCTGCTGGGGATGCTTACGTCCGCCCTTAGGAGGAATATTGGCTTCAGTTCCTTCGATAATCTTAAGCAGTGCCTGCTGTACACCTTCACCGGAAACATCGCGAGTGATGGACGGACTGTCACCCTTACGGGAGATTTTATCAATCTCATCAATGTAGATGATTCCGCGGGAAGCAGCTTCAATATCGTAATCAGCATTCTGCAAAAGTTGAACGAGAATGTTTTCTACATCCTCACCAACGTAACCGGCTTCGGTTAAAGTCGTTGCATCGGCAATAGCAAAAGGAACTTTAAGAACTCTGGCCAAAGTCTGAGCAAGCAAAGTCTTACCTGATCCGGTAGGTCCGATAAGCAAAATGTTGCTTTTATCAAGTTCTACATCATCAGCACTATTGGACTGAGTGTAGAATACACGTTTATAATGGTTATGAACTGCAACTGCCAGAATCTTTTTAGGTTGATCCTGTCCAATTACGTATTCATCAAGTAATTCTTTTATTTCCTGCGGTGACAGTAACTTACCTGCATCAAACTCCTCACTGACAGCCTCCTGAGCCATGATGTCATTACACAGCTGTACGCATTCGTCGCATATGTATACATCAGGTCCGGCAATCAGTCTCTGAACCTCATCCTGAGACTTGGAACAAAAGGAGCAATGAAGGTCCTGTCCTGAACCTTGATTTTCATTACTCATCAAGAATTAACCTTCCTTGGATTCGAGTTTGCCACGTGATTCGAGAACTTTATCAATGAGGCCATACGCAAGAGCCTCTTCTGCTGACATAAAGTAATCACGATCAGTGTCTTTTTCAATCTCTTCAAGCTTCTTACCAGTATTTTCCGCCATAATCATATTAAGAGTTTTCTTGAGGCGCAAAATTTCTTTAGCCTGAATACCGATATCTGTAGCCTGCCCCTGAGCACCGCCAAGAGGCTGGTGAATAAGTATACGGCTATGGGGCAGTGAGTAGCGGTGGCCCTTCTCCCCTGCGCTGAGCAGGAAAGCGCCCATACTTGCAGCCTGTCCCATGCAAAGAGTTGCAACTGGGGCTGAAATATACTGCATGGTATCGTAAATAGCCATTCCAGCTGTTACAACACCACCTGGAGAGTTAATATACATGTATATTTCTTTTTCAGGATCTTCTGATTCCAGAAAAAGAAGCTGAGCACAAATAACACTTGCTACGTGATCATTAACTTCCCCACTGAGAAGGATGATTCTATCCTTGAGAAGGCGTGAATAAATATCGTATGCGCGTTCTGTACGCCCGGTGGTTTCAACAACAATAGGTATAGTTCCAGACATCTATCTCTCCCAAAGAGGACATTTTAGTATGAAAAGATGTAAAATTCTTAACAAAACCAGTTTAGCCCGTTCATAACGGACACTATTCAATTCAGCACTCTAAACATTTGAAGGCTCAAGGACAAGTATTAATCCGGTAAGTCTTTAAATATCTGATTCTTCAAAAATATAACAGCACCGATTAAAGTCAATACAAGAACGCGACATTTCAAATAAAAGGCGGCACAGTTCGTAAAAACTGTGCCGCCAAAAGTCTATCTAACGACAGCAGTGGCTACTGTTCATCCTTCTTAACAGGATCAATTTCAGTAACATTTGCATTTTCATAGATGAACTCAGCTGCTTTATCAGCAAGGAGTCTATCTTTGAGAGGTACGAGAAGATTATTTTCTTCGTAGTAGGATTTAACAGAGCTCAAATCCTGCTGAGTCTGCTGTGCAATCTGGTACAGTGCTCCTTCAACTTCCTGAGGCTCAACAGTGAGTTCTTCACGTTTTGCTACAGTAAGGAGGAAGATTTCAGTGCGCACAGATTCTTCAGCCATTGGGCGCTGCTCTTCACGGAGTTCCTCGATGGATTTACCAAGAGACTCAAAGCTCTTACCGGAGCGTTCGGTACGACCGATAACATCTGCAACCATGCGGTTGAGACGGTCTTCAAGCAGAGAAGGAGGAAGTGGGAAATCAAGATTTTCAGCAATGCCTTTAATCAGCTTGGTCAGAGCTGCACTCTTGCAAAGCTGTTTGCGGTTGGCAGTATAAGACTGCTTTACAACTTCACGCATTTTTTCAACGGTTTCAAATCCGCCTGCCTGTCTTACGATATCATCGGTAAGTTCGGGCATTTTGCGTTCTTTAATGGCATGAACGGTAACTTTCATAGTTGCAGTTTTGCCTGCGAGTTCACCGTTGATAAAATCTTCAGGAAAAGTGATATCAGTTTCGCCGGACTCACCAGATTTCAGAGTTTTAACGAAAGTTTCGAACTCTTCAAGTGAATGTCCTTCACCGATGGGCAGATCAAAGTTGTCAGCCTGAACACCGGGGATAGGCTCTCCGTCCATTTCAGCAGAGAAAGTTACGCAAGCGAGTTCGCCGTCTTTTGCAGGACGGTCATCTTCGATGGGTGCAATTTTAGCCATGGACTGAAGAAGTCTGTTTTCAACTTCTTTAAGTTCACTTTCAGCAACTTCTGCACGTTCTTCTTCAACTTCAAGACCAAGGTATACTGGAGTTTCGAATTCAGGAACAACTTCGAATTTAATTACGTAGTTGAAATCTTCATCACGAACCAATTCTTTGGCATCAACATCAATCTTGGAAACAGGAGCGAAGGACTTCTCATTTAGGATTTCGTTAATCTGATAGTTAATCAGGTCAGTGGTAGCTTCACTGATGATCTGTTTTTTGTATTTAGACTGAATAACAGATGCAGGAACTTTACCCTTTCTGAAACCTTTTACCGGAGTCTGAACCTTGTAGAGAGCGATAGTTGCATCAAGAGCTGCACCGACTTCTTCAGCAGGTACGGAAACTTTAATTTCTCTTTCTACCTGTGAAATTTCTTCAATATTAAAATCCATATTAAGCATCCTCCTAAAATATATCTGTCTCGCCCCGAAAATGGGTGACAGTTGTGTACTTTACTTTCCTTTTGCTGGAAGTGAAGTATTTCACATTTCCACCTACAAAAGAACTGGGATTATTTAGGCAGTTTCCACACAAAGTCAAGTCCTGAGGAAAATTCCATCAAAAATAAAGTTATAATAATCGTTTTTTATAAATTAAATCTTCAACGGTGATTGTTTTAAATCATAAAAAAATACGGACAGACCCTGCTACAGGGCCTGTCCGAAAGGAGGAGGAGAGGCAAATAAATTTTAAAATTATGCAGCTTCCTTATGTTTTAACATATCTATTTTACTAACTATTTTTTTAATTAAATTCGACTGCCCTTCATGATGGGGATTAAGAAAGCTTACCGCCATATTATAAGCGTTGATTGCGTCTTCTACTTTCCCGTTCAGTTGGTATACTACAGCCAAATTATTATACATTGTTGCTTTGTGTATTTTTTTGGATTTACAATTAGACATGGATATTGCCGTTTTAAGGTTATTTTCTGCCGTAAAGAAATCACCTTTATTACAAGCTTCCATCCCTTCTCTGCTCAACTGCCAAACTTTGCTGAATCCGCACATAATAACTCCATATAGTTCAATCTTTGTTTTTGTTGATCTCAATATATTGAAAATGATTTTCAGTGTCAATTAAAACTTGAATGCTTTGGAGAATATTAATGTGATTCAGTTTCAGTTTATTATTATCGACGTATCTTATGCTATATTTCAAACGAAATGTTTCCAGTCAGGAAGTATGAATGACGTCATTCACACTTCAACTGACCTGAAAACCGAAAATCTAGCTTGCGGCTTCGCATGAGCATTCACACTCGCTACCGAAAACTTTAGATGTAAACTTAACGTACCAGGCTGCTGATTGTACCTGAATAATATAAGCCAGAGCAATTACAAGCGCCGCATCTGAGCCTTGAGGACCGAATGCATTAATAGCAATTGCAAGAGCAATCGAGAGATTGCGCATTACAGAGCCGTAAACTAAAGCAATTGCATCTCCGCGTGGAAGAAATGCCTTACCGATGAGAGTACTTAATGCATAATTTAATGTGTACAGGATCAAAAGCGGAACCAAAATACTCAACAGAACTTCTGGAGCAGCGGCAATGGTTTTAGCTTTAAGAGCGAGAGCTACAAATACAATACCCAGTACACCCAGAGTTGATAACGGAGGGAATTTGGGACCGATATATTTCTGAAAATCTTTCTGACCATATCTTCGGACAAGTATACGCTGAGTAAAATAACCAAGAGTCATGGGCAGAAAAACTATGAAGAATATCTGCTTCATTACTGCGAGCATACTCATTTCAATAGTCGTTCCCATAAGAGCTTTAACAAATAGAGGAGTCACCAATGATCCGCAGACAAGTCCGATTACAGTCATTTTTATAGCTGCGGACATATTGCCTTTAGCAAATCCGGTCCACGAAATAGTCATTCCACTGGTGGGAACCAGTCCTGCGAGAAGTAAACCAAGAGCCATGTATGGACGGTCTGCAAAGAAATACTGCCCGAATCCATATGCAACAAAAGGAACTATCGCAAAATTGATGAACTGAGTCAGTACCTGTGCTTTTACATCTCCACCTTCAAAGACCTTTTTTATCTTAAGAGTTACCATCATTGGATAAACCATAAGAAAAGTGAACGGAACAATCATGGTTTTGAGCCATGCTGTTTCAAACAGAAGTCCGTAAGCAAAACCCGTTAACATCATCAGAGGAATTGCCAAAATCAAATTCGCTGAAATTCGCTGAAAAATTTTCCACATAATATGCCTCCATTTACTATCACTTATTAGTAAAAAAATTTTTTGATGGATAAACCAGAATACCATGCAGAAGGAATTTAACTGAAAACCATCCTTCACAGTTGAAGCACTTTATCACTGAATCATGATCATATTTCTTCAACTGAATATCCTGCTTGAACGAACAAAAAGGACAATGTACCATTATGAAATCCATGAGCACCTCCTTTTGAATGCTCTTGAACTTAATATACTCAGCTAAACATATTTCAGCATTGATCCTGATCAATACAAATAAATTTAAAGGAATTTGATGAATAACATAGAAATAAAAGCAGCTATCGGAGAGATTCCGGTTTTTTCACGGCTAAAGGAAGAGCAGTTAATACGGCTGGCTGAACATGCTGTAGTCAGCAATATCCCTAAAAAGGCCATTTTTTTCAGTGAGGATAAATCTTCTCAGGGAATGCATATTTTACTTTCGGGTAAAGTGAAGCTTTTCAAACTGGCTGAAGATGGGAAAGAACAGACTATCTTCGTATTCGGCCCAGGTGAACCGTTTTGCTTATGCTCAGTTTTTTCTGATGGTAAGATGCCTGCCAATTTAGGAGCACTTGAGGACAGCAAGGTACTTTTTATAAGTCCCGCAGAATATGAGAAACTTGTTCATGAAGACCCTACTATTTTGATGAGTATGATGCGGGTTATGTCCCGAAGGCTTAAAGAAGCAATGGACATGATCGATTCACTTTCCCTTAAGCAGGTTCCATCCCGTTTAGCGGCTTATTTCCTGAGTATGGAAAAAGATGGTCTGGTAGAAATGGATATTTCATATCGTGAACTTTCCAAAATCATCGGAATCACGCCGGAAGCCCTGTCGCGGGCAATGAAAAAAATGTCGAAAAATGAACTGATTGAAGTAAGCGGTACAACTGTCACAATTTTAAACGCAGATCTGCTCAACAGCTGCAGTGAAGGATTCTGTCCATAGCCGAGTAGCAACTTTGTACTATGCCGCATCTGAACATTCGTGCAATTTTCCAATCATATTAAAAAATGAAAGGAAAAACAGCATGAACATCTTCGCTTTTCTGGCATATAGCATTGTAGTCACGTTTACCCCCGGCCCTGCGAATATAATGATTTTTTCAACAACGCAGAATTACGGTTATAAGCAGGCGCTTAAATTTGTTGCAGGAGCTTCACTGGCGTTTTTCCTGCTACTGATCTTTGCAACAGCAGCCAACAGCTTTATGCTTGACTTCATTCCCGGCATTGAACATGTCATGGGTATTATCGGGGCATTATATATGCTCTATCTGGCCTACAAAATATTTAATATGGATATTCAAAACGACCAGAACCAGAGCGGCGGATTCATGACAGGATTCATAATGCAGTTTATCAATCCTAAAGCTGTGATGTTCACATTAACAGTGATAGGCAGCTTTGTAACACCCTACTACACAGCCCCGATGGACATAGCCTTATTTGTAGCTATACTGGCGGTTATAGGTTGCTGTGCCTATTCATCGTGGGTGGTTCTTGGAGCACTCTTCAGCTGTTATATGCAATCTTACCAAAAACAGGCCAATATTATACTGTCTGTTACAATGATCTACTGTGCCTATGCCGTTTCAGGAATTTAAACTAATCTAAGGTGTCTGCAATGCGTGAATTCAATTACTATACGTCAAATGATATCACTTTATTATCAGCAAAATTCGACGAGTTTAAATACAAGAAACATGCTCATGAAGAATACTCCATAGGTGTAACGTTAAAAGGAATACAGCAATGGAAGCTTGAGGGCGAACAGTGCCAATCCAAACCGGGCGGGATTATGCTCTTTAATCCGGATCAGATTCACGACGGTTGTGCCGGTGATGAAAAAGGCCTTGAATATGTCATGACATATATCCCCACAGATCTTTTTAAAGAAATTTCAGGTAAAAAAGATATATTGAGATTCTCTGCTCCCGTTGTCTATGACAAAAAGCTTGCCGCGAACATTGTAAGTCTGGCGCACTCTATAGAAACAGGACAGACTGAGCTGCTTACAACCGAACTAATCATGAGTGTTATCGATCGCACAGCCAATGCGGATGAAAAGATGCGTATGCCTAAGAGCTTTACAGCTGTCAGGCGTGCCATTGAGATGATGCACGCAAGTTATGAGCATCCATTAAAGCTGGATGAAATATGCAATGAAATTCAAATGTCCAAATTTCACTTCATACGGCAGTTTAAAGCAATTAAGGGGGTTTCACCTTATCAGTTTTTTCTTAACGGCAAAATTGCCCATGCCAAAAAACTGCTTGATGCCAAAGACGAATTATACGATGTCATGCTCAAATGCGGGTTCTACGACCTTTCACATATGAACAGATTATTCAAAAGTGTCTACGGAGTTACAGCATTCTCGTATTCTCAGCTGGTAGGCTAAAAGCATTATTCAATCACAATATATGATGACATAGGGCAATACGGCATACGTTTGATACTAAAACTATCAAGCCCTAAGATTTCCTTAAGAGCAAGAGTTTCACCCGGAAAATTAGAATCATTGAGTTCATCAAAACCTATTACACTTCCTTTGGTCAGATGTGGTCTGATTGCTTTCAGACAATCATACGTAGGCTTATACAGATCAAAATCAAAATATGCCAAAGCGACAATCGTTTCAGGATTTTTATCAAGATATTCAGTAATCTTAACTGAGGCATCACCCTTAATAAGTGAATATTTCTGAATATGACTGATAGGTGATTCCTGCTCATGATAATCAAGCAGATCAGCTAAATATCCCTCATAGTCTTTAGTAACACTGTAGTTTCCTTTGCATATCCGACGAGCATTACCATCTTTCCGGTTGGGTTCGAGAAAACCCTCAAAAGTATCAAAACCTATCAGTTTGCGGTTGTAATTATATGGCTCATAGATTCCGCGAAGTGATGTAAAGAGTGAAAGAGTCTGTCCCCAGCGCACACCGAATTCCATAACCACGCCATGCACATCAATAATTTTTTTATATAGTTCGTGCAGAAACAATAATCGGGATAATGACTTGCGATTAATATATAAACCTAAATTCTGAAGCATTTCCTGCTGCGGAATTGGACTGTTCCCAAACAACTCACCCAGATTTGCGCGGGCAGCATGTTCTTCATCAGATGCAAGATCATTGTCGCCCAGACTTTTTTTAGACATATTCCAACTCCAGAAGAACACTTTAAATTAATTAGTTATATCATCGAAAAAACAACCGGCGTTATTTTAGCTGCCTGCCTATTGAACAGGCAAAATAATATACGATATGATCATAAAAAAAGGTAGCACTTATATGGTGCTACCTTTTTTAGATAAACCCTAGAGTTAATCACGCAATATTTAATTTTTTATGCTGATAACCGTCGAATCAAAGTATTGAGTTCCTCACACATTCTAACCAATTCGTTACTGGCTTCATTGGCCTGCATCATTCCGTCTGCTGTCTGGGAAGCAATAGAGTTAATATCATCTACGGCCTGATGAATTTCTTCACTGGTGGCGGACTGCTGCTCTGCTGCGGTAGCAATTGACTGAACCTGATCTGAGGTACTGATCACAATTTCAACAATTTTTTCTAAAGTATGACCAGAATTTTGTGCAATATCAGTTGAACGTTCAACCGCAGCATTCGCCTGTTTAACGCCGTCAATAGAACGCTGAGCACCGGCCTGAATTGCGCTGATTGCTTTACCAACTTCATCAGTTGCAGTCATAGTTTTTTCAGCAAGCTTACGGACTTCATCAGCTACAACAGCGAACCCTCGCCCGGCCTCACCTGCTCTGGCAGCCTCAATAGCTGCGTTAAGAGCTAGAAGATTGGTCTGGTCAGCAATATCCTGAATTACACTGATAACGCTGCCAACTGAGTCCGTCTGCTGGCCAAGATCACTCATAAATCCGCCCAGAGTTTCGGCATGAAGACGCACTGTTTCAATCGAATCTATAATATTATGTACCTCTTTTTGTCCGGCATAGGCATTGTCTTTAGCATCATTGGCATTATCGGCAGCACTTACAGCATTACGAGCAACTTCAAGAGTTGTGCTGTTCATTTCTTCCATTGCTGTGGCTGTTTCAGTGGTCCTTTCAGATTGAAAACCTGCACCGCGTGCAGCTTCATCAATCTGCGAGGCAATAATAGCAGCAGAAGAATTAACCTGATCTGTAATTTCTACTAATTCTGAAGCAATCTGTGCCACCTGTCTGGCATTTTCCTCAATCTCCTGCTGTTGTTCCTTCACTTCAGTAAGATCAAAATAGATGGTTAACGCACCAATCTGATTATTATCGAGGTCATAAAAAGGATCCGCTGAAAATTGCAGAATATGTGTTCGTCCCTCACCTTCAATGCGGGTTTCGCCTTCAACCCTTATACCGTCTTCAACAACTTTATCCGTTCTGGTTTTCCTGCTGTTATCACCATAAATATAACCACCGATAGTCAGGCCAATATATTCTGAAGGATCTTCTTTTTTTCCAGATACTTTAAGTAATTGTTTACCGATAAAATTAATGCGGGCATCCTGATCACAGGTCATGAAAGGATAGGCATCGGCAATAGCATTCAATACTCCCTCTGCAAATCCAATACGTGTCTTAAGATAAGCAACTGCACTGCAAAGCTCAGAGTTGAGATTTCCCAATTCATTCACAGCAGTATCCGGCAGATTACAACTCAAATCTCCACAAGCTAATTTTTTCAAATACCCAACTGTATCATCAAGGGAAGATGATATTTTTTTCAAAGCAATACGACTGAAAAGCCAACCAAGAAGAGAAAAGACTATAAATGAGGAAAGTAAGGAATAAAAAAACAACTCAGGAGAAAGGACTAATTGACCGGAAATAACATTTGAATTCGATACATCCAGCACTTTGGACGCTATAAAAAAAGCAATACACCCACCAGAAGCAGAAATAAACACACCTATACTAAGTAACGACCTAATCTTCATACAACCCCCACTACCACCAAAGGATAAATTTCAAACAACTCGATTCCAGACACATTGACGAATGTATTAAGCGTTTTCGAAACTCCCTCAACATTAAAATGCTCACATTCGAAAATTATGTTTTCGAAAATACCCAAGCAAAGCATTAGAGTCAATGTAATAGGACGATTTCGTATAATAAATACAACAAAATAGTAATTTTATCATTTTATATCGATACGTTGTTACTAGATTAATTAAATATATTTATTATATAATCTATAATGGAGTTCTTTTATGTCTAGATTAGTCAGAACAGATAGGAACGAACTATAGAGAATTGAAGATAGTAATCGATGATTGAAAAAAGCATTTTGCAACGATGCAGGATATTAAGAAATATTTTTTTTAATATCACCCGTACAGCAGCACTCCCTGCCGCGACTATAAACATAAAAAAATTCAAGATTAATATATACTAGTTCCAAAAATATTTATAAGCACTATAGGATCATAAATTGATATATTAAAATAATGTAAATAAAAATTTTATGAATGAATATAAGCACAAAATGATAAAAGGTATTCCTGCAACCTTTGGCACCAGCTTCTCATTATCTATAGATTTATCACATTTACATGAAGGCTTTTTAAGGCACCCACAAATATCCATACAACTGTCTTTAACGCTCAGATCCTGTATATTATTCCGGCGTGCCCATTCTAATTGAAAACACTTAAATGGTAAGTATTCTTCCATTTCATGAATGATTGGAAATTTTTTTTCACTTATAGATTTATAGTATTCTATAGTTCTGATCCACAGCATACACAAAAAAACACCGAATAAACTTACACAAAATAAAAAACAATAAAAATTTGATAAATCAGATCTCTCATCTTTAATTAAAAATACAATCCCTCCCATAAGAAGTAAAAGAAGTAGTGCATAAAATTTATGTATATCACTACGCAATATACTATTTTTGCATGCAGCTTCTACATAAACTTTATACTGCTCCAGCATCTGTATTTTTTCAAAACCTGGTTTATCACTCATAGCCAACCCTCCAGAGTAGACTCTAGAAATATATTATAACTCCTATATGACTATGACACAAGCAATCCTGGAAATATTGAGAAAAAGGCGATAGATAGCGAAGTACAATTAGGCATTACATCCAATGCCTATAGGAGTGAGCAAGTCACTAAAACTATGGAATATGTGTATTCGTATTTTCAAATTTTTTATATTTCCACCAGAAACTACCGTGGTATGTGGGTACAAAACTTTTGAACCATTCTAGCCAGTTACTGTGTGACGGTATCCACCAGCCCTTACTTTGAACGGGAAAAAATGCAAGCCCAAGCTTCCACATTAAATAATTACTGTGGCTTACACAGTTCTGATAGGTGGTTTTGGTAAAGGGTAAGTTTGGCCATAGAGCGGCGTAGTCGGTTTTAGTACCTTCCAGTAAATTTCTCACAATTTCATATTTTTTCAGCATGGCTTCATCCACGCCTATATAATAGACATAGGTAGTCGAGCTACCTGTTGATCGTGCCCAGTCAATATCCGCAAGGGGCTCTCTATCAAATATCCAACCTTCATCACCTATTCCGGTCAGAGTGAGGTACGCAGTGCTTTTCTTTAGAGCGAGTTCGGGCTTAACTGGAACAGCTTTGGGCTTGACCAGAACAGCTTTGGGCTTGACGTGAACAGCTGTAGTAGTCAGATCAAGATCATCTAAATCCGGACTAATGAGAAAGGTTGTCGCATGACCATCTTCAAACATCTTACCCACGCTTTTTATCCACGATCCAGGGCTTGTGAGACTTAATCCCTTTGCTACTCCTGACCATGTCAATATTGAATAGCATATACCGAAAACTCCTTTGGCTCCTTTGGGAATAATGAGACTATCCCAAAGGTGTGTTCCCTTGAGATTACCAGCTACTATTATTTTATTTTTCATGGTTTTTACCGCGGGTTTTTATCTTTAAATCTCTGTTTTCTATTAGCATTGTTTAAACTCCTTTAGATCAGCAGATAACGTTTAGTCTTGGTAAAATCATAGATCGTAACCTTGCCACATGAATAGTCCATTGACAGCAACGAAGATAAGTTGTGCCCCACAATATAGGAGAGAGAATAACTAAAATACAACCTTAGTGCTATTGTATCTATACTCTCAGTATCACAAAAATAAAATGCTACATACTAAAAAACAGAGAACGTCAGATAACGTAGCAAAATAAGGTCATAAATATATTTATATTTCATCATGTTCATGCTTCAGATCCTAAATGTGACAACAAAATAAATTGCAGCAAATGCAAAAAGCTGGAAAAATTTATTAAAACTGCAAAGCAACGTTTATGATTCAATTTAGCTTTTCCCAATTAAACAGATATGTAGTAGATTAATTTAGTGTATAAAATTTATATCTAAAAATTAACTGGCTCTGTTAAATTAAAGGAGAGCAATATGAACCAGATCTGGCGTGTATTAATATTCACAACTGTTTTATATTCAGGGCTTACATTATATTGCTTTGCAACTGACATGTCTCAGGGGCTTCAATGTCCACCGGGATGGAATGATAACGTTGCCGCGAGAGGAAATGATCTTATTAAACAATGTGTTTCACCATCGCAGGATGCTTTTATTGAATTATACGCTGCGCCGGGTGCAGAAGTCCCGCTAGGAAAACTGCTTAAAATATGGGCGAGTGAGATGACGAAAAAAGGACTACCCTTTCAAGACTTTGTATCTGAACAACCAGGACATGTTTCAGGCTACCCGGCAGTAACCAGAGTATATTCAGGACATACCCGCAACGGGGCATATTTCGATTCATCACTCGTGGCATCTAGATATCACGGTGTAAACTATATTTTTCAGGGACTGTCACTGAAAGGGCACGAACAGGCCAGACAGCAAATGCGACATGCCATGAATACATGGTATTATCCCGGAGTATCGCAGCAGAATAATAATTCACCATATGACACCCTTCCTCTAGGCTCCGGCAGTACCAATACGCCATACGGAAATGATCCCTACGGCAATACTCCGCAAAATTTTCAAGTTCCAACCTCAATTAAAGTAGACCGACATGGCAACGGCTGTGATGCTATGCTTAAAATATATGATAATTTCGGACATCATATAATGGATTATCAATCATCATATGTTGGAACTCACCCATTCAATGACACTCAGCTTGGCTGGGACTGGACTAAGAAAAAATACAGAAACTTTTTCAAAATAACAGTTCATAATTACTCCGATTCAGAAATAAGGTTTGTGAAGCTGATAACGAATTCTTATAAACCGTTAACAAAATACTGCACCAGACCGAACGGCAGCAAATATCCATGTGGCACATCCAGGGTTTCTACATATATCTATAATGATATAGCAACAGCATTTGAAGTGGACAGAAGGAAAACCAATGTCCTCCTTCCCGGCAAATCCAGTGTTAAGCAAGGCTCCTTCTGGTCCAGCGCAAATGATTTCAGAGGGAAGACAAACAAATACACATACTATTTTAAATACAAAGGAAAAACCTTCAGCTTTGAGGCGTGCAGAACATACAGATAAAGATGCAGAAAAGCCCCTTACAATGATCATTGCAAGGGGCTTATAAATTCAAACTGCCGTCAGGTAGTTTCGTAGTGTATTCTACATCATTTCATCATAAATCTTCTGCCGAATGCCGGCACTGTGCTTAAGCACTCCAACTTTGTCATCAATGAAATCATAGAGCCGTGGACGTTTGCCTTCAGCAGGCCGCAGAATCCGACCGATGATCTGTATCAGCCTGCCTTTGGATTTAATGGGTGAACAGAGAAAAAGAGTGGACAGTCCGGGACAATCAAAGCCCTCACCGATCAAAGAAGCTGTACTTGCCAGCACTTTGACTTTTCCGGCATTAAGATCCTCAACAATAGTTTCCCGTTCACCTGCCGGAGTCTTGCCGGTCAAGACAGCCACATCCACGCCATGTTCCTGTAGAATATCCGCCAGAGCAAAAAGATGCGCAGTTCGATCAGCTACGAGCAGCAGAGTTCCCGAATTCTGTTCAAGTTCGTCTTCAACACAGTTCGCTATAATTTCATTGCGGTTGTAGTCCTCGGCAATCGCAGTCATCATGCGTGAATATTCAGTTGAAATATCACCAGTATAGGAAAAAGCTGTATTCACTGTGAAAATTTCAGGTTTAAGAATAGCTCCGGTGTTACGTAGTAATTCAGGATTGACTCGATGAACAACATTGCCCAGTGTCAAATTTATCATCCGGTCAAGACCGTCATTCCTGTAGGGTGTAGCTGAAAGTCCGGTCAGATATTTTGCATCAAAACTGGTTACTACATCCTGAAAAGTGCTTGCCGGTGTCCGGTGGCATTCATCCACCACAATATGCCCGAAAGCCGGAATCAATTTATCCATACGATTACGGGCGGTCTGAATTGTAGCTATAGTAAGCGGCTGAATATTGAACTTGCCGTTCCCCACCTGTCCAGCCTCTATACCCAGAAACTGCCTGGCTCTGTCTACCCACTGGAGAAGCAGTTCCTTGGTATGCACAATAACAAGACATGGCTGTC
Organism: Maridesulfovibrio zosterae DSM 11974; assembly: GCF_000425265.1. Lineage (NCBI taxonomy): Bacteria > Pseudomonadati > Thermodesulfobacteriota > Desulfovibrionia > Desulfovibrionales > Desulfovibrionaceae > Maridesulfovibrio > Maridesulfovibrio zosterae. The sequence continues at coordinate 731,963 of NZ_KE384342.1, forward strand.
TGCGCTGAGCGATTAAGGCTAACGCCATTACAGTCTTTCCGGCACCGGTTCCTGCTTCCATCACCCCTTGAGTAGACTGAGAAAATGATTCTAAAGCCTCGCACTGATAGGATCGAAGTTCACCCTTGAAGGAAAAATCAACAGGATCAAGTTCGCGCCTGTCATCTTCATATATAATTTCTTCACCAACATCTGTGGCAAGCCGATGAAGCTCCAGCCCGAAACCACGCGGACAATGCAGCTTTTTTTTACGGTCTCCTGAATACATCTTGATGTACTTGGCAATGCGTCCGGCCCTGCGTCCGTATTTCATAGCATTGATGAACTCAGGATTCATAAGAGTCAGGGACTCTTTGATCGTATCCACCAGATCGGCAGGCACATCCGTCAGAGTCAGATCATTTGATATATGAATCAGCATTAAAACTCCTGCTGGAACTCTGTCCATGTTATATCGGGATGAAGATCTTCAGTGACTATAATTTCTCAGCCCGCAATCACTCAGCGAGCCATTGAAAGATGTTCTAAGCCGAACCGCCAGTCCTTTCCCTTAATCTTAAATTCTTCAACAGATTCATAATCTGTCAATGCAGCCCAGCTATTTACCTAATTCATCCAGAAGAGCAAGAGGCTGTGGATGATTATGGTGAAATATCACCCTGCCGCGTCATTGATTAAACAAAAAACGATAGGACGGTTTACAACTATAAGCCTTAGCCTATATCGGGCATTAAAACTGCTATCTCATTAAATTATAAAAAAAAACAGCAAAGCCATCATTCATGTTTATTCTCAAATGGATAAAAAGTATGAGAAAGAACTTGTGTAATATTTATATTTTAACACCTTAATTTAGGTTCATCCGGTTTAAGCGTACTTTTGACAAAATGAAAGGACATGGCGTTCAATCGATATTCACGCCAATGAACGTCGAAGAGGAGGCTCTACGGCTAAACAAGCCGTTAGCGACAGCCTACTATTTAAAAGAAGACTTGCGCCAGATATGCAGTCAGTCAATGGAAGGTACAAATAACAAAATCAAGACCATGAAAAGGCAGGTATATGGATACCGTGATCTGGAGTTTTTCAAGCTAAGGATTCCGGGCATTAATTAAATTTGTTTCATATAAACCAAAACCTTTTCTGCAAGAACACAGAACCAGACCAACCATCACCATAAACAACATGATTACCTTTCTCACACCAATTCCATTTTTTCCTGGCAAATAGCACTGCAGACCTGTTCATTCAAGCACTGAAATAGATCAAACCTTACTGCATAACCCTCCGATCGGGCTTCATTTTATCAAGCACACCATATATCATATCTGCAAATTTACGCATCCGTTCTGCAGCCCGCTCGTCTTCAATTATCTCAGCATCCTGTTCAACAAATACTGCAACCGCCTGCAGACGTATTGCCCCCTCAGTCATGGAAATATTTCCGGCTTTCATTTCTTCTGAGATGAATTTCACCTGGTCTGCATATTGTTTGAGTGGATTCATATCTTCAATTTCCGCATTCATTCCACTGCTCTTCTGGCTCATGATCGGATCAGGATTTGGATTCTGGGCATCCAGAGTTGCCGTTAATAAAGGGCGCAATAAAACGCTATGGTTCTTTCTGGGGATGTTCGCTGTATGCTTGTTGCAATTTTAGCTTATATTGTCCCTGCCAGAACTGATGGCAATGCCCATACATCTTAATCCCTGCTGTCTCTAAAATGTGTACAGCCTGCGGAGAAGCAGAACTGAAAAGAGACTATAGATCAACTCCCGGAGCATAATTAAAACGCAATGAACTTAACAATCTTAATCAGGTATCTGCAACGTTCCAAACTGACCGATTATATTAATATGCATGTGCTTTTTGACTTATATAAACCTCAGTCAGCATGACTAGTCCGGAATCCTACTCTCGTCCTATTTGCCTTATCTGTTTCGGGCACCATATGATATGCTTGAAAGTTCCACTCAGCCCTAATTTTATTTTCAGTAATAGCTTCATTAATCCATGGACCTAAACCAATACAAATCAGGTCATCTAAAATATAACTAGGTCTTGAAGGTTGCTTCCCTTTTACAGAATAATATGCATGAATAAGCTCGTGAGCCAGGCCTATGGCTGAAGGGCGTTCCTTGATTAGAGGATCATCATAAGCTTCCCCATCAAAACTTTTCACATAAGCTTTCTTGAACCCAACACCTACGTTACTACCAGGACCATTATCGCTACAGTAGTAAAGTGTCATCACAATTGAGTTAGCAACATGTCGAGGATTTGGATTAAAAGATTTATGTTTTCTCTTTATTTTATCAATCATCCACCATAAAGCATCTTTACTTTCTACTTCTATTGTTGTGGTAACAGGTTTTATTTTGGCTTTAAAATCTATCCAATCAAACTGAGGAGTAACGGCTTCTTTATACTCAGGGATATTAATAAATTCTGTAATAAATTTTTCCTCATCAAAACCTCCCCGTTTAAAAGCTGCTATTAGATTTACGGCCCTTCCATTTTCAACCGTAATATCAATTTTTTTACGGGATCCTTCATATGTATTATAAGTCATTCCATTTGGATCAGGAAAAATAACAACTTTACGTGTGGAAGCATTCAAAGAATTAAGAAGAAAATTACCTGTGTAAGTTATGTATATATATCCTAAACAACGCTTAACCTCATCGGCAAAAGAGCCTATCTCCCCAGTGTATTTAGCAATGTAGTTTACATGATCTGGATTTGCATTTTCTTCAAAACTGTTAGCTATAAATATCCCGCATTGATTATCAGTTATAATTTTTACATCCGGAGGCGTCCACCGCTCAAAATTATAAATATCAGCCATCATTTAACCTCTTATAATATTATAAAATATAAAAATTACCACGTTGCAAGCTTAACTGAACTGTCAATTCATAGACAAAACCATTAATACTCCAAAACAATCGAACATATAATATTTCTTAACATCAAAAGAAGACTTACGCCAGATATGGAGTCAGCCAAGCAAGAGAGATGCGGCCAGGTTTCTGGAAAGTTGGATATCTCGTGCGAGAACTTCTGGCATCGCCCCACTCGATACTATGGCAAATACGTTGGCAACGCATAACTTTGGGATACTCGCTTGGTACGATCATCCCTTTTCATTAAAGCCAATTGAAGGTACGAATAACAAAATCAAGACCATGAAAAGGCAGGCATATGGATACCGTGATCTGGAATTTTTCAAGCTAAAGATCATGGCATTCATGAAGCGAAGTACGCTTTAACCGGATGAACCATTTTTAAGAGGCCATATGTTCGGACAAATAGCTTTCAAAGCAGAACTTGATAAATTAAAGAAAGAAATCGCTGATCTTGAATTTTCCTACGAGATGGCAGGCAGCGATATCCTAGACATTAAGCATAGTATTTCAGAGCTTCAGCATAATGAATATGCTGATACACCTTTTGCCCGTGTCAGCCGGCTTATGGAGCAGATTAATAGCAGCAGCCAGTTGAAAAACATCCGCATACGTTTTATCGGCGAAGGGAAAGAAGCAGCTCAAAGATATGCCCTTCTGCTGCTTTGCTGCACCGCACGCCAGCGTTCGGACATATATAAAAATGCAGATCCTGTTTTAATTCAAGGCTGCATGGCTTTACTTGAAAAAGGAATTTACGAGCACGAGCACTTGGAGAACCTGTCTAATATAATCCGTGAAGAACTGCGTGGCGAGGCAGTAATTTCAGAACACCGCCAAAAATCACTGCTGGCCGATATGATGCTATGGCATGGTAAAGAGCATGAAAAGGAGATCACCGCACTAATAGAACGCAAAGGATTTCAGATCAGTATGGAAAAATTTGCCATGAAAACAGATGATCTGCTTCATGTAGACAGAGATGCTCTTCTTGAATCGGTTAAACATGTCAGCAACGAAACCGTAACCTGCGTTCTTGCAGAATCCTCCAGCGAAGTAAGAGCTCATATTCTGGATCTATTCAGCACAGGGGCACAGGAAATGCTGGCCAAAGACATAAAAGAATATATCTCAGCTCCGCAGGAAGAAAAGGATGTAGCTGTGAAAGACTTCCTGACACTGGTCAACCACAATCTCCACGGGGATGATACTCAGGATATAGATTTTATCTGGTAAGCTATATCTTGCGTGTATGCAGCCATATTCATAAAAAAAACTGACGCTTATTTATGCGCTTAAATAACCAGCAGAATATTCAAAGCAATTCCCCCTCACAACGGAAGTAATGAGGGGGAATATAAATTCAAGCTTTCATCAGCAATGATCACAGCTTTTAAAAAATATTGAAGGGCAATTAACCGCATAAGCGAGGACAATTATTATCACGCCCCTGCTTTGAACTATGCGAAAAATTTTATTTCGATTTCTTCAGTTCCTTCCTTCTGTTTCAGCTCATAACGCCCACTGTTCACAATAGTAAAATCTCTTTGGGTTGCTATGTTGTTTAATTTATTTTCTATCTCTTGAGCTGCATCGGCTGCACACTCTACATTAAATAATATTTTTAACGAGCTGGGGTTTTCATCATCAAACTGAATCAAAAATGGATTATGTTCGATGAAAACCAGATCATCATATGTATGGGTTATATTGAAGCCTGTAGTTTCAAGAATTTCTTTAGTTATGCCCAGTGGTCTTGGTTTCATCATTTTATCCTTATTTTTGAATATTGTTACTGCTGCCAACTATCCACAAGTTATGCATAGTGATGGTAATGCTTCTTCTTTCGATAGTCATAAAAAGAAAAAGTATCCCCTTTAACACTGCTCTTACAGAAAGTTTATACTTACACATTTAAAAAGCTTCAAGCTTATCCTTTACCACTACAGCTTTTGTCCCTCTATAATATTTTTAACAAATACAAAACGCACTAGTACATTATATTTCTTAAAATGCGTTAAAAATATAAATACCTTGGTAGCAATTTTTTACAATACTCCTGAATGTGAAGAGTAATAAGCTGTATTTATTCAGTTTGATAAGGAGTAATTTCATGCGCTTATGGCAACAGTTTATGATAGGATTAGCCCGCAGTGAGTCTGCGACAAATTTAATGCAGAACTCACGGCTCATGAGCCGGTTTTCGAGTCAATTTACCGGCGGAAAAAATGTGCAGGAAGCTGCAGACCGGGCACAGGAAATGTTTATGCAAGGCATTACCTCATCCCTGTTCGTGCTCGGCGAGTATGAGGATGTAGAAGAAAAGGCAACAGCCATGGTCAACGAATTAGAAGCAATACTTCCATTGCTTGCAGAACGCCGACTAGACCCTCATATTTCTGTTGACCCCACTCAGATAGGGTCCATGGTGTCATGGAATCTCTGCCGCAAAAATGCGGATAGACTGGGACAGGCGGTAAAAAATATCGACTCAAACCATCGTAAGGTGCTTATGGTGGATATGGAGGATTCCTCGGTAACGCAGAACACTCTTGATCTCTACTACGAACTTACAAGAAAGGAAGTTCCAGCAGCCATCACCATTCAGGCCTACCTGCACCGCAGCCGGAAGGACATAGAAAAAATAGTTGCTTCCGGGGGCATGGTCCGGCTGGTTAAGGGAGCATTTGCGGAAAACAAAGATGTTGCACTGACCTCGCGTAAAGATATCGACCAGTGCTACCGTGAGCTTGTTGAAATGATGTTCAGCGAGCAGGCCCGTGAAAATGGAGTATATCCGGTCATCGGCAGTCACGATCACAATATGATCAAATTCGCCGCCAATATAGCCGCTGAACGTGGATGGAGTGCAGACAGTTGGGAAGTGGAAATGCTGCTCGGCGTAAGGCCTGATTACCAGCAGGAACTTGTGCGAAAAGGCATCTCCGTCCGTGTGTACCTTCCGTATGGCGAAAAATGGTGGCCATACAGCGTACGACGGATCGGCGAAAACCCACGCAACTTATGGTTCGTGTTGCGGTCCATTTTTAAAGTTTGAGTATTTTTTGCACAAGCCTCAAAAATGTAGATCAAAATAAACATGAATTTTTCTAGACACATAATTATCAAGTTGATATAATATTATCAATTAAATAAATAAGTTGAAGTCTAAAGCCCATAAAATCAGCACAACGGAAAAGCCCCCTGTACATAGTACAGAGGGCCTATCTTATCGTATAAAATGAATGTTGCCGACTATACTTCGCCCAGAGAATTAGACGTGGCCTGAATAACAGACCCATTTGTGTTATAAGTAGGAGTAGATTTGGTTGCGACAAGCTTGCTCGCAAGAGAAGGATCAGCCATGACTTCCCGCTCCATCTTTGCTTTTTTGATATTCTTAATATCATTCGCGTTCGATTCGGCACCGCTGCGCTGCTTTGGCATTACCACAGCTTGACTTGTTCCACTGATTTCCATGCAATCCTCCTTAGTTCTCTTTTTTATTCTTATAATCCTTTATCGGTACATATCCGGAAAACATTAGGGAGTATTATAATTATTTTCACCATATCTGTCTTAACCGAGGTAGCATATACGCCAGTCTAAATTTATTGGTAGCACGGTAACGCTTCAAACCACACTTTTCTCTTTCCTAAAGCCGAACAGAGTCAAAAGATCTTTTCCATAGTTCTAGCCTTTCATACTCCTTCCCTAGATATATCTTAAGGCCCTGCCAGCGTTAGCAGCAATGGCAATACGCATTTCCCCGCCTATCCCGCTGAGAATAAAACGTCTGCAATGAACCACGGGTATGCGTCCGAACATTCAAGGTATAGGACTGCGCGCCAACTTCAATTGCTTCGATAGCCTTATTCAGAGAGTCCAGCCGTTTCTAGAGCATTAAAACAACTTGGTTATTATGGTTGTCCTTCAGGTCGGGACGATCATAACAATCGAGGTGGTTATTTTGAAATGGGGTGGGTACTGGGGAGTAAAATTTACTGGTTACTGAACCTGTTACATATTATTCGAACTACAAAATAGTACATACAAATCAAAAATTCTTAAAAAATCACTCATAAATCAATGGATAAAGTTGTTCACGCTCTTGGCTGGGGAGTTATCTAATAACCACTCATTATTAGAATTTTTATAATTTCCATCTCGATATACCTGGCGCGCTGGAGTTGCCTTAAAACTCTTCAAATCAAAATAGACTGATAATGATTCTCCATATCTAACCTTTTCAAACTTATCTTGAGTTTCATAACCGGCAGCCGAAACTCTAATATGATACGTCCCTTTCTTAAGCTTTATTCCATCATAATACCTAGGCTTAATATTCATAATCTGAACTTTGGCATCCTCAGGATATGTTTCAACATGTAAGCTTCCATATTTAGCCTCCTTTTTATCATGTCCAGACATAACTTTTTTTATATCGAGTGTAACATCTTCACTTTTATCACGATTCAAACACGCTAATAAAGACTTACTAAGACTACGTCTAGAAACTGTTCCTTGAATTGAAATAAGAACCAATGATTTTCTTTCCACAATTTCAAAGGCCGCAAGCGTAAGCTCTAAATCTCCATTAATATTTGCCCATGATCCTGTTATAAGAATATCAGACTCCGCTTGTAGGTTGTAACCATTATAATCATCTATTTTGTAGCCATTGTGATTTACAACGTATTCATCCTCCATCAGGCTAAGATCACTACGGTTAACCACATAAAATTCACTTTTCATAAGATCCTTACAAAAATAAATATCTGATATCACTTTTTTAGCCAAAGAAGATGTAAGATCTGGACATATCCTTTTAGTATATTGCTCAGAAAAATCACGAACAGCTAATTTTTTCCCTTCCAATTTCCCTTGTTTTTCCAATGACAAGAGTACTCCTTTTACAAGGCGTAAAAGAACCTCGTCATAATTGTTAGAAGCATAGCAAGGAGTTATTGGCACCAGCAACATACCACAAATTAAAATTCCCAAATAAAACTTTTTAATTCTCATTCCCCCCCCTAAAAAGGCTAATGTAAGCCCTATTTGTCTATAATAGCTATATATTTTATACAAATTATAATGCAATATAGTTACTTCAATACATATAAATTACTCCCTCATCAACTCCCCCCCCACAGATTTACCCTTGCGGGCCTTCTGAACCTGCAATTGAGTTTCATACATGCTGAAATCTTCGGCACCTTCTGAGACAGTTTTCTTTATTAGACCAATTATGAAGGCTTCACCATAGCGGTGTTCATCTTTTAGTTTTTCCTGCAAATATTCAAGAGATGTTGCTGCCGACATCACACCCGAAACATGGTGGCACAGATCACCGCTACTCATGGCTCACCTCCCCATTTAACCCATGTTCAGCTTCTATAAGAGCATCATAGGCCGTATTCATGGCTTGCCGCCCTGACTTTGGCAGGTGATCAAGATTCTTAATCATGATTGCCTTTGCCGTAGCTATGCAGGATTTCGGGGAAGTATGACCATAAATGGCTGGTTGTACTTCCTTCAGATTTTGAAACCTGTTCTTGTCACAAATTTAACACGATTGAAACAAATCCTGATCGCTCTTTGTATAATAAATTCAGAGCAGTTCACCCTGCGCTATTAACCGCGTAAGCAAACACGAGAAGTTCCGGCTCACAAATACCTGTGCCGAATTATACAAGGAGTTAGTTAATGGAAAAGGAAAAAGTTCTCTTTATTTGTGTGCATAACAGTGCCCGCAGCCAAATGGCAGAAGAGTTTCTGCGCGCGCTCGGCAACGACAGATTTGAAGTCAGCAGTGCAGGTTTCGAACCCACAGAAATCAATCCCCTTGTTATGGAAGTGATGCGCGAAGAAGGTCTCGACCTTAGCCACAAAAAAACCCAGTCAGTATTCGATCTTTATAAACAGGGCCGCATTTTCAATTACGTGATCACCGTCTGCAAAAAGGGTCAGGATCAGGATTGCCCGATTTTTCCCGGCATCTCGCATCGCATCAACCTGCCTTTTGAAGATCCCGCCAAGCTCGAAGGAAATTATCAGGAACGACTAGTCAAAACCCGTGAAATCCGTGATTCCATCAAAGAACTGGTCACACTTTTTGCAGAAGCGGTCGAGTCCGGATCAATTGAAAAGTTCTGCTCTCTTAACGCCTGTTAAAAAACAGTTTTGCCAGAACGGGGACGATGTTATAAACGCACCACACAAACAACCTGCATCCGTTCCTGCTCCAATAACCAACGGCAACCGACAATAAAAAAGGACCGCCTCACTTCAGCGATCCTTTCTTATTGAGCAGGTGAATATACTAAGGTACACACATGTACTTTGTTACAAGCTCCAGATAACATCTAGGGCACTAAAAATTTTCTTATGCCCACCAGATTGAACGTGCCGGAGGATTACCAAATGTTGTAAAGTCATCTCCGGATTCATGGAGCACCTGATCTAACTCCTCAATGCTGAAGTCGTACCCTTCTTCGTTAGCGGTAGAGACAAAATCTTCCTTGCTTCGAATAGCATTGTACTTCAGTTTAATATCTTTGTTCTCTCCACCTGCTATCAGCAAACGCTCCACTTCTTTTTTAGACATGATTGTACTCCTTTTTGGTAAAATATAGTGATCTTTTGACAATTATGTTTAATTGTTGGCTGACACTGACGCCATAGACTGTGTGTAGCTAATTCTGTGCCAAGAAATTGTGAAGCCGAGTACACAGTTGCTAAAATAGTAATCCCTCACATCTCCCCAAGCCATAAATTCACGGTCACCCAATGGAAATACCATGTGTACTCTGCCTTTACGCCCTGTTTTACGGCCTTAGCAGACTCCCTCTTCATCGACTTTGCATTGCCTCACGTTACCCGTGATTAATGGATCGCTGAGGAATACCCAAAGGCAATCGACCTTCGATAAATCGCTTCGGCGGTTCATCTCCGTGGATTAGCAAGTTATTCAGGTAGCATAGACCTATCAGCGGCGCGGCCTTTTCGTATAGCTCCCACATCTGCCATAGTGTTTCGCCGTTAGCCTTTGCCCACACTTCATCTATGACCACGACCAGCTCATCCGCCTTGTTTCGCTTGACCATGAATCGCTGACCTTGTTCACGAATCATCCTACCTAGGGTCTTCATTGCTTCATGTCCTGATTCGCACTCCTGCCACTGCTGATTGAATTCGCCTTCCGATATCGGGTTAACTCCTTCCAGCTTACATAACCGACTGAATTTACGGTAAGGAGTTTCAGGTTCAGCCTTCTTGTATTTGCTTTGAAGCTTTGCCAATGCGTTCATACTGGTTCCGGTCCCAAGGTTTGTCCCATGTCAGCCAACACTGAAAGTCATTGAGAACATTAGTCTTTTTCTTTTTGGTCCAACTATCCCATGTACCAAGCTTAAAAACCAAATGCTGGAAACCTCGCGTATACGCACGCACCCACGCGCATATATAGGCAACTTTCACCCTATATAGTGGACCGCTGGTACCATCGTGGACCGACCCAGTATTTACGGGCTTTGCCGAGCTTTTTGACGTGGACCGAGTGGTACCGATACGTTGGAACCACTTCGCCGGGGGAAGCATAAATTCCGAACATGTATTGGTTTGCCCAGCAGATAAGACGTAGCAACGCCGCTGGTTATTCGTCCCACTCGCATATATACCACTAAAAAAGCTCATTAAGATTTCAACTCAAATCTGGTTTTGATGCCTGCAACCATACGACAACGCCGCCCATCAACTCGCGGGCGGATTTCCTTCAAGGTCTTCACAGCAGCGTAAAGTTCACGGAAAAAGTTTTCCTTATGCATTGATTGATAGCCGTTTTCGGAACAGTATTCGCGATAAGCCTTATACAGTGAATCCTTAGACTGCTTTGCGCCGTCCTTAAGCTCACACTGATCTTCAACGAATGCCTGAACAGGATTGTTAAGCCGCCTGTAATCCATCAGTAGATCAATAGTTTCATCAGACGATGAAAACCGTCCCTGCTCATACAGCCGATGCAACCCGACCAAAGCCCAATGAAAGATTTCGGACAGCTCGCTTTTAAGTTCCTTGAACAAGTTCGGGTTGCGGTCTGGATCACCTTCCAGATATTGCCGCTTAAACTTGATGGGCAACATGCGCCGGAAAAAGCCGTCTGTATTATCCAGCACACGCGGCAACTTATTAGCCGCAAATGCCAGCTTGCAGAACGGTTTAAAATTAAATGGATCTTTATGCTTAAATGCACCTTGAATAGTGTCACCGGATACTACAGCCTTAAACACGGGTGTTTCCATAGCCGCCGAGCCTATTTCCGTGGAAATATTCAGCACCTTGTTATAAAGACTTGCGCGCCGAAACTGATCTTCCAAATCCTGAAAACCAAGAGCTGAGCAGTTTTCAGGCGAAACCAGTTCACGGGTGATATTTAGAAAAGTTGATTTACCGTCCGAGCCATCACCGAGTAGCAACAGGCACTTTTCAAAGTGTGTATCACGGGTAAGGCTGTAGCCCATGAACTCTTGGAGCTGGGCAATGGGTTCAGGAGTCTGCACCGTATCTTCCAGATACTTAAGCCACTTTTCGCACCTTGCTTCGGAATCAGGGTTAAAAGACACTCCAAGGCATATGGTGGAATAGTAATCGTGATCATGCGGTTTCAGCTCAAGGGTTCTAAGATTGAGCATACCGTTTTGCAGACACACCCAGTCACCTTGATCATTAACCGCGCGCCCGTGCGGAAGATTGGCTAAATTGACAGCCAGTGAAGTTGCATCATTCACCCGCGCGGTTGTGGCCTCGATGCCGAGATAGTGCGTAGCCGACTGCTGAAGGTTGCCGCGTGAAATCTGTTCCCAGTATTTAGCGTTCCAACGATACAAGAGGCCCGTCATATCATCAGCAAGCAAAGGCTGATCCCGTAGAAGCTGATCCGCCAGCAAACGAGGCTTGAACCGATTATCAAGGAAGAACGCCCATTCCCCGCCTGTTTCGCAGCCCTGCGGTATTTCAATCTTGCGAGCCGTGGCGAACAGGGCTTGCAAATCCTTCGCCCCTTGCTTGAAACGCACAAAGAAATCGGTAAGATCGAGTCCGTCTTTTTCCGGCAAACTGCCGTCCGCATTGCGCCCCATAAATTCAGGCCATTCGATGATACGCACCGAGCGCGCCACCTGAACCAGTGAGCGCGCCGCTTTTTCAGCATGAGCCTGTCCCGGCTGGTCAGCGTCATAAGCTATGATCACATCACGGCCCGTAAACGGCTCCATATGCTCTTTAGACCACTTAGCGGTCTTGGAAGTCTGAGTGATGGAGTTAAAACCATTTGAAATAGCGCATATGGTATCCGGTTCGCCTTCGCAAAGCAGAACAGGGCCGGATTTAGCAAGAGTACAAGGCGCAGGAAACAAACGGGCATTACCGTAGCCCCTACCCCATGATATGATCTTGCTTTTCAGATTAGTGCCGGGCTTACGATAGAGCCGCACACTATAAAGTTGTCCATCATTTCCGCGAATGGGAATAGCCACACGCATAGGCACGCCGTTAATTGGAAGAGTTTCGCCAGCACTATTCCTGAATACCATCTGCATACGCAGGTCGAGCCGTTTGATAACGTCCGGGTTCCAGCCGCGCTCTTTTCTCAGTAAAAAGAACCAATCATCCGGCAACAGAGCCATACGGCTCCATGCGGATTCCGGTATCACGACATTAGAACTACGCTTACTGGGCTTACGCTTCTGCTGAACAGTGGTTTTAGATTGCGGGCCATCGTTTACGCCCTGCCCGTATTTATCTTTGAAGCTTTTGAATGCTTCATCATTGGCAAGGCCGTTAACCAGCCCGTAAAGCTTGATCAGGTCTCCGCAGTCGGTGCATTCAGCAAGGCATTTAAAATAGTCGTCTTCGAAGTTGTAGCCGAAGGAAGGGTTATCATCAGCATGGAACGGACATTTGCCGTTCAGCCATACACCCTCTTCTTTTGCATCCTCAAACAATGTACTCGCAATTCTCTTGCGCTCATCTTCAGATAGATGTGTACCAGCCCAGCCCATATTTACTTCTCAACCACAGAACCGATCTGTTCTGTTTCTAAATTTTTGTGTGAATTAATCACTGAATCCCTCCAAGATACAATTTTTATGACTTCTCTTTCCATAAAAGAATATTTTCGGATTGTTACATACAAATTATGATGCGTAAGAATTGCATTCATTCACCGCATCAAGCCAATGTAACAAGCCGTACCTTGGCAAGAATTAATTCAAATGCCGGACATGAGTAAGCCGAGTCAGGTCCGGCTTGAGACTGGAAAGCATATTTGTGGGAGCTAGTGAACTGAACGGGATACATGAGCCGATTCTAGAGACGGAGCAACGAGTGTTCAAGGAGATTTACTTGGACTTATTTGGATGCAGATGGACGAAATGGACCTGATGGTCAGGGGCATTTTGGATTGTATTGGACGGTATTATTTGGGGAGAATCTTTAGGGTGTGGGGTTCGGAGTTGTGGGGTGAACTGAACGGAAAATTTAATCTTCTGCCAACTGTTCCCACTCAATACCCATTGCGTCAGCGATCCGTTTCAAAGTGCTGGGGCGCAATTTATCTGGGTTGTTTTCCATCTGAGAAAAGCTGGCCTGAGTAATTCCCATCTTGTCAGCTATATCCTGCTGGGTAAGTCCAAGGTGAAGCCGCCATGCCCGTACAAGGGATTTGCCTTTCAAAACATGAAGTTCAACCACTTCATGGGGGATTGCGATTGCTTTGTCGGTATCCGCGCGCTTGTTCATTTCCAGAAAAGCATCATAGGGCATGACCACGGCGTAAGGTTCGCCGTTGCTGTCCTTTAATATGTCGTAATTAATATGTTCTTTCATCACGTTTCTTGACCTCTTCAATGTATATGATAACAGGTTCGCCAGTTTCAACGGTAAAGATAATCCTGTATCTGCCCACTCTGAAACGGTAATCTTCGCGGTTAGTCAAAGCCTTTACATTCTTGCAGTCTGGAAATGTTTTCAGGTCGTTAACCTTGTCCATGATGCTTGTCTGATCCTTGCTATGAATCTTTTTGAGCTGCTTTAAGGCTTTAGGCAACCATGAGATTTTATTCATGTTTAAAATATAAGTTTTGTATAGGTTTTGGTCAAGGTTAAACCTATAAATGAATAGCTTGAATTTATTTGGATGGAGGTGGGAGTCAAGCTCGCGGGGTGTTAGTGCGTCAACAGATGGTTGTTGTTTTTGATATATTTAGTTAAAGAAGTTAAATTCTAATTATCTAATTAAGGCTAGCTGTTATGGAAACAACTGATTGGATATTACTTAGCGTTTCACTGGCTTCTCTGCCTATCGCTTATATCTATACGCATCACTACGATGTTTATTCCTTTTTGTATAACTACTCTGGTGTGAGAGCCATTTTTGAAAAAATTCATCCGCCAACAGAAGAACAACAGCAGGACTATAATTTTAGGAAACCTAGCACGTTTGTGCTGTGGGCAATCAGTATTTATGTGGCGTTGTTTAGTATTGCTTCAGCGCGGTATGATCGGGCCGTCAATTCTTATGATATGCAAATTTCTGGTTTTCAAACGCAAATGGCTACAACTTCAAGAGCGAATGCATGCGCAAATTTGAGGTTACTTCAAAAAGTAAGAGTTCCAGTTAAACCAGATTTTTTTGTTTTCTGGAAAACATTTTATTCCTTTTATAGAACTGAGAAGTATGAATTAGGGCAAAAGATGCTTCTCCAAACAATTAAGGCCTATAAAAAAGAATTATACCAAGCTAATCTTAACGGTGCAGACTTATCTGGAATTAATTTATCTAGAGCAAATCTTAACTCGGCAGATTTAAGAGGAACTAATCTTTCTAATGCTATTCTTGCGCGAGCAGAATTAAAAAATATAATGTTGCTTGGAGCAAATCTTGAGGGAGCCAATCTTAATGCTGCAAATTTGACAGGGGCTATCTTAATACGATCCGATTTGAAAAACGCTACTCTTATAGGAGCAATTCTTAATAATGCCAATTTGATTGGTGCCAATCTTTCTAATGCGACGATCCATGCTGGGCATTTCAACGGAACTATTCTTCTTGGAACAACTGTTACGAATACCGAATTCACGTGGGCCAATTTGAAAAATGCAATATTCGACTCAGAGAGTTTTAGCCCAGCAAGTGGCGAAATATCACTTTTTTTCAAAAAATATTTCAAAAATACTGAACTCAGTAAAAGTAAAAACCTTTACGAAGCCAAACTTCCTTCAAAGATAAGGAGGAAGCTTATGAAATCATCCCCACATTTGTTCGCTAGGCCAGAATGGTTTATTCCGTAAAATCGTCTGTGTTTATCCAGCCTAAACATGCTATGTGTGCACTCAAGTCCACACCATCCCCGTCATCCCAAACCCCAAGCCCACCGTCACCCAATGTGTGTACCAAGTGTGTACCGAACCCCACCCAAAATCCCGGTACACACCAGAGTACACACATAAGGTGCCGGATTGGGCTGGATTGCATAGGACAGCGTCAGCCATAAAACGCAAAAAAGCCCCTGAAATTCAGGGGCTTAATAAACAGTATCGGACTGTATGATTTTATGTAATGGTGGGCAATACAGGATTCGAAAAAGATAAATAAGTGCCTGAAATTGAAGTGAAATAAAAAATTAAAGTTTTTTTTACCCACTTTTTTACCCACAAGTGGCAGTCTTTGACTGATTAAATTCAATTTAATATAGTGCTATTGTTTTTATTGAAATAAAACAAGGATGCACAGAATGCAGGTAGCTCTTAATAGTGCTGATGAGAGATGTATAGCTTTTCAAACGGAAAAGGTTGAAGGTCCGTTTAAATGTCCCCATTGTAAAAAGGATGTAACTCTCAAAAAAGGTAAGATACGAGAGCATCATTACGCGCACATAAAGTCGTCTACAGAATGTCAGTACGGGAAAGGTGAGTCTCAACTCCACTATAGAGCAAAAAGAGAATTGTATGAGGCATTACGAGTCCACCCGAATTGTACAAAGTGTGACATTGAAAGAACGCTTACAGGTGTGCGTCCTGATGTTAGTTTGTGTATCAGTGGTAAATATGTTGCAATTGAAATACAAAAAAGCGACCTAAGTATTGATGAAATTATCAAAAGAACAAAACGATACACTAGTCTAGGGATATATATAATTTGGATTTTCCCAGAAGAGGGTCCAAAAATTAAATATGATGATATGGGACAACCCACAACTCGTATCAAAGAATGGCAAAAGTTTTTGCAAGCAATGTATTTTGGCAGACTTTATTATTGGACTCAAGACGGACCGTATGTGACTCCTATTCGTCTAGAGACATATACAAAGGATATTGAACCGGGAAATTGGATTGACGATTTTCAAGAGGAGCTTGGTGAGGATTTATCTGGGACATATTGGCATGATGATAATTATGATTCTGCTGATTATGGCGGACATACTAAATATTATAAGGCTAAAAAATTGGTTTTAGCATTCCCTAATGGACCTCTACATCTTGCCGAAGACTTCAAAGGAACTGTTAAAGGTAAACCTTTTTCTACTAATAATTGGACGGTTCCATCATGTGGGGTTTGGATGGATAAGCAGACTAAGTGGTGGTAATTTTAAATTGGGGTGGACATTTAAAAATACACTTTTTATTTGCCCAAGGTTAAATTTAAATAATATTAACGTGTTTTAACCATTTTGATGTATTGCTGTTTACCAAATATCCTGCTTTCTTCCTTTTCTCTTTGAGCTTTCGTTCTGTATTCATCCAATACATCTAATTGATGAATTTGAGCACGTAGTGCTCTCTTGTATTTTCTTGAAACCTTAACTTTTTTTGCATTTACATTGATCCCCGTTACTAACTTAAGATCATTTGGAGTAAGGAGCACTTCCTTGTCTTTGTTTAACGGCAACCCAAAAGATTCAATTATCTTTTTTACTTCAACTATAAAAATATCAGGAATAGAACGACCTGAAAATGTTAAATCGTCTACAAAGCGTGTATACTTCAAATCATACACCTGAGCTAAAGAAGATAAACGCTTATCTAGTGACAGACAAAGTATGTTTGTTAAAACAGGGCTAGTTGGTGATCCTGTAGGGAGTTTATACTTATAGGTAGTAAGCTTTGTTAAGATGCTCGCAACAGGAGGCGAGCAATCGAGCTCTTCAATAAACATCTGATTTATACGACGCGCAGAGACAGAAGGAAAAAAGGAATCAAAGTCAAAGCATAATACATATGGTGCAGCTGCATGTTGCTTAGCATTGTCTACATGGCAACGTTTAGGAACTGCGCCATAGGCGGCAGAGTGTAGTTTAAAATTCTTTAAATGTGATAAAATTTTAGCCTGTATTTTTCTTAGTTTACCGACAGGCACAGATAGATGACGAATATCACCATTTTTTTTGGTGATTTCTTTTTTTTTGTAGTAATTCTTTATGTTTTGGGAAAATTCTAGGAGGTCTTGCAGGGAGAGTTCAAGTATTCTCGCGAGTGATTTAAGACTTTTGAGTCCAACAATAGAGCAATTATTATGCTGCGTCACAAGAAATAGAGTCCATTTCGTAAGTAATAATGGTAAACATGTTTTTTTGTAACTTAATAAAATCATCTCTTTCAGGGCCTGTAAGCTCTGAAGGAATTTCGCTTGCTACAATGAATAGTAGTTCTTTAGAAACGCCAATTAAATCAGCAAGTGTTTCCACAAGCTTTAAACTCATTGTTTTTTTCCCACTTTCAATAAGGGACAAATAGTTTTGTGAAATATTAAGACATTGAGCCATTTGACCTTGTGAAAGATCCTGACTCACTCTTATTGTTTTCACTAATCGACCTAAAGTCATCATTTTATATTATCCTCGAAGGTTAAATTCAGGGCTTAGCAGTCTTCCATCATCTAATCTCTATTCTTAGAGCAACGATCCAAAGAAATCTTTGATTTGTATCAAAAGATCATCCGGCATCAGTCGTAGCACAAATTTAGACCATCTTATCGATGCTTTCGTCCACCGTATAATCTTTTTAAGATCAGGCAGAGCCTTTTTTGCAACCTCATCAGACGAAACGAGTTCATCCGCAATCTTAAGTTTGAATTTTCGCTTTTTAACTAGGCCGTTCAACAGCTCGTAGGTTTCCTCTGTTATTTCGAGGTGGCGTTCTTTCTTGGTAATTCTATTACTCATTTAGTATCCTCATTGTATGATTCTTCATACAGTTTATGGCGATGTGCCGCCCGTTATACATTAACTCTTTGCTCTAAGACTGCTGCCACCATGAAGTATGCCGCCTAGGATTATGAATACTTACGTCATCGCGGTATTTCGCAATGCGCCGTATCGTGTCCAGAGGGGGCGACAATTCCATCTTTTTAAAAGATGGCGACCTACATTTGGTCTCAAACTCAACCGAAGTTGAGGCAGCATATTTAGCTGGAACGGGACTTACTGCACCATGAGTAATAAAATGGCACTTAAGACGGATTTCAAAGAGCAATTTACTGGCGATGCGCCAGCTGTTGAAAATAAGATAACAAAAAAACACAACAAGTCAATATTTTTCTAACTTTTAGTTGTAAAATATTGATTTTAAGCTGTGGATAGTTTTAACCACCTATATATATGATTTTTTTGGATGATATTTTAAAGGTATAATAGATACTTTTCCCTAAAAAAGGTGTCATACCCGTCACAGGTGTCACTAAACCTAATAAAGTACATAATTTCAAGAAGATAAAAGAATGACACCTAAAGTGACACCTCTTTTTTAGGTGTCATCAGGTTCACTGCTAAAAAATGTCATGAAAACAAAGACATACAGCAGAAGTGACGGCTATGACACCTGTGACATGTATTTTAGAGGTCTGTATTTATTTTGGTTCAAGGGCTTTCATATTTCTTCATGGAGTTAAAACCTGAACTCAATTTCGAGCAAGCACAGTAGACCATGATTCGTACAGAGTAATGTGCTGTAGCTGTCCAAGCCAGTTTACCCAATGTTACACATTGGGAACTGGCGAGGGAGAAAATTCTCCCTTCGATCCCTCTTGTATTTCAGAGCCGTGCAAGACTTCATTTTCTGCGAGGTTTGGACTCCATGAAGAATAATGAAGAGAAATACACCGAGTTCGAGAACACACGTGTCACTCCATCAGAAAAGAAAATACTCAAGTTTCAGGCTGAGCCAGAAAGCTTGAGTATGCTAATTGTTCGCGAGTAGAGCTGAGTCATTCACGAGTCAGGAAGACAGATAGGAAAGACAAAAAACAATTACTTACTCAGCTCCGAAATCCCCGGTAACGGGGTCACATCTAGAAAGCCCGCCGGGTTCTGTTCAGCTTCCCACAGATCACGCTTACGCTGAAGGTTAAGCCAAAGATCAGGAGTGGTGTTGAAAGCCCGAGACAATCGTAAGGCCATTACAGGGCTTATACTGGTTTTCTCATGGAGTACTTGAGACAGATGCTTGCGGCTAACCCCAAGATGAGCAGCAAGGGCCGTTACAGTCAAACTCAGCGGTTCCATGTAATCATACTTTATAATTTCGCCGGGGTGTGTCGGCTTACGGGTTGTGGTATGCATAGTTCCCCCTGCTTAATGGTAATCGTGATAGTTCACTACGTAGGCGTTGCCGTTTTCAAATTTGAAAGTCAGCCGCCAATTTCCGGAAACCTTTACTGAATAATGATTCACAAGATTTCCCTTCAAAGGGTGAAGGCCAAAGCCCGGTGCGTTCATATCCTGAACATCCGAGGCAGAATCCAATCTATCAAGCATGCGGCCTAGCTTGGGCGCGTGCTTGGCCTGAATTCCCTTTATGGTTCCAGTTTTAAAAAAAGCCTCAAGGCCCTTGTGAGCAAATCCTTTAATCATAATGTAACCTCTTAGGTAACACTGGTCAATAGGCCGTGTTAAGCTCTTTTCTTAAACGGGATAACACTTCCGCCATCACGCAAGTTATCAAGATAGTCCGCAAAGCTCTGCATCATCCGGGTGCGCTCCGCTAGATACTGAGCGTGGTCGTAAGCTGCGCGGACTTGGTTCGTCTGCACATGAGCAAGCTGGCGTTCGACCATGTCTGTAGGCCATCCGGTTTCATAGAGCAAAGTCGTGCATGTTCCCCTGAATCCGTGATAGCAAAGTTGCTCTTTGGTGTAGCCCATACGGCGTATTGCCTGATTCAGGGTATTTTCAGAAAGCATATTCGAATTATTTACAACGCTGGGAAAAACATATTTTGAAGGTAAGCCAAGCTCTTTCACGTCAGTAAAAATCGATAGGACCTGATTTGAGAGTGGTACAATATGCGGCTTACGCATCTTCATTCGTGTACTAGGCACACGCCATTCTAGGCGGTCAAAATCAACTTCATCCCATGTCATGCCCCGTATCTCAATAGAACGGGTAAAAGTGTACAGGCCCACCCGTAACGCCTGTTTAACGATATGATGTCCGGGATAGTCTTCAATTGCCCGTAAAAGCTTGCCTACCTCTTTTGGGTCGGTGAGTGCTGCACGATGTTTTCGAGTTTTGGCAATGGGAGGGAGAGCGTTTTTGACGATATGAACAGGATCTGTTTCGGATTTGCCGATAAAGACTGCATAGCGGAACACTTGCGAACAGAGAGAAGAAACCCGGTGTGCGGTTTCGTGAGTGCCTTTAGATTCTATCCGTTGCAAGAGAGCAAGGATTTCTTTTGGAGTAATTTCGGCAATCGGCATTTTACCGATGTATGGAAATACGTGATTCTCAAGACGTCCCTGATTGGTGCGGTGAGTTTTAGGAGTCCACTCAGTACTGTTTTTCTCAAGCCATTGGTTGGCTACATTTTCAAAAGAATTGTCTTCCGATTCTTCGCTCTTTTTTACTTTTCTATCTTCCCCTGGATCAATTCCTTTTGCCAGAAGTGCTTTTGCCTGAGCATGGAGATACCTTGCATCTGCCAAAGAAAGTTCCGGGAACTTACCGTACGTGATGTTATTTTCTTTTCTGGTGACGGGGCGTCTGTACCTATAAACAAATGTTTTGGTTCCACTGGGGAGGATTAATAAACTCAGTCCGTTCCCGTCTGAAATCCGGTAGTTTTTGTCTTTAGGTTTCGCTGCCTCAATCTTCTTAATTGTCAACGCCATCTGTCAGTCTCCGCTTTTGTGGGTAAATGTGGATAACGGTTTTTATATTACCCACATTTTTACCCACACATCAACGTGGACAAAATAGGATTGCATTGAACCATAAAGGACAATAAAAACAAAAAGCCCCTGAAATTCAGGGGCTTTACGGTCCGTATGGGACATTAAAAATCTATGTAATGGTGGGCAATACAAGATTCGAACTTGTGGCCTTCAGCTCCGGAGGCTGACACTCTATCCAACTGAGCTAATTGCCCACACAGATCGCCTTAGTATCCATCGACATGCTTTTCTGTCAAGAAAAAACTGTATAATTGTAAAATATTATCACAAGATAAATACGTATATAATTCATGCATTGATTGAAACTAATCAAAAAACTGAGCCTGTTAAATATTACCGACTCTCTGCCCTTTTAAATCTAAATGCCAACGCAGCTGCAATCAGCAACACAACGTCACGGCCTATTGTTTCCGCCATGTTTGAAATCTGCGCCGCATCGGTCGAAAAACAGCCGCAGGCAACGTCTATTCCTCTATAGATGGTAGATAACAGTGCTGCAATAAAAACAAGCAGCATTATGATTAGTATTGATGCTGAGATATCCGTCAGCACGTTGCAAACAAGCATTGCTCCGCAAACAAACTCTAGCCACGGCAGCAACATGGCTACAGGGCCGATCATCATCTGCGGTAAAATCTGATAATTTTTAATAATCCCTGCAAAAGCAACCGGATCAATAATTTTATCTATACTTGCAAATATAAATACCAAGCCTAAAATTATACGTGGTAATGACTTAAAATCCATTAGTTTGTCTCCAAATCTCTTCCAGAGCTGATCCAGCCGTCTATGCCCTCTGCATACACTGAAATATCTCTCAATCCTTTTGCCTCCAGTTTCTTGGCAACTGTCATGCTTTTACCGCAAGAAAGTCCGTCACAATACACAATGATAGGCTTGCCCGGCTCAATCTGCTGAACCATGCCGTCCAGTTCTTCACCAATTGCCCAGTATGGTATGTTCAGCGCACTCGGTATATGCCCCATGTCATAATCAGTATCACTGCGGGCATCGACAAATGTAAATTTTCCGGAATCATAATCCTGAAATAAATCCTGAGTTCCAATTTCAGATATTACCGAAACCGGAGGGGCCGTCAATTCGCTGAAAGAACTGATCGGCTTGGGCCTTACCACATTAAATCCGAACGCCAGCATCGCTGCCAGAGCACACAGAAAGAGTATCTTCAGAAGACAAACTGTCTTTTTTCCAAATTTCATTATCAACACCTGACTTAATATTTTACGCCACAGAAATAGCAACAATGGAATATTCCTGACATATGAGATACCACAGGGCAAAACAATAGAGCAACCGTATAATCCATACAAATTATTCACATCTTTTTGCAATTATGATCTAAAAAAGACATAATACAAATCATAAATATAAATGGCTTAGTGTAAAATAAGCTGGAGAACAGATGAAAAGCATGATGAATAAAAATTAAATAATATTAGAAATTTGAAAAAAAATAAAGCAGATTACATAATGAAGAAAGAGAAATGAAAATGGCTTTAAAAACAAAAAAAGGTGTGTTCATGATGAACACACCCTTCTTTCAGCGAGACCGGACACCCGGGATAAACCGTTACCGCTGCTTCCTTTCGGACCTGACGGAATTCACAGCGCACCCGCCATCCGGCCTCTCTGTAAAAAACTTTGTCATTGCGACGAGGAGAAATACCTATTGATTCAAGCTTAAATTGTCAAGCAATATTAGTAAAAAGTCTGGATTTTTTTAAAAATAATTTTAAAAGTCATGAAACAGACCTGATAAAGATGAATTTCAACAACTTTAACACTTTATCTCTTAAACGTTTTTTGATTAACTGATCAGACAATAAATATAAATAATAAAATTTCGGAGTTTAAAATGGATGCTAAAAATGTAAATGATGTTGAAGGCGTAAAAGTTCAGCAGATCGGTTATAAAGGCCATGATTACGAGGTCAAAGGTGTCACCATCCGCTGGCTCTCCAAATCAGGACAAGATGCAAACGGACAGCCTGAATACGGTCTCAGACATTTCACAATTGAACCCGGCGGAGAAATCCCTGCCCACAATCATTTTTATCTGCAAACCGTATATATTGAAAAAGGTCAGTTCGAGTGCTTCACTTCCGATCCTGAAACCGATGAGATTATTGAAAGCAAAATATGCGGTCCGGGAGACTTTGTTTATTCTGAATGCATGGAACCGCACGGAATGCGCAACATCAGTAAAACTGAAGATGCGACATTTATCTGCTGCATTTGCAACGTATATGACAAAAAATAATTGTTTTAGAAATTCTAATAACAGTTCTTTTTAATGCAATTACAGATAAAATCTTCTTCTGTTTTTTAGCTCGCAAAAAGGGAGGCTTGACCATTCACCGTCATCGCCTCCCTGCTTTTTTTTATAATCTGCTGCAAGTCTTAAATATTTGTTACGCGTTCAGTTAACAAGAAGTTATACAGCCTTAAAAGCATCAAAAATCTGCTGTGCTCTTTTTTTACCTATCCCCTTAACAGCAGCCAGTTCCTGCACAGTAGCAGCCTTCATTTTTTGAACTGCACCAAATTCATCCCACAAAAGACGTGCGGTTTTAGGACCAATTCCGGGTAAAGCCAATACTTCGCTTTGCAGAACCTTTTTCTTTCTCGATTTACGCTGCCGACCTATTACGAAACGGTGAGCCTCGTCCCTGACATTTTGCAGATACAACAGCTCAGGACTTCCGCCTTTCAGAGGAAGATGATTTTTTCGTCCGGGCCTGAAAATACGGTCTTCCAACTCCCCTGCTTTGCGGGTCGGCCCCTTAGCAATTGAAGCAAGATGCGGAACAGGAGTTTCTTCAGTCCAGTTTTCCGCAAACGCTTTCTCAACAGCTGCGAGCTGGCCTTTACCGCCATCTATTAATATAAGATCAGCCCAAGGAGGTCCTGAATCAATTCGTTTGACCACCCAGTGATAAAGAGCTGCGTAGTCATCAGATGAATGCTCAAGTTCAGGAAAAACGTATGTGCGGTATTGCGATTTCTCAGGCTTGGCTTCCTCAAATACGACCATGCCGACACGCATCCCCTCTCCGCCAAGATGTGATGCATCTATACATTCTATTCGCTGCGGAGCAGCTGAAAGCTTAAGTTTTGCGGCTAACACATCAAGAATATCAACATTCTTCTTCTCATTGGCACCGAAAGCGGCATTCTTCCGTGCAATCTCCAGAAGACGTTTTTCCTCCCCTGTGCCGGGTGTAACAATACGGACTGGATTTTTACTGCGTTCAGTAAGAATTTCCATTGAACTCTGCATATCAAATTCAAACGGGACAAGCAGTTTTGAGGGGATAAATTTGGTCGAGGTATAAAACTGGCTTACAAAACTATGCAAAATCTCTTCGCCATCTTCAAGGCTGAGACCGGGCCAGAAGAAATTCTTTTTATCCAGAAGGCGTCCCCTCCTTATAAATAATAAACCAAGCCCTACCCCTTGCGAAGACTCAGCCAGGGCAATTACATCAATATCCGACGAATCATTAAAAACAACAGACTGCTTTTCAATCGTTTTTCCAACAGCCTTTATCTGATCACGCAAATTTGCAGCCTTTTCAAACTCAAGAGCTTCGGAAGCAATCTCCATCTCCCGCCGCAAAGATGAAATCAAATCGCCGGCCTTACCGGATAAAAGCATCTCAACCTGATGAACAAGATCCATATAGTCTTTTCGGGGCACAAAATTTACACATGGCCCAAGACACTGCTTCATATCGTGATACAGACAGGGCCGTACTCTATTTTTAAACGATGAATCAGAACATTTACGCAGCGGAAAAACTTTGCCCAAAATCTTCCAGGTTTCACGGGCAAAATAGCTTGATGTATATGGTCCGAAATAAACAGATCCATCACGCACAACTTTGCGGGTCAGCCGTAAACGCGGATATTCAGATTTTTTATCAAGCTGAAACAGAACATACTGCTTATCATCACGTAAAACGATATTATAGCGAGGCCGATGTTTTTTGATCAAACTAGCTTCAAGCAGCAAAGCTTCTTTCTCTGTGGCTGTCACAAGAGTATCGATGGAACATATTTTTGAGACGAGTACCCTTGTCTTGGGCGTATGTTTCTCAATAGCCCTGAAGTATGAAGAAAGACGCTTTCTAAGAACACGCGCTTTCCCTACATATATAATACGTCCGGCTGAATCTTTCATAAGATACACACCCGGAGAAGACGGAAAATCGGCACTGATAAACTCAAAACTCATTTTAACTGCACTCGTATAAAATTTTAAACTTTACCCTTTGACACACTTTCTGGACTATATCTGCCTTTCAACCTTGTCAACAAAGGCTTAATTCAGTGTATCCTTAAGTCTAGAGATTTTCTATTTTTTTAAACTTCAAAATGAGTATAATTTTTTATACGGTAAAATTTTTTTTACTTTAGTCAAAAAAATGTAATTTTTGACTTGCATTGCACTGCACTTACAGATAAAACGACTCTTGAAGGTAGGCGTCAGGCAATCGTGCTTGAAAAAATTATTCAGCAAAAGGAATAAAATTATGAAAAAATTAGTAACCCTCGCAGTCCTCACCATTATGGTGCTCGGATTTGCAGGTATTGCTTCTGCCGTAGAACTGGAAGCCAAAGGTAAATTCCAGTTCCAGGCTAACATCATTGACAACAGCGACTATCTGTCCGCTGAAAACGACGGTGTACAGGAAGATGACCTGAACTTCTACTTCCGTGCTCGTGCTCAGTTCCGTTTCATCGCAAACGAAAACCTGATGTCCGAATTGTACGTTGAGTACAAAACCCGCGTTGGTGCTTCTGATTCTGACCTTAACTCCGGTTCTACTGACCGTCAGCTCGGTATCAAAAGAATGTTCTTGCAGTACCGTTTCCCCGGCACTGAAGTCCTGACTACCGCTGGTGTATTCGCTATCGAACTTCCTGGCGCAGCTAGCGGCAACGTTGTTCTCGGCGATATCGATGCTGGTGCTTTATTCGTTGAATCTCCTATCACTGACCAGATCGGCATCACTGCTGGTTTCATCCGTGCATACGATGCAAACAGCGAAGACGGTTCTACAACCTACGGCGTTCAGGCTGCAACTACCACTAAACATGATGAAGTTGACCTGTTCTACGCTGGCGTACCTGTTAAAATCGACGGCATCGAAGCTACACCTTACTTCATGTACGGCCTGATCGGTAAAGACACCTACGGCGCTCTCGGTACCAGCTCCGGTATCTCCGGCAACAAAGGTCTTTCTACTTTCGGAACTACTCCATTTGACAAAGATGCAACTGCATGGTGGCTCGGTACTTCTTTCTCCATGGACATGTTTGATCCTTTCGTACTGAAAGCTGACATCGTTTACGGTGCTATCGACGCTAACAAAAAACAGAATGACCGTTCCGGTCTGCTCGTTGACGCTAGCCTCGCTTACACAGGTTTTGATTTCGTACAGCCTAAAGTAATGTTTGCTTACTCAACTGGTGAAGACGACAATACCGACAACGGTTCTGAACGTCTTCCTAGCGTAAACAACAACTTTGCATTCGGTACTACCTACTTTGGTGGTTCTGCTCTGACTTCTTCTGACTTCAACGACCAGAACCAGCTCGGTTTCTGGATGGCTGGTCTGTCTTTTGAAGGTATCTCTTTCCTTGACAAACTTACCCACGATCTTACTTTCTTGTACATCAAAGGTACTAACGACAAGGACCTGATCAAAAACTCTGCAGCTACCCTTACTAATGGTGTTGCAGATGGTAACTTCCTTACCACTGAAGACCAGGCTTTCGAAGTTGACTTCAACACCAACTACCAGATCTACGACGAACTGGCAGCTATCGTTGAATTCGGTTACGTAGACGTTGACCTTGATAAGAACACTTGGGAAAACTACAATGCACGTAACGGCAAAGACGATCCTTTGCTGAAACTTGCTATTGGCCTCGTTTACTCTTTCTAAGAGTTACCTAAGTTCTTAAAGTCCTGACGCCGGGGGCCGGAAGTGAATCACTTCCGGCCCTTTTTAATTACAGCTCATCCAGCCCCTATTCTTCTCGACTTCCTCTCGACTTTTTAAAAACATTACGATAAGGGTCAAAGCATCTTACTTAACACTCTTCATTAATACCATTTCCCCCGCTTCGGGTACGGTGTTATACACATATACTATTTTCACATTCATCAAGTTTAAGGATTTTCTAATGCCTTGCAGAGATATCAATTATTCAGGTCAGACAGACTGGCCTGAAGTAAAAAAATGGCTGGAACTCAGAATAAACCCTGACAGCAAAGTTGACGGCATTGTCAAAGACATTCTTGCCAATGTAAAAAACAACGGCAATCAGGCTCTCATCGAATACACCCAGAAATATGATTGCCCTGAATTCACTCAGGAAATGCTTAAAGTCTCTCTGGATTCAGTTCGACTGGCTTATGCTGAAGTAGAAACTGAAGATCTTGAGATTATCGAAGAAGCTATCCGCAACATAAGAAATTTTCATCGTAAGCAGGTAGAAGAATCCTGGTGGACGACCGGTGAGGATGGAACCATTCTGGGACAACTTGTTCGTCCAGTCGATAGAGTCGGACTTTATGTCCCCGGTGGACAGGGGGGAGAGACTCCTCTTATTTCAAGCATGATTATGAATGCTGTCCCAGCGCAGGTTGCCGGAGTTAAAGAAATTGCTGTCATCTCTCCGCCGAGAAAAGACGGTACACTAAATCCGTACATTCTTGCTACAGCTCAGGTTTTAGGTATAAAAGAAATCTACGCCAGCGGCTCTGCATGGGCAATAGGCGCACTTGCATATGGGACTCAAACCATAGCTCCATGCGATGTCATTGCCGGACCGGGCAATATTTTCGTTGCCACTGCGAAAGGACAACTGGTCGGCGAAGTCGGAATTGATATGATCGCCGGCCCAAGTGAAGTTGCAATACTTGCCGACGGCAACTCAGATCCGGCATGGCTGGCTGCAGATTTACTTTCGCAGGCAGAGCATGATCCCCTTGCGGCATCGATACTAATCACATGGGATAAAGATCTCGGTGCAAAGGTAAAAGCTGAGCTGAAAAGACAGGCAGATCTACTGCCCCGCAGTGAAATTGCTTTTAAATCACTTGAAGACTGGGGTGCTATTGTAACTGTACCTGATCGTGATACCGGAATAAATTTTGTTAATAATATGGCTCCTGAACATCTGGAGCTGGCATTTGAAGACCCTTGGAGTGCTCTGGGATTGATAAAGCACGCCGGAGCTATTTTCATGGGACACTTTACTCCTGAACCTGTGGGTGACTACTTTGCCGGGCCGAACCATGTTCTGCCTACAGTAGGAACTGCAAGGTTCTCATCTGCTCTTTCAGTAGAGACATTTACTAAAAAGACCAGCCTGATCTACACTGATCAGAATTATGTGACCCGCCATGGCGGAAAAATTGCTAGGCTTGCAAGACTGGAAGGTCTTGAAGCTCATGCACGTTCAGTTGAAACTCGTTTAAAATAAGAGGATACGCGGATGTCCAAAGCACATGTTATAGAAACTGATATCAAAGAACTTAAACTTCTTTCCCGCGGGAAAGTACGTGATATCTATGAAGTCGAAGATGATAAACTTCTTCTGGTAACCACAGACAGAATCTCAGCTTATGACGTTATAATGCCCAACCCGATTGAAGATAAAGGTAAAATCCTGAACCAGATTACTCTGTTCTGGATGGACATGTTCAAAGACATCGTTCCTAACCACCTTATCGCTTCAAATGTTGATGATTATCCGGAAGTTCTGCATAAATACCGTGACCAGCTTGAAGGCCGCTCTGTTCTGGTAAAAAAAGCCAAGCCACTGCCAATTGAGTGTATTGTGCGCGGTTACATTACCGGTTCCGGCTGGAAAGATTATCTGGCTACAGGTGAAGTCTGCGGACATAAACTTCCCGAAGGACTTAAAGAATCAGAAATACTTGAGCAGCCTCTGTTCACTCCTTCAACAAAAGCTGATCTCGGCGAACATGATGAAAACATCAGCGTTGAAAAAGCAATGGAAATGCTTGGACCTGACCTTTTCAAAAAAGTTCAAGATGTTACTCTCTCAATTTACCGTCGCGGCCGTGATTATGCCCGTGAAAAAGGTATTATCATTGCTGACACCAAATTTGAATTTGGTCTTCTAGGTGAAGAATTAATCATCATTGATGAAGTTCTCACTCCTGATTCATCCAGATTCTGGCCTGTTGAAGGATATGAAGCAGGTAAATCTCAGCCCAGCTTTGACAAACAGTTCCTGCGTGACTGGCTGACAGAAATAAAATTCAATAAACAGCCTCCAGCTCCTGAAGTTCCTGAAGAAATCGCGACCAAAACTCGTGAAAAATATATGGAAGCTTTCAAACTCTTGACCGAAAGCGAGCTTGACGCTTAATAGTCTATAAACTGATCTGACAGTAATTATTCTTTTACAAAGCAACAAGGCTTGCAAAATTGCGCCTATAAGCCTTAAAAAACTTGTTGAACTGTCATTTTCTAATTGAAATAGTAAATAAGGAGATATCAATGCTGCTGGAAGGAAAAAAAGCACTGATTTTCGGTGTAGCTAATGAAAAAAGCATTGCTTACGGAATTGCTGAACAGTTTAAAAAACAGGGAGCAAGACTTGCTTTCAGTTATGTAAACGAAGCTATTCAGAAACGTGTTGAGCCTATCAGTGATGAACTGGGCGGCGAATTCACTTTTCAGTGTGATGTTTGCAGCGATGAAGATGTTGCTAAATCCGCTGCCACTGTAAAAGAAAAATGGGGAGATGTAGATATCCTCATTCATTCAGTAGCATTTGCCAACCGTGAAGACCTAAAGAAAAGATATATCGAAACATCCCGCGAAGGTTTTCACCTCGCTATGGATGTCTCTGCATATTCACTTGTGAGTCTCTGCAGTGCATATGAGCCTTTACTGAAACCAGGCAGCTCCGTAATGGCTATGACCTACCTCGGAGCAACCAAGGTTATTACCAACTATAATGTCATGGGTGTTGCTAAAGCTGCTCTTGAAGCAAGTATGCGCTATCTTTCCTCCGATCTCGGAGCAAAAGGTGTCCGTGTTAATGCTATCAGTGCCGGTCCTATCAAAACTCTTGCTTCTTCCGGTATTTCAGGATTTAAATCCATCTTCTCCCACATTGAAGAAAAAGCTCCTCTGGGCAAAAATGTGTCCACTGAGGATGTTGGTAAGACAGCTGTATATCTTGCATCTGACCTTTCCAGTGGTGTTACCGGCGAAGTCCATTTCGTGGATGCCGGTTACAACATAATGGGTCTGTAAAAGATAAATTGCATAAAAAACACAACCATAGGTGGAAGTATTTTTACTTCCGCCTTTTTCTTTTTTAATATATATCTACTCTGTTGCTTGACAGAGCAGATTAAAGGGACTAAACATCCCTCTTTCGCCTTGCCCTTAAAAAGGAAAGGGCCATAGACCATAAGGAGGTTTTATAAATGCTCAGAAAGTATGAAGCATTAGTGCTTTTGAGCCCTGAACTTGCGAGCGACAGCCGCAAAGAAATCGTTGAGGGACTCATCGCAATTATTGACCGCGAAGGCGGTAAAATGGATGAAGTAGACGATTGGGGTTCACGCCAGCTGGCTTACCCTGTCCAGAACCAGACTCGCGGATACTATGTCCGTCTCGTATTTGATGCACCAGGTCAGCTGGTTGCAGAACTCGAGCGCAACATCCGTATCACCGAAGGTATCTTCAAGTTCGTAACAGTCAAACTTGACGACGCTGTTCAGGCTCAGGAGGCTTAATCATGGCATTCAAAAAGAAATTTACACCAAAAAGAAAGTTCTGCCGCTTTTGCGCTGACAAGAGCCTTCCCCTCGATTATAAACGTCCTGATATTCTCAAGGACTTCGTAACCGAACGTGGCAAAATCATTGCACGCAGAATTACCGGTACATGTGCCAAGCATCAGCGTCGTCTGACCACTGAAATCAAGCGTTCCAGACAGATGGCTCTTATGCATTACACAACTGTGCATAGCACCGATGTTAAGAAAAAGAGCATCTAGGGGGACTACATGAAACTTATTTTACGTGCTGATGTAGACTCTCTTGGAAGCCTTGGAGAAATCGTAACTGTTAAATCCGGTTACGGTCGCAACTACCTGATTCCTCAGGGACTTGCTATGCCCGCATCTGAAGCTAATCTCAAGCAGTTCGAGCTTGAAAAAAGAAAACTTCAGGAAATGGCTGACAATCTCCGCACCCAGGCAGAAGGTCTCAAAGACAGACTGGCTAGTGTTGAAGTTAAAATTGAAGTTCGCGTTGGTGAAGGCGATAAGATGTACGGTTCTGTAACCGCATCTAACATCGCTGATGCCCTTGCAGAAATGGATTTCGATCTCGACCGCAGAAAAATTCTTGTACCTGAGCCTATTCGTGCTCTGGGTGAATTTGCTATCGAAATCAAACTTCACCCCGAAGTTCGTGGGGAAGTAAAACTGGTTGTTGCCAAAGTTGGCCAGCCAGTGGAAGAAGAGCTCGCTGAAGAAGTAGAAGCAGATGTTGTAGCAGATGCAGAAACAGAAACAGAAGAAGCATAATTCCAGCTCAAATTATAGTTCGGACGGAGCGTCTAATGATGCTTCGTCCGAACTTTTGCGTAAAGTTCCACCAAACAACCTAGAAGCAGAACAGGCTGTACTTGGTGGTGTTTTCTTAAGCAACACTATTTTCAACGATCTTGTTGATATAGTCCATTCTGACGATTTCTACTCCCCTGCTCATCAGGAAATTTTCCGCACATTTGAAGCCCTTTATTCAAAGAATGCTCCAATTGATCTGGTTACAGTCAATGAATACCTCACTGTCGGGGGAAAAATTGATTCTGTTGGCGGTACTGTATACCTTGCCGAACTTGCAAACTCTGTAGTCAGTTCAGCAAATGCACTTTATCACGCTGAAATTGTAGCAGAAAAAAGTATTCAGCGTAGTCTTATTGATACAGCAGCCAGCATTATCAATGAAAGCTTTGATGCACAGGACGTTAAAGAGCTGCTCGACCATTCCGAGCAGGCTATTTTTGAAATTACCGATGCCAAAAAGAATACTACCATAAAAGGCAGTAAAGAGCTGATTAAAGAGGTTTTTCAGGAACTTGAAAACAGAGTTGCTCAAAAATCACTCGTTACCGGTATTCAAACGACCTACCATAAATTTGATGAAATGACTGCCGGTTTGCAAAACTCAGACCTCATTATCATAGCCGGACGTCCAAGTATGGGTAAAACAGCTTTTGCCCTTAACGTTGCTATGCGCGCAGCACTTCACGCAGGTGTTACCACCGCTGTTTTCTCTCTTGAAATGGCAATGGGCCAGCTTATGACCCGTATGCTTGCGACTCATGGCAAGGTTGACCTTTCACGTCTGAGAACAGGACAGCTTGACGACGAAGACTGGGCTAAATTATATGATGCAGCACAGGACTTAACAGAAGCTCCTTTATTTATTGATGATACTCCTGCAATTACTACCATGGAGCTAAGAGCACGTTGTAGACGCCTTAAATCCCAGCATAACCTGGGATTGGTCATGGTCGACTACCTGCAGCTCATGCGTTCCAGTGCTCGTGTTGATTCACGCGAGCAGGAAATATCTGATATTTCCCGGTCCCTCAAAGCTCTGGCAAAAGAGCTGAACATACCTGTAATCGCCCTCTCACAGCTCAACCGTAAAGTTGAAGAACGCACAGACAAAAGACCTATGATGTCTGACCTTCGTGAATCCGGTGCAATTGAGCAGGATGCCGATATTATCCTTTTTCTTTACCGTGAAGATTTTTACAACAAAAAAGAGGATAAACCTATTACCAATAAGGCCGAAGTCATTATCGGTAAACAGCGTAACGGCCCTACAGGTATTGTTGAACTAGCCTTTTTCGGCAACTTTACAGCGTTCGAAAACCTCGCTGCCGAGCCTTACCCGTCTGAATATGACGATGAATAATCGGATATATTAATGGCGTGATTCACAGCTAACATTTACACGGAGAAACAATATGTATTTCCATGACGCCGAGACCATTGAAAGAACTGAACTTGAAAAACTCCAAGTTGAACGACTTAAAAACACCATTGGGTTAGCTGCCAAATCTCCGTATTACAGTGAAGTTTTCAAACAAAATGATATTTCCGCTGATATCATCAAAACAGTTGATGATATACAGAAACTCCCTTTTACAACAAAAGATGATCTGCGTTCCCAGTACCCTCACGGCCTGCTTAGCAGACCTGTAGATGATTTTGTACGCCTGCATGCTTCATCGGGCACAACAGGCACACCTACCGCCGTTTTTTACACTCAAAAAGATCTTGATACATGGGCAGATCTCATGGCCCGCTCAATGTACGCCGTAGGCATGAGAAAATCTGACGTACTCCAAAACATGTCCGGTTACGGACTGTTTACCGGAGGACTTGGTATTCATTATGGTTCCGAACGTTTGGGTTGCCTCACTATCCCGGCTGGAGCGGGTAATACCAAACGCCAGATTAAACTTATTCGTGATTTCAATGTAACGGCTCTTCATATTATCCCTTCTTTCGCACTCTACTTTGCAGCAAAAGTCCGTGAAGAAGGATTTGATCCTGCAGATATGCCATGGAAAATTGCACTTATCGGTGCAGAGCCGCATACCGACCATACCCGCCGCAAAATCGAAGAAATGCTTTGTATCAAAGCTTATAACTCTTACGGTCTGTCTGAAATGAACGGACCGGGCGTAGCTTTTGAATGTACTGAGCAGGACGGTATGCACGTATGGGAAGATGCCTACATAGCTGAAATCATCAACCCGGAAACAGGCGAACATGTCAAAGAAGGTGAAATTGGCGAACTGGTAATGACGACACTTACCCGTGAGGGAATGCCGATTATCCGCTACCGCACCCGTGACCTGACCAGATTCATTCCCGGTCAGTGTAAGTGCGGAAGAACATCACGCCGCATAGACCGTATCATGGGCAGGGCAGATGATATGCTCATCCTTAAGGGTGTTAATATCTACCCTATGCAGATTGAAAAGATTATTATGGGAATTCCTGAAGTAGGTCAAAACTACGTTATTGAGCTGATTAAAGAAGGCTTTATTGATCAGATCAGGATCAAAGTAGAGATTAAAGAAGAATTTTTTGTTGAAGATATGAGAGTATTGCAAGGACTTCAAAAACTCATTTCAGCCAAACTGAGAGATGAAATCCTCGTAACACCGAGAGTCGAACTTGTTCAGCACAACTCTATCCCTAAAACCGAGGGTAAAGCCCAGCGTGTTGTAGATTTAAGAGGTGCTGAGGAATAACAATGATAACCGCTCTTGCTGTACTTGTAATACTGCTTATGCTGTGCTCTCTTGCACTGCACATTTTCGGACTTCCTGCCAACTGGCTGGTCCTTGCTCTTGCTGCCGGCTGGAAAATGTTTCAGCCTGAAGCAATGACATGGGATTTTATTATGATCCTGGGAGCCTTGGCTTTTTTAGGTGAAGTTCTGGAATTTGTAGCCCAGTATTTCGGCGGAAAAAAATATGGTGCAACCGGACGCGGCAATCTAGGTGCTTTCATCGGTGCAATTGCCGGTGCTATTCTGGGTGCTCCTTTCTTTTTCGGCCTTGGAGCTCTTCCCGGAGCCCTTCTTGGTTCATTTGGCGGATGTCTGATACTTGAACTTTCACATGGCAGAAGCTTTGATGAAGCGAAGCACTCCGCATGGGGAGCTTTCTGGGGCAAAGCATTCGGTCTGGCAATCAAGGTAAGTCTTGGTGTATGGATGTTTTCCATGAGCGCACCTAAGATCTGGCCTTCCTGATTTTACCGCATTTATTTACCTTAATTACTTACCTTTCCTGCGGAGGAAACCATGACTCTGGCAAATAAGTTCCCTGAATACCGTGCAAAAATGGAATATCACTGTCTCGGTTGCGGCAAAAAATACGACATTGACGAGCTGCTCTATACCTGCCCGGAATGCGGATCAGTTTTTATTCTTGAAGATTTAACTTTTGCTGAACTCAAGAAAACCAGCGGTGCCGAATGGCGAAATATTTTCGACGCACGCTGTGCTACTAAAAAAGACAGCCTTCGCGGTATCTTCCGCTTCTATGAACTTTTCGCTGCTGTCATGGAAGAAGATGAAATTCTTTACCTTGGTGAAGGCAACACTCCCATTGTAGCCTCAAGCCCTGCACTCAACGAAGTCACCGGTATTAAAACCGCATATAAAAATGATGGTCAGAACCCAAGTGCATCTTTTAAAGATAGAGGTATGGCCTGTGCTTTCAGTTACATTAACGCCCTGCTGAACAAACATGACTGGGATGAAATTTTAACTGTCTGTGCTTCTACCGGGGATACTTCTGCAGCCGCAGCACTTTACGCATCCTATATGGATAGTCGTGTAAAATCTGTAGTAATACTGCCTCAGGGTAAAGTTACTCCTCAGCAGCTAGCCCAGCCTCTTGGCAGTGGTGCGAAAGTACTTGAAGTACCGGGCGTGTTTGATGACTGCATGAAAGTTGTTGAACATCTTGCTGACAACTACCGCGTTGCTCTGCTCAACTCAAAAAATGCATGGAGAATTCTGGGACAGGAATCTTACGCTTTTGAAGTTGCACAGTGGTATGACTGGGATCTCAAAGATAAATGTATATTTGTTCCTATCGGGAATGCAGGTAACATCACCGCTATTATGGCGGGCTTTCTCAAGCTGTATGAGCTTGAA
This sequence comes from Maridesulfovibrio zosterae DSM 11974, assembly GCF_000425265.1. Taxonomy (NCBI): domain Bacteria; kingdom Pseudomonadati; phylum Thermodesulfobacteriota; class Desulfovibrionia; order Desulfovibrionales; family Desulfovibrionaceae; genus Maridesulfovibrio; species Maridesulfovibrio zosterae. Next base: position 767,884 of record NZ_KE384342.1, read on the forward strand.
ATAATAACAGATCTACCTCGTGTATTCGGCGTGCAGTCTGCCCATGCAGATCCTGTTTACCGCTACTATTCAGTAGATGATCCTAAAGAACGTGAATTCAAACCTGTTAAAGTACAGCCATCTGTAGCTCAGGCAGCTATGATAGGAAATCCGGTTTCATTTCCACGTGTAAAACATTTTGCTGAAAAATTTGAAACCATAGGCGGCAAAAAAGCATTTCAAGTTATTCAGGTTTCTGAACAGCAGATTATGGACTCCATGCTTCTTGCCAATGCCAATGGACATATTGCATGTACTCAGGGCGGAGAATGTTTTGCAGGACTTATCAGAGCAAAAGAGCTAGGTCTGATCAGCGAAACTGAATCTGCAGTTCTGGATTCTACAGCTCATCAGCTTAAATTTGTAGGCTTTCAGGATATGTACTACCAGAATAATTTCCCGGCTGAATATGAAGTAACTCCAGATACATCCAGGTCTAACAAGCCTGAACTTGTAATCAATGGAACTGAAAAAGACTCAATGCCTGAAGCAGAGTATATTGCCAAGGCTGCGAATAATGTTGTTTCCATGCTCGGTCTGGAGAAGAAATAGGTGGCAAAAAAGGAACGTGCAGACCAAATGCTTTTTGCTCAGGGACTTTCAGAAAGCCGTGAGCAGGCAAAGCGCATGATCATGGCCGGACAGGCCCACTACCTTAAAGACGGACAGAAAATTCCGGTGACTAAGCCGGGAATGCAACTTGATCCAGATTTAGAAATTGTTGTTAAAGGCCGTGACCGTTTCGTCAGCCGAGGTGGATACAAATTACTGACTGCAATTGAAGAACTCGGACTTGATCCGGAAGGTAAAGTAGGATTTGACGCTGGCGCTTCAACTGGTGGATTTACAGACTGTATGCTTCAGTTTGGTGCAGTAAGGGTCTATGCCGCTGATGTCGGATACGGACAATTGCACTGGAAACTGCAACAAGACGAAAGGGTTACCAACCTTGAAAGAGTTAACCTGCGACATGCAGAAGCTGATCTGATACCGGAGAAAGTGGATTTAGTTGTATGTGATGTGTCATTTATATCACTGACTAAAATACTTCCGGCTTTAGTGAAGTTTCTAAAAGAATCAGGTGAAATAGTCTGCCTTATTAAGCCCCAGTTTGAAGTTGGCCCCGGTCAGACTGACAAGGGAATTGTTCGCGATGAAGCATTAAGACAGCAGACCGTTGATATGATTGTTAATTTTGCTTCCTCAGAGCTTAATCTGCACCTCAAAGGTCTTGTTCCATCCAGCATTAAAGGGCCCAAGGGTAATCAGGAATATCTCGCTTATTTCGTTAGTTAATTATTTAATTATATCTTTATTTAAAAGCAGTTGCAGTAATGCGACTGCTTTTTTTATTTAATTAACTATGTATTAAACATAAAGATACAATGCATCTCAATGTAAATTATATAATTTGCATAAAACAAAACAATAAATACATAGTTACGCAGCACAATTCATCTCATTTTGATGTAATTTATTCTTTACCTCTAAACTTATATACATTCAAAAACACTATTCACCTCAAACAATTTATACATACACACATGTATGCTTAATTAAAACTTTCAAATACCCTAATTATTTTAATAACAATTCACGTTTTAGTTAAATTTACTTTACATATTTTAACATTCAAGCTAGTCAGTATCAGCATTTTCAGGAGGAAGACCCTTTATTATTCAATAATTGAGAGTTGTTTGCATTTAAGTTTCTTTAAGGAGTGTTTATGAAGGCTAAATTTACAGCATGTCTCGGTGTGCTCTTAATAATGGCGGGGATTATTGTTGCACCGTGGATGGCCAGCAAAGCTAACGCTGCCGGTTTCGCATTGTATGAATTCAGTTCAAGGGGCAACGCACTTGGCGGTGCTATGATTGCAAAAGCAGATGATCCTTCAGCTCTTGCATGGAACCCTGCAGGTATCACCCAGTTAAAAGGAACGCAGACTCTCGTTGGTGTAACAACAATTTCACCTGAAAATACAGTAACCACTTCATATGGTGGAGTATCAACTGATACGGACATTAAAAAAGAAACTTTTGCTGTTCCTCATGCATACTTCACACATCAGGTGAACGATAATGTATGGTTTGGCGTAGGTACTTTTACAAGATTCGGACTTGGAACAAAGTTTGATGAAGGTTGGCAGGGACGTTACGCTTCTTATGATACCTCGATTGAAAGTTATTCAATCAACCCTAACCTTGCTTATAAATTTAATGATTACGTATCCATCGCAGGTGGAATCGAATTCATGTATATAAAAGCTGACCTGAGAAAGAAAATTGACGCATCCAGACTTTATGATCCAAATACAAATGCAGCCGATGTAGACCAAAAAATCAGAGTTGAAGGTCTTACCCCCGGTGCTAACTTCGGTATCAGAGTTACTCCGACTAAAGAATGGGCTTTAGGATTTTCATGGCGTAGCAAAATGCGCCACAGAGCTGAAGGTTCAGCTGTTTATGATAGGCCTGCCGGCGTAACTACAGCTTATTATAATGATACAGATATTACTATGTCCATGAAGACTCCCAACATGTTTATGTTCGGTACTTCCTACGATATCATGGATAATTTGAACGTAGAATTCGATGCTATCTGGTCACAGTGGAGCGATTACAGCGAAATTACTTATGAGTTTGATCATACAGACGCTGTAGGAAGAAATACCGTGGTAGCAGAAAAAAAATGGCAGGATGTCTGGAGATTTCAGCTAGGTGTAGAATACCTTCCGATTGAAAACCTAGCCCTGCGTGCCGGTTATGTATATGACCAGAGTCCTATCCGTAAGGGTTACGAAGACTATATGCTTCCTACCAATGACCGTCAGATAGTTTCAACAGGTTTAGGCTGGACTTATGATAAATTTACCATTGACGCTTCATACATGTATCTCTGGATGAGAGAACGTAACATCGAAGCCAGAGCCGGCACAGGAGTCCTTGATACAACCACCAAGGATTCTATTTCGCACATTGCTTCCATCAGTATCGGATACAATTTCTAAAGCACTCCGAATTAAGAAAGAAAAGCCCGCTTCACTTGAAGCGGGCTTTTCTTATAGCTATGTCCAGTCCTGAAAAGGACTAAATGTAAAAAGATCTATTCTATCTTCCAATCCCTAAATCAAGTTTCATATCATCTGGAGCTTTCAATTCAATACTGTATTCAATAGAAGATTTTGCTGTTGCGGGAACAGATACAACCCATTCAAAATTATTATCTTCCATCTTAGCTTTCGGACTGGATTTTACCACCAGCTTAATACTCTTATCACCGGCATCAGGAGCAGCTTCCTGCACTTTCACCTTTACTTCACTTTTACGTGCATTTTCAATTTCTATCAGATACTTCCAATTATATGTCTGAGTCGAACCAAACAGCCCTCTGTCTCCTGACAGCTTCTCAAGTGTCTTTCGCTGAACCTTAAGCATTGGGTCAGAACCGAAATACATTTCTTTTTTATTTCCTGAAAAAATGAAATTATTTTTACCTATCATGGCTCCTTCCATAAAAAGGATAGAAGATCCTAAAGGATAATCCTTGGCATTATCCAATTTGACATCAGCCAGTACAAATACATCAGGGCTAAGTGAAGGCCTTGCTAGAAAAGTAAAATCAGATTTCCAATTCTCCGTTACAACAGTATATTTTTTCGTACTTCCGGCAGGGATAGTTTTCCTGCCCATCTCCCACAATGAATATGTGGCCATGCTTACCTGCCGCGGAACACTTTGAACTTTCAACTTTCTCGGTACAACGGATGCTTCAAGCGCATAATTGGCCATATCCATAGCAACACGAGGGGCTTCATCTTCAACTTTAGGCTCAATCCTCCATTTATTTAAAATGGGTGGTGAAATTCTGGAAAATTTTCTGACGGTAGCAAGGGCTATATTACAGTCCTTGAAATCAACACCGCTACCCTGCCTGATTTCTGCATCAAAAGAAAATTTGACTTCACCTTGTTCAGGATAAGCATCAAGTTTGTAGTGTGGAGTCCAGCCACAATTGTTCAACATATAGCTGAGCTTAAATTCAGCACTCTTTGCGCCTTTAGCTGAAACAGAAACTTTGACATTCCACACCATCTTATTTGGTCCGCTCATCTCCCTCTGTTTACGCTGAAGATCTTTTATCAGATCTTGAATTTCAGTAATTTTAACGTCGATCTTCGCTGATTTTAAGTAAAGGCTTGATAGATTTGAAACCACAAGTCCGGCAATTTTATCAAGTTCGACAGCTTTAGCTTCCTGAACCTTTCCACGTTCAGTCCAGAACAAAATACCGCCCTCAAGCGCCTGTTTTTCTGAACGTACTGAATTAAGTTTAAACTTTAATTGATCTATCTTTTTGGCAATTTCCACTACTGCCGGAGATTGAGAAAGATCACTCCTGGTCCATGATACATCATTTACTGAAACGCCCTTAGATAAAGGAGATACTGAAAATGTTTCTGGCGAGGCCTGTCCTGAAAGGGTAAACATGACATATTCGCCGTTTTCACCAGTTTGTATTGATGACCTTAGATTTTGGCTGAAATCAGCTCCTGATGGATAAAAAACTACTCTTCCCGCAGCTGCCCCAGAGCCGCACCACAAGACAGATAATAAAACTAAAAACAGTATTTTTTTAAGCAAAATAACTTCCTCTTCTAATTTTTACACAACACTTCAAAATTAATAATAATTCTTTATGCCACCTTTTCATATTATTGAAATGTGTACCACTAACTGACCTCAGCTACAATATTCCTTAAAATTACAGTTTAGCACTTTACTCAACAAGATTATCTAATTAATAAAGAACTTATATTTGAATTACGATTAAAATACCATATTGGGGTTATTATGCCAAAAAATAAAAAATTATCTCTACTTGTATGCGGTGGAGCCGGATACATTGGATCGCATATGGCTAGAATGATAGCTGAATCAGGTCATGATGTAACAGTTTTTGATAATTTATCTACTGGACACATGGAAGCACTTAAATGGGGCAAATTTATCAAGGGGGACTTACGAAACCCCAATGATGTAGCCAAAGCATTTGAAGATTCAAATTATGACGCAGTTTTTCATTTTTCAGGGCTTATTGTCGTGAGTGAATCAGTTGAAAAACCATTCGAATACTACGATAACAACGTAACTGGAACAATCAATTTACTAGAAGCGATGCGTGCAAACGGAGTTAATAAATTTGTTTTTTCCTCCACAGCAGCTGTTTACGGCGATCCGGTTATGGATATGATAACTGAAGATCACCCGCTTAAACCACTTAATCCTTATGGCAAATCCAAGCTTTTTGTTGAAGAAATTTTACAGGATTACGCAGTTGCTTACGGTCTTGATTCAGTCTGTTTCAGGTATTTTAATGCTGCCGGAGCGCACCCGGACAGCCTCATCGGAGAAGCTCATAAACCTGAAACTCATCTCATCCCTAATATTTTATTAAGCGGAATTGATGATGGACGTAAACTCAAAATATTCGGTAACGATTACCCCACTCCTGATGGAACATGTGTACGGGATTACATTCATATTCTGGACTTGTGCGACGCTCATCTGTCTGCAATCAGCTACATGGAAAATAAAGAAGGAGCTCATGTCTTCAACCTTGGCAATGGACAAGGATTCAGCATCCTTGAAGTAATCAAGGCTTCCAGTGAAGTGATGGGAAACAAAATAGAATTTGATTATGAACCTGCACGGGCAGGAGATTCTCCACGACTTGTTGCCGACAGTTCAAAAGCTGTACGCGAATTAAAATGGCAACCTAAATTCAATGACTTACGTGAAATGATTGAAACAGCATACCGTTGGCATAAAAAACCCGCATATTAAGAATATGTAGGTTTAAAAACAGTACAAATAAAAATTATTTATCAGCGGGTAATCAGCATAATATCCTGATGATTTTGTGTCGGTTTTCGTCCACACCAACCACCGTACATAATTTTTTTAATTTTAAAGTCATGCTTTTCAAAAATATTGCGGACAAATGACTCATCATATCCAACTGCATCCATAGGCTCTTTGGGATCGGCAGTATAAAAGACACCATACTTATGAAAGTCATGTACACTTTTCTTCTGATCCATCAGTTCCAAAGACTCATCGTTAACTAGAAAAAAGGTAACGAATATTTTACCATGATCATTTAAAACTCTATCTATTTGCTCCACATAATTCATTATGTCATCAGGCATCATATGGGTAAAAACAGAATTAAGCATTACTAGATCAAAAGTATTATCTTCAAATGGAAATACGAAATCAGCTGCTGTGCTCTGAGCGTATGGATTGTATGTTGAATTAAAAATATCAACCAGCTGAAAATTAAACGTCGGGAATTCTGGAGTTATGTTCTCTGTACACCATTTGATGCCTACAGGAAAAGTATCAAATCCATCATATCGACCTTCTTCTGACAGATAATCAAGTAAAGGAAAGGCGAGCCTGCCAATACCGCAACCAATGTCCAGAACTTTTGAGTCTGTTGCAATCCCGAGTTCATTTTTACAGAGATTTATCATCTTAATGCCGATGGCATGAAAATCACCACCGCCAAAACAAATATGCAGATCTTCAGGAGGCTCAGGTATCTTAGCAATATTACTCATTATTTACCTTACTATTGCTGATTCAAACAATCTTCGCAGATTTCACCATCATCTGTATTAGCTGCTACGGATTTTTCAAGAATCAGATCAACCAGATGTTCAAATTTATCTGCTGGCATATAACCACGAACAGAAACACCGTTTATGATAAAAGTCGGAGTTGCATCCAGACCGAATTCACGAGCCTCTTTCTCGTCATCCTTCAAATAATTCTGAACTTCTGCCGAGTTAAGTTTTTCCTGTAATTTTTTATAATCCACGTCTACCTGATCAAGAATCTGACCTAAAACAATCCCTTTCTTATCATTATACAAATCTTTTTGCTTTTCAAAAGCAAGGTCATGAAATTCAAATGCCTTCTTCATATCAATCAAGGCAAGAGCTTCAAAGACTGCAGCAAGTTGTCTGGAATCATCATGCATAGGTAAATTTCTAAAAATGAGTCTATACTTTTCAGGATGTTCGGCTACAAGCTTGCGTACAACATCAGCGCCTTTGCGGCAATATGGGCAAAGAAAATCTGTATACTCAACAATAGTTACAGGCGCTGCAACACTTCCCAAAGCCCCTCTAACCGGATTAAGTGATGGCTTATATGGATTATTGATTTCAGCTTCGAACTGCGCTTCGCGTTTTATTTTTTCGCGCGCATCTATTCCATTTTCTACAATCTCAAGCATATCCAGACTATTCTCACGCATGGCATTAAGAACAATCTGAGGATTATCTTTTATAGCCTGAGTAATCTGCTCTTTAAGCATTTCTTTATTTACACATCCGCTAAAAGAAATAATCATAGCCAATAGAAGAATTGTATTTTTGATCACTTTATCACCTGTATTCAGATTCAATTAAAGAAAAAACCTCCACCGGATAATCTGGGGAGGTTTAAAAAATTATAAGTTCTTGATGCCCTACTCTGAAGACATCAAAGTTATGTTTGAAAATGATTCATCACGTTTATCTACTTTCTTCATAAAATCAGACGAAATAAGATCCGGGTCCATAGTTGGCGCTGCCGGTCCACCAAAAGGAGAGGTCACAATGTCATATACACCGGAAACAATACGCCCTGCACCGTATGCAAAACCGACAAAAAAACCACCTACATATCCGGCTGCCTGTTCAGCAGGTTCGTCATTTTCAGCAGCTAAATTAACGGCCTGATTCGGTATTTCAAGTGGGGCAGAAAAAATATTTGTTACACCTCTTCCCAATTTTCGAGGCGCACGGTCAGAATAATTTTCACCATTTCCAACATAGTTTTTAGAATTCATAGAACATCCAGCTAAAAACATTGAGGAAAGGGCAATGCTGAGGACGAATATATTCACATTTTTAATTATTCTATTCATTTTATCTCCTATACTTATATATGCCTTTGCCCCACTGCGCTGTCAAGAATAACCATTGGTCTGCAAGGCTTCTAACTCATTATGCCATTAAAAAAAGACCGACTCCATCCGGAGCCGGTCTCTACATAAACTTTTTCTAAGATTTAGAGTCTTACCACTGTTTTGACCGCTGAACCTGAAGAGCTTTTTCCTGTTCTTCATAAGTCGCAAAACCTGCATGATGCATAGCATCTTCAACAGTCTGACTCCAATCCCATGAAGAGTAAATTACCGGCTTATGAAATGTGCCCCTGAAGGTATCCATTTCCTGTCTGTAAAAGTCTTCTTTAGGTGTATCCATGTTATCACGGAACTGTTCATTGAGTCTTCTTATTTCACCTTCATACCAGTCTTCAAGATCTTCAGGAGTCTTATACTTCTTGATGATATGCTTATATCCGTTGGCTTCCATCAGCGCTGCAAGTTTTTCAAAATGCCTGTCGCTAATCCATTTACCAAGTTCACTGACCTTGATATTTTCCGCTTCAACAGCAGCCATATCAAGCTTAGTCTGAAGATAAGTATCAGGCACAACAGAAGCCGAAACAATACCGGCAATGCAGACAACTCCGCGCAAAATAACGCTGTTAGAAACACCCTGCCCGCAAAAACCAATCTTCTTGCCGAACTTCTGACCGGTGAAAATGGTTGAAAGAATAGCCCAGACAACCGCAGGATCTTCTTCATCATAAATATGCTGAAGACTGGAATTATCACGGTCTGTACCAAGTACCAGCTGAGTCATGTCATTAGAACCAATGGAAAATCCATCAACTTCTTTAATAAACTCTTTACTGAGAACAGCGTTACTTGGAATTTCTGCCATCAATATCAGCTTGAGGCCATCCTTACCGGATTCAAGGTGATGAACCTGTGAAAGATAACGTTTCATGCTGCGTGCTTCTTCAATCGTTCTGACAAAGGGAAGCATGATGTGCAGATTTTTACCGCCGAATACGCCACGGGCCAGCTTGAATGCTTCAAGTTCCCAGTCATGAATATTTCTGGAAACACCACGATAACCAAGCATCGGGTTATCTTCATGATGCTCAAAAAGCAGTCCGCCTAGCAGGTTGTGATACTCATTGGTCTTAAAATCAGTGGTTCTGTATACAATATCCTTTCCATAAAAAGCCATTGCAAACAGTGCAAGCCCCTGTGAAAGAGTCTGAATATAGTTTTCTTTACCAGTTCTTAGACCACGTGTGCGAAGGATATCGCTAATACGTTGCCTGAGATTTGTAACTTCATCCATTTCAGATTTAAGCCCCATTTTAAGGGCAACTTCTTCACGAAGATCTTTAATCTTTTCAATATATTCAAGAACCATTGGATTCTTCTTGGCTTTCTCAAGCATATCTGGAAGCTCGTCCAATGATTCAGTACGTTTATAGATAAATTTTGAATCAGCATACTCATCAGCATGAACACCGAGAACAGCTTTCAAATGGTCTTCAATCTTTACTGAAGTTTTAAGAGTATAGAGTCCCTCTGTGGCGTGCTCAAGATAATGATCAAGTTTCTTATCAAGCTCTCTAAGCTTGCGGTGCATGGCAAGAACTTCTTCTGTGCCACGGGCTGTATCTGCATTTGCAAGAGAATCCATCTCTTCAGTCATACCGGTAAGAGCGCCGACATATTCCCTAAACTTAACATTTAACGAAATAAGTCCTGAATCAAGCTGAGCCTTCATTACAGAAGTGAGCCGTGCATCCAGTTCATCAAGCTTTTCCTGAACAAGCTTATCCAGACTTCCATTATCATATGCTTCCAAAGCCAGAGGATGAACACCAACGTTGCCAAGCATAAATTCAGCCCGGAGCAGACCGACTTCAAAATCGGGAACTTCTCTGAGGCGTGACAGGAACAAAGATTGTCCTACATCCGCCAAAATAAGGCCGACCTTGGTTTTAGTTACGGGAAGTTCTGCAGTGTTGATTGTCCCGCCGACCTCAATAAGAGGCAACAAACCGCGATAGACCCGGCCTCTTGAACCATCAACAGTAATCTCCTGCCCATCAAGTGACCTGATTATCTCAAGACGCTGAATACCAATAATGGCGGGGATACCCAGCTCACGAGAGGTAATTGCTGCGTGACTGGTATCGCCACCAACGTCTGCAAGAATACCTGCGGCAATACGCATACCTGGGACCATATCCGGGTCGGTACGCTCGGCAGCAAGAATATCGCCCTTATGAATCTTGTTAAGTTCCAGGGCTGAACGCAGAAACTTAACTGTTCCCTGCCCGGCACCGCGTGAAGCTCCGTTTCCTTCAATGACAACTTCAGCAGACTCAAGCTCCTTAGGGTTAACCTCAAGTCTACGCATGAAAATGGAATTAGGATGAAGCTCAAATTCTTCATTCCAGCGAGTCTCAGGGCGAGCCTGAACAAACCATAAACGGTCAGCTGCATCTAGGCAGAACTCAGTGTCCATAATCATATCATCATAAGCTTTACTGATAGAACGAACACCCTTGGCGACTTCTTCAGCCTGAGCAAGAGACAAAGCCCAGCGGTAAACAGCACCGGGCTGTACTTTTTCTACTTTGGTACCACCCTTCTCACTATATACAATCTTTTTATCTTTACTGCCCATATTACGGACAACAACTTCTGAGCCGTCATCACGCTGAAAAACATAAAATTTATCAGGAGTAACCATACCGCCGACAACAGCTTCACCAAGTCCGTAGCTGGCATCAATGGATACAAGGTCTCTGCGGTCAGTACCACGACAGCCGGTTGCAGTATCAGCACTGAAAGCAGTACCTGAAATGACTGGGTTAATCATGCGCATGATGCATACAGAAAGCGATGTATTTTCAATTGCCCATTCCAGCTTGGCAGTTTCAGCAATTGAAGCATCTCCAGTATTTTCTGCCAGAGTCACAGCATCAAGGATAGCTTCACGGCGATAAGTCATGCTTCGCAGGTTGTACGCAGAGGCACAATCCCAATGGTAGGCTTCAGAGCAGCAATCTTCGCCGAAAATATTAAGATAAGTATCCTGTAATCCGGCAAAAGCCTTCTTACGGCTATCTTCACCAGCGGCTGAGGAACGGACTGCGACAGGTTCATTTTCAAGACCTGCATCTTTACAAATTGCCAGATATGCTTCTTTAACAGCCTTATCTACTTCACTAGGCAATTCGACAGAAAGAATCGCACTCTGAACCAGCACAGACCTTTTACGCAGTTGGTCAATACCTTCAGGTGAAGTAGCAAAGCCTTCTACTACGTTATTAATAAAAGTTCTAAGCTGAATCTGAGTCTCAGTATGTTTACTGGCTTCTTCTTTAATAACCTGTGCAATTGAGCGCACAAATTTCTGTAAAAATTCACTGTCACTATTAACTTCTTCACTTCCCCAGTCGACAGCATTATATTCAGTGTCCACAACGGCCCTGACGACACTTGCATGGACCTTTGTTTCATCAAGCAATTTATGAAATGCAATAGAAGAAATCGCTCTGAACTGAGGCGACCGAATGCCTTCAACCTGACTTATCAATGCTGTATTATAGTTCTTACCGCCAACCAGAAGCTCAGCTTCTTCACCGATTTTAACAATATCAGCACCGGTAAGAACCAGCTTACTTTCAAGCTGCTTCGTTGCCTGTGACTTTTGAGGAGCAGTATTGTCCTCTTTTTTAGTGGAGCCGGACTTATCCTTCTTACCTGCCATCATATCCTCCTTCCCATCATGTAAATTGTGCCTGCGGAATAAAGTACCTGGAATTCCGCATGAATATAGATTTTGAATTTGAAAAGATTTATAAAACTAAGAAATCATGACATATCATCCTGCCAAATAAAAAGACAGAAATACTTACAAAAACCATTCACTCTTACTGTCCCGAAATGATCTCAAAACAGCAGCTATCTTCTGAAAAACGGACGAAAAGGCTTCCCTTCAATTTCATCCACACAGAAAAATGATTTCCTCAGCAAACGCAACATGTCAAGTAAAATAAGTTGTTATAAAAAAACAAACTTTAGAGAGGCATAACCGATCCTGAATAAATTTCATGCTTCACGCCGTCCTTATCGACGACAAGTCCGCCATCAGAACGAAGCCCGCAAATAACTCCACGGTCAACTCCGTCCGGTCCATCGACAATTTTGACCTCTTTACCAAACCAGACCAGCTGATCTGCGAGTTCATACAGAAAACTGTCTGCATCCTGTGAAGAGACAATACTGTCAAAATTTTTCTTGAAATACTTAATAAGCTCAATCCATGTTTCAAGAGGACCAAGCTGCATTTCTTCAGTATTTATACGTCCTGCAGGAACGGCATGATCGACTCGTAATTGTTCTCTTTCAGGTGCGTTGGCAACGTTAAGGCCGATTCCGACCATAACGGTTCCACCACGCTCCTCAATAAGAATTCCACCAGCCTTCTTACCATCAATCAAAATATCATTAGGCCATTTAAGCTGTGTATTAACGCCTATATCTTTAAGAGCATTACATGTGAGATAACCGACAATCAATGGAAGAATACGATTCCACACAGGACGGGCTTCCCCCGGTTCTCCGACAGGCAAAGCAGGCCATTTAACAGTACCGTAGATATTACCGGGAGGTGAAATCCATTCACGCCGAACCTGACCACGACCGGTGTTCTGCTCCAGAGCAATAACACTACCCCAATCAGGAAGATCTTCAAGAGCGTGTAATCTCCACGCAACATCAAGGCTGGAAATACAAGATCCGCATATTGCTACAGGTACACCAGTTCTGGAGCCGGATAACCAGGTAGAATACGTGCGATATTCATCATCCTCGCTATTCCATGGTCCAAAATGCTCTATATCCCGGGCCCACAGAGGATGTGCTTGAAATAATTGTTCAGGAGTTGTTCTAGGGAGAGGACTGCTGTCTTTACCGTTGATAATGGTAATTCTTGTAATCATGATAATATCCCATGTCTGTAGTTTGAATGAGAATGAAGACGATACATTCTTGCATACTTTGCAATTTTTATACAGCGGTATACAGAATTTATCCGCTTTACAAGTAACAACTGTATTATTCTGTGCTGTTTGACTTTATCTCTCTGATCATCTCAATGAGTTCTTCTTCCACATCATCAGCTTCACTTTGATTAATTGAATCTGGTGATTTTGCATCTTTCATAATCGCAGCGACAATTTTCTTCGATATGGACATTTGGATACGTTTTTTGGCATCTTCCTCTGCAATCGCGAGCAAAATTCCAAGCTTGTAATATCCAAGTTTTTTAAAAACTTGTTTCAACGTTCCAATATCAACAAATATAATATCTTCCAAACCTTCAAGTTCATCGATTGATTTGCGTTTACGTCTGGTTTCTTTAAAATATTGAACACCTTTTTTTTCAGCCCATTTTATTGTGGCATCTTTGTGCAGAACACAAATATCTTCAGGAAATTCTCCAACACCTATTTTCTTATAAATCATCTCAGGATCAGAATCGACCATAGCTGCAAAATCATCAATATCCATATAATCAGCAAGACTTACCTTTCCGCCAAACTTGTTGATATCACCTGAAAGATTCTCAGCTATATCTAAAAAATTATCCGGATCAGTAACGCTGACAAATGTGCATTTAGACATTTTGTTCAACGAAAGCATATTAAAGCCAATTGCAGATTTTACAAACCTATCAATCTCACTTTGCGGCATATTGGTAATTTCAACCAACCTCTTACAAAAAACTGTGAAATCAATACCCAGAAGTTTTTCTTCACGTGGGCTGGTCATAAATATGCGATGCTCCATATGGAGCAGACGACAGAAAGTCATCCATGAATTTTCGCTGCGATTTTCAGATAAAGTGCGGTTAGCAGCAGCAAGACGTGAAGCCAGAATTCTAGTCAGGTGAAATACGGTTGGATGACTTTTCTGCAGTAAAAGAAGAATCAGGCGCGCAGTCAGCACCATCAGAGTACATTCTGATGCTGCCTCTGCTCCTGCAACTCTGGGAGATTTTGAAATAATAGCCATTTCACCGAAAATTTCTCCAGGACCAAGTGTAGCTAAAACGCTCTGCTTACCCTTAATATTCTTGACAATATTAACTGATCCTGACTGAATCATATATGCAAGGTTTCCACTATCTCCTTCGCGGAAAATAATATCACCTTTATTATATGTTTTGGACAAAGGTTTTTGAGGACTCATTTCCTTTCTCCTTTCCGCAAGTCGCTGCATAACGTCACCTTAGCTTGCCCCTTTAAGTTTTCGAACAGCATCAAAAATTTCATCACAGCACTCAATAACCTCAGGATCTGTTGCAGATCGATCACGAGAAGATTCACTAAGTAGAATTTTAGCCATTTTACGTCCGACATTGCGAACAATTTTTTCTTTATTCTGTTTATCTGCCGCTGAAAACAACACTGAAATTTTATAAAAATCATACCCTTCAAAAACAGTCTTAAGTGAAGGGTTATCGATAAAAATCAGGTCATCAACATTCTCAAGATCTTCCAAAGCCTTCCGTGGACGCTTAAATTTCTTAAAGAATTTCTCATCTTTATCTTTGCTCCACTCTACAGCTTTTTCCCTGTCAAAAAAGACCAGAGTTTCCGGCATCTCCTCTTTTATAAGCTTCTTATAAACAAGTTCAGGAGTTGTTCCGGTTTTAGCTGCTAAATCAGAAAACGTCATATAACTCATACGAGAATCAACACTCGCACCGATTTCTTTCATCTGTTTATACAAGCTTCGTAATGAAGTCATAAACTGACTTATATTATTGATTAATATATACTTATCTGCAAAAGCACCTTTATCACTTTTCTTAATATTCTTCATATCTATCAAACGAAGCTTGTAGACAGTTTCAAGAAAAGATTCGATTTCCAAAGTAGAAAACATTGCAAGACTTTTTACAGTTTCGGTAAATGATTTTACAGAAAGACCTCTGGAGTAATTTGGAATCGCCGCCTGTTTGTTCTTCGGCGTATATGCATATTCTTTATAAGCAAGATCAAGTATAGTAGACAAAGCAATGAAAGAGTCACTTTCTTCGCTACAGGATTTTCCTCCTGTGGCCACAACTCTTTTAGCCAGTAAATCAACTATTTTTTTAATAGTACCCGGCGAGGCTGCAAGTAATTTATTCATCAATTCTTCAGTGAGCACTACAAGCTCGCAAAAACTGGAAGCTTCCGCACTGGCGGTACGCTTCTGATCAGTTAACAGAGCCATTTCTCCAAAGATATCCCCTCTTCGAAGAGTAGCGAGTACTGTTTTATTTCTGTCTATTTTACGAAAAATATCAACAGTTCCACTTTTTATCATATAGGCAACTTTACTTTCCTGCCCTTCGGAGAAAATAATTTTACCCTTATGAAAACTGCGTAAGCTAGGTGAAGTTCTTGCAATCATAATGAAATATATACACCCGTTAAAATTACTTTATTATTCCGACCCTACACACTTCGGCGGGCTTTGACAAAAGCTACTGCCTTTTTAACCATCAAAGGAAAAAATCCCAAAATCACAAAAGAAATAATCAAGCCAGGCTGAATAATACCAGCAAGAGAATCAATCTTTCCTAATTCACTACCAGCATTAACGTAGACCATGGTTCCAGGCAACATGCCAATTTGTGAAACCCAGTAAAAAGTTCTAAGCTTCATGGGCGTAAGACCCATCAACAAATTGATCGCAACAAATGGAATTGCCGGAATAAGGCGCATAGAAAACAGATAAAATGCCCCCTCTTCCTCAATCCCTTTGTTAACTTTATCCAGTCTATCCCCAAATTTGCGCTGTACATAATCACGAAATAAATTACGTGAAAAAAAACAGGCAATAGTTGCTCCGATTGAACTGGCAAAAGAAATAGTCACCACGGCAATTGAAAAACCAAATAATGCCCCGCCGGCTAGCCCAAGAATAGTTGCTCCGGGCAGGTTTGTACCGACAACTGTAACGTAAGTTATAAAAAACAAAAAAACCGTAAATACAGGCTGTTGATCATAAAAAATTTGAAATTCTTGACGAGAATTTTTTATATATTCAAGAGTAAAGAATCTGTCTAAATCAAAGGCAAAAAAGAGTGTTGCCACAAGTACCAAAAAAATTAGTATGAATATTTTCTTTTTCATTCTTCTTACGATATCATCAAAAAACAATTTAGCAAATCTCTATATCTAAGCATCATGCATAAATCATTAAAAGAATAACATGATAACAAATAATAAAAATATAAAAACCCTACTAGTTGGTGGAGCTGTACGAGATCTGCTGCTCGGAAAAAAACCGCATGATTTTGATTTTTTAATTGCCCGTGGCACAGCTGACGAATTTATTTCTGAATTTCCTGCAGCCCATCCCGTAGGAAAGTCATACGAAATTTTTTTTATGAAGGGATTTGAATTTTCGCTTCCCCGCTTACGAGGCAAAACAACTGGAGAAACAATTGATCTTGATCTCTGCTCACGAGACTTTACTGTAAACAGTTTTGCCATTGATGAAGATGGCGAACTTTACTGTCATCCTGACGCACTGGAAGATATCACAAACAAGACCCTGCGCCTATGTTTTGCCCAGTCTTTCAAGGAAGACCCTCTTCGGGTTTTCAGAGTGGCAACATTTCTTGCCAGATTCCCGGATTTCACTCCTAATGCAGACTTGCTACTCAAAATGCGTGAAGCTTCATCCCAAGGATGGCTGGCAGGCATAGCTCCCGACAGAATAGGTGTAGAGCTACGTAAAGCACTTGCAGCCTCACAGCCAGGAAATTTTATCAGAATACTCAGTGAAACAGACTGTCTGGAACCATGGTTTTCAGAGTTCAGCAATTCCGATGAGATTCCGGCCGGTCCCTCACCGTTTCACGACAAAACAGTTCTTGGTCATACTGCTGAAATGATGGATAAGGTTGCCGGGGACAGCATTACCTGCTGGATGGCTATGTGCCATGATCTTGGCAAAACACTTACCGCAAAGAATAAGCTACCATCCCACCATGGCCATGATAAATCAGGAATTGCTCCAGCACTGAAACTGGGCCGACGTCTGCTGCTGCCGACAAAATTTATACAGGCAGGCGAGATTGCAGCAAAGCTGCATATGAAAGCCGGAAACTATATGGAACTTCGCCCTGCAACAAAAGTGGATCTTTTGATGAAACTGCATGTAAACGGGTTACTGGAAAATATGATCAGTCTTACTCACGCAGACAGAGGAGAAGATGTTATGAAATCTGCAACGTCTGAACTGGCAGAGATACTGAAAGTATCCCTGCCGGTTGAAGATCGTAATTTAGGACCGAAATCAGGTGAAAAGCTGCGTTCACTGCGCTCTTTGCGTCTGAAATCTTTTCGCAGAGGCAATAACTGGCAGAATCTACTCAAATAAATATTTATACTCTTCCGCAATTTTATCTGTACGGTTCAGTAATTTCGCAGCGGTCCGGTCAAGGTTCTGCTGGTTGACCAGACCAAGCTCTTCAGCAAGATAAAAAGGAACCACATCTTCACTTTCAGCAAATGTCCAGATAGCGGTATAAACTGAACCTATTTCAGGACGCTCTGAAAACTCACTGCTGGAAACAATTTTTATTCTCACTGATTTTTTAGTTTTATCCGCAAGTTGGAATAAAACTGATTTTCTAAAACTTTCCTTTACTTTTAAAGCAAGAGAACCGCCAAGCACATCATCGCCTGTATGTACTACAACAACAGGAACACCATCCTTCTTTTCCTGCTTTGCTTCCGGCTGAGTAACCTCCGGTTTAACCTTGGAATCAGGAACATTTTTCTTCTCCTGAGCATAAACAGTGGTGGAAGCACAGAGAACAAGTAGCAATACAAGAATAAAATTAACTGTTTTAGTCATACCAACTCCTTACTTAACACTTTGTCTTAATGATTTAAGCAACTCTTTAACCCGGGACTTTTCGCGGGAATAATTAGCAGAACAAAGCCCAGAAATAAACGATTTCACTTCTTTGCGATCAGGAAGATCTGAAAATGCCGGAAAATCAATATCTTTAATTGTGATCACCGTAAAAGCCATTTCATCATCTATGGCTTTACATTGAGGCCCTACACATCCGGTAATGTTTTCTTTCTTAGCGACAGAGGGGTCAAGTGATTTCGTAAACTTAAGAACTTCAGATGCAGAAACGTTTCTATTAATTTTTTCAATTTTAATATTGATTTCATTACACATACGAAAAAAATCGTCTCTGTTTGCTGAAAGAATTTTACGGCCGTTGCTATCATCCT
Organism: Maridesulfovibrio zosterae DSM 11974; assembly: GCF_000425265.1. Lineage (NCBI taxonomy): Bacteria > Pseudomonadati > Thermodesulfobacteriota > Desulfovibrionia > Desulfovibrionales > Desulfovibrionaceae > Maridesulfovibrio > Maridesulfovibrio zosterae. The sequence continues at coordinate 786,183 of NZ_KE384342.1, forward strand.
TGTATGTTCCATGCATGTATTCATTGATACGTTCTCTAAGCAGATCATAGGCCATACCGTACCACTTAATATATTCATTCCGTGCAAATAATGAAAAAGTAGGAGTCACAAGCAACCCTGCGCACTCAATACCGGGAGGAATCTTAAACGGATCACTGCTGATTCCTGTAGTCTTCCAGAAATCATTAAGTCTCTCACTTCCCAGACTTATTTTTTCCAATAAAACATATGCCCTGAAAACTTTATATAATTTTTCATGCAATTTCTCTGAGACTGTATGGAAATACTCAAGAGCATCATCGATATCAATTCTGGCTCCAAAAAAAGTATCAGCCACATCGCTCATAACTTCCTCAGCCAAAACGTCAGATAAATTTTTAAAATCAGCCATAATATTTTCCTAAAAAGCATAATTAAAAAATTTTATTCGAAAAAAAATAAAAACGGTCTAATCCCTTATTTAACAAGCTTTGCAGTGACTGATAGCTCAAAAACCGTAAATAAATTTGTTAATTGAACTTGAGAGTGCCATATAATTGAATTATACGCTATGGGCACAAGTATCATCTGGAAATATTTTTATGATGATTACTTAAACATTTAAGCATTTTAAATTACCTGCTCAATTTATTAGTGCTTTTGGAAGCAATTATTGATTCTTTAACAGGTGATAGTTTCTCTTCGAATGAAACCGTAGACATGCTGGAGGGAGTATGCTGCTGAATGAACACTTAAGTAAAACATTACTTAAAGAGGCTGCTGGAATTCCTGTCCCGACAGGGGTTAAAATTACTGAAAAAGATCTTCCTTCCCTTAAACCATACTTTCCCCTGCCCTGGATTCTGAAAGCACAGGTCCCCGTAGGCGGTAGAGGGAAAGCCGGAGGAATCCAGAAAGTTGATTCTCAGGATGACTATGAAAAGATTGCCAGCCAGATTTTAAATATGGAAATCAAAGGCAATAAAGTCCCGTTCATCAGAGCTGAACCTGCCGTTGACATTCGCAAAGAATTTTATCTTTCACTGACGTTATCACGTCAGCGCCGCAAAGTAATCATGACTGTTGGACGCGAGGGAGGAGTTGAAATTGAAAATATGGGGCTGGACAATCTTCTCATTCAAGAAATAAGTCTGCCCGGAGGACTCCAGCCAAATCAGATTCGCGCCGCTTTTTTCCATATCGGTCTTGCTAAAGAGCTTTTTGGAGATTTCAGCAATATAGTAAAAAATCTCTACAAAACCATGATCGGTCACGGTTTGCTGCTGGCTGAAATTAATCCTCTTGCCCTTACCGGATACGGCAAACTTCTTGCCCTAGATGGTAAAATTGAAATGGACGACAACATTGTCGACATTAACCCGGTATTTGAAAAATATTATCAGCCTGAGCATTCTACTCATGAAGAAAACATCGCCCGCGATGCCGGAATGAGTTTTGTTTCCCTTAAAGGCTGGGTGGGTCTTATCGCCAATGGCGCAGGTCTGGCTATGGCATCCATGGATGCGCTGAATTTCTCTGGGCTTCCGGCTGCAAACTTTCTGGATCTAGGCGGGGCTGCCGACCAGAAACGTATTGAAACAGCACTGGGACTTCTTTTCCTAGATAAACAGGTTGAAGCTATCTTAATTAACCTGTTTGGCGGCATACTGTCATGTGAACTGGTTGCAAAAGCCCTTGTTGCTGCTCTTGGCGGAAAAGCACCTGAAAAACCGATCGTTGTACGTATGTCCGGAAACAGCGCCGAAGAAGGACTTGAAATTCTGAAAGAAATCAAAGGCGACAAGCTTCACCGTGCCAGAAATATGCAGGAGGCACTTGATCTTCTCAGTAAACTAAAACCTGCTAATGCTCCAACAATTGAATTCCCTGATCCCATTGCAGCTATGCCCGATTTGAGACCGCAGGATATCGGCTACAAATCGCCGCATACCTTCGGCATCGATAAAGACACACCTATTCTTGTTCAGGGTATAACCGGACAGGAGGGACAACTTCATACCCGCTTGATGCTTGAGTACGGCAGCAACATTGTTGCCGGGGTAACTCCCTTCAAAGGTGGTCAGGAAGTGCTGGGTGTTCCGGTCTACAACAGTATAAAGGAAGCACAGCGGCATCATGAAATAGGGGCAAGTATAATTTTTGTTCCTCCAAAACTGGCAACTGATGCAATTCTTGAAGCCACATCCTGCGAAATACCGTGGGTTGTATGCATCACTGAAGGTATTGTTCAAAGCGCTATGCTTAATGTGCTGGAACAGGTTAAAGGCGGAAAATCACGTATTATCGGCCCCAACACACCGGGGCTCATTGTACCGGGACAGACTAAAATCGGAATTCTGCCCACAACCCCCTTTTCCCCCGGCCCTGTTGCAGTCCTGTCGCGAAGCGGAACCCTGACCTACGAAGTCGCTGATCGTCTTAATCAAGTCGGCATAGGACAATCATTATCCATCGGTATCGGCGGTGACTCCTATATCGGAACCACTTTTGCTGATATCTTTGAGATGTTACGCAATCATGATGAAACCAAAGCTGTTATGGTACTTGGTGAAATCGGCGGCACGGCGGAACAGGATCTTGCGGACTACGTTATCGAGACCGGATTTGACAAACCCGTACTTTCCTTTATTGCTGGTCAGACAGCTCCTCCGGGTAAACGTCTGGGCCACGCAGGTGCTATTCTCAAGGAAGGGACAGGAGTGCAGGGCAAGCTGGAAAAAATGCGCAGTGCAGGTTTCACAGTGTGTCCGAGCCTTGAGTCTATTCCACAGCTCACAGCAGACGCACTTGGAATCAAATTAAGTGAATAAAAACGTATGTTTTTTTAATAGCAATAAAGCCTGGGGCGGCGGGGAAAAATGGAATCACCACTTTTCCCTGCTGCTACGGGATAAAGGTTACAATGTTTTTGTTGTAACCAATCACAAATCAGAACTGAAAAACCGTCTTAAAAACGAACCCGGCATTACTCTGCACAGCGAACCGATCGGCAACCTTTCTTTCCTAAATCCCCTACTCATGGGCAGATTGAAATCATTTTTTAAGCAAAATGATATTCAGACCCTGATAACCGCCCTGCCTTCAGACCTGAAAAGTGGCGGAGTTGCGGCCAAAAGAGCCGGTGTTTCTAAAATTATATACCGCAGAGGAATCGCCGTTCCGGTGAAAAACACATTCCTGAACAGGCAGATTTTTTCAAAAATCGTTGACCGTCTTATAGTCAATTCTTTTGAGACTAAACGTACAGTTTTAGCCCACAACAAAAATCTGATCCATGATTCAAAAATACGACAGATTTACAACGGATTTGATGTAGCAGAATTCGATAGTCAAAAGATATCATCCGCCTGCTCTTCCGAAACAGATGATATTATCATCGGAAATGCAGCTCGTTTGACGGCGCAAAAAGGGCAAAAATTTCTCATAGAAGCTGCAAAAATTCTTAAAAATAAAAATTTAAAATTCAAAATACAGATCGCCGGCACAGGCGAAATGGAAAAAGAACTGAAAGATTATGCAGCAGAACTTGGAGTTACGAACAGAATTAACTTCCTTGGTTTTGTAAAAGATATGAAATCATTTCATGCCTCGCAGGATATTTTCTGCCTGCCGTCACTGTGGGAAGGATTTGGATACGCACTGGTTGAAGCCATGACGCTTGAAAAACCAGTGGTCGGTTTCAATATAAGTTCAAACCCGGAAGTTGTTTCGGACGGAGAAACAGGTATTCTTGTCCCTCCTGAAAATTCAGAAATGCTTGCAGCAGCTCTTGAAAAACTGATTTTAAATGCAGAACTCAGAAATGAAATGGGCAAAAAAGGGCGTACGAAAGTATTAGAAAATTTCAATACTCCGCTGGTATTAAGCAAATTAATTGATGTAATTGAAGAATAATTTTATTTTTAATAAAAAGATAGGCATTGATTATTTATAATCAATGCCTATCTTTTTATTTATAAAGAGGACAGTGATGATTAAAATATATCAGCCATGCAATAAACTTTTCCGGGCTTTTTATCACTGAGCCAACGTGCAGCACGTAGCGCACCCTGAGCAAAAGTTTCGCGGGAATGAGCACGGTGAGTAACTTCAATACGTTCACCGGGACCGAAGAAATAAGCAGTATGGTCACCGACAACGTCGCCGCCACGAACCGCCATTACTCCGATTTCATCTTTGGTCCTTGCACCGATAATACCGTCGCGGGAATGTTTTTTAACTTCATCATAAACCAGTCCGCGAGCTTCAGCCATGCACTGAGCCAGCTTGAGAGCTGTTCCGCTTGGAGAGTCTACCTTTTTATTATGATGTATTTCAGTCATTTCCATATCATAAGCAGGTCCGAGCATTCGTACCAGTTCAGGCAGAACTTTAAGCAGAACATTTACGCCCACACTCATGTTCGGAGCAAGAAAAACAGGTACTTTTTTAGCAAATTCTTCGACCTGTGCAAGCTCTTCATTGGTCATCCCTGTTGTGCCGATAACGACTGGATTTCCTGTGATAGAAGCTGTTTCAAGAAGCTTAAGTGTCACAACAGGAGAAGTGAAATCAATAACAACAGCGCCCGGAACTTTAGTGAGAACTTCTTCAGGTGAAGTTCCGCAGATACAGCCGAGTGTATCAAGTCCTTCTTCACAACCTGAACGCTCAAGTACTGCGGCAAGATTAAGGTCTTCACTTTGCTGAGCACAGCGAACCAGAGTATCGCCCATACGCCCTTTAGCACCCATAATTACAACATCAGTCATATCATGCTCCTAAATTTTGACGGTTCAGAACAGAACCGATTGATTGGTATCTATAATAAATTATTCACTTTAAAAAATCAGTTTTCACTCACCATGTCCATGTACTCGGCTTCAGTCATGACTTTAACACCTTTGGACTGGGCTGTTTCCATTTTTTTTGCCCCGACATTACTTCCGCAGACCAGAAAATCAGTTTTGCCGCTTACTGATGTCTGCACTTTTGCTCCCATTCTACGGGCAACAGCCTGCATATCTTCGCGGGTTCCCTGCACCATCTTGCCGGTAAAAACGATCCCTTTCCTGGCAATAGGGCTATCCATTTCTGCTGTATCTTTAAGTAGAGGAGTACGTCTTAAGTTAAAATCAAAATTCAGCATATGGAGAATGGTCTGTTTAATAGCTGCAATTCCCTCAGTTACTGAATGACTGGTAATGTCGCCAAAGCCATGAATATCGAGCAATTCTTCCTGCTTTACGTTTACCACATCTTCAAGTTTGTAGTGCCCCAGCAACTTACGACTATCAGCTTTACCCAGATCAGGGATGCCGAATGCAGCCAGAAAACGCCAATCATCAGTTTCTTTAGTACGACTGATATAAATTGCTTCTGCCAGATTGGAAGATTGAACGGGGCCAAATCCCAGCTTTTTAAAATCTTCCTCACCCATTGTATATACAGCCTCAAGAGAATTACGCCCTGCTGAAACAAGTTTTGTAATGGTTTTCTTGCCAAACCAGTCAGCATTTCCAAGAGTCTTAAACCAATACTCCAGTCTCTGTTCAACTCGTGCAGGGCAATTGAAATCGGGACATTTTAAAAAGTCGTTCTGCCAAAAAAGTTCCGCACCGCACGATGGACAATGGGTCAATAATTCGACCTCATGAGCAGGTTTTAAAACCTCTTCAAGCTTAGGAATAACTTCACCGCTGCGTATAATCCTAATAACTGCACCTATGCCGATGGACTGATCACGCAACATACCTGCATTGTGAGCTGTTACGTTACGGATAGTTGCACCGGAAACCGAAACTGGTTTGACTTCCATAACAGGAGTGACTGCGCCCATACGCCCAACCTGCCAGCGGATGCCTTCCACTTCAGTAACAGCGGATTCACCTTTCTTTTTAATAGCAATCTGCCAGCGATAATGATGAGCTGTTGCGCCTAAAGCATCCTGTAAAGCTGAGTCCATTACCTCGGCCACCATACCATCAAGAGGATAATCGGAAGTGGACCATAATTCGTCAGTTATTTCCCAGACATTTTTTACAAGTTCTTCACTGCCGACAACTTTTTTAGGCAAAGTGCTGTAGGGAACAAACCTTACAGCTTCATCCTGCAAAGCCTGTTTTGAAGCTTCATTTACATTATCAGAAGTGACTATTCCAACAACCATATTACGGGGATGTTCAAAAGTCTCTGCTAGGTGCTCTTCAAAATAATCGCGACTGCAAACAATCTCACCGACCCCGAGTCCACGTCCGCCGATGGGGACAATTCCTTTGGCAAATGCACTTGAAATTTCATAACCGACTTCACCATTACCACGGGTTGCAAAAATTTTCCCGTCATCACGAGCAGCCAGACCGTCTAGCTTTGGAGTCACACGATACTGAACATCACGAATACCAAGAACTCTGGCTTCTTTCTCAACACGGGCTACAAAGCGTTCCAGCTCTTCTACAGTGTATGCTTTTTCGGTAGATAGCATAGGTTTAGGATGTCTCACCTCAACCTTTTCGCTGAAATTTTCAGGTTCCACATTCCCTAAAAAAGAATGATCTGGTGCCAATTCCCGCAGCTGTTCAGTTAATTCATCATATCGGGCATCACTGATAGTAGGCATGCCGCGACGGTAATCTTCATTATGTTTTTCGAGCCTTTTTACCAGCTCTTCAATATTTTTTTGGTCTACTTTACTCATGTATAATCTGGATTTATTGCGCTGTACGCTTTGGTCCCATCAGGGTCTTAAACCTATTAAAAAAAAGGTTTAAGACCTCCAAAACTATTAGCTGTGGGATTGTTTATTTTTTTACCAAATGTAAAAAACACTCATACGTCTCCGAACCTCAAAAGATTCATGCTTTCCTTCTAAAATACGAAGAAGTCAAATGATTGTTTAAATCTCTATTGGTTTACGGTATTATCTTCAACTTCGATTCCTTTGGGAGGAACAAAGTTAAACACCGAGTCATCAACTTCCGGATCAATTTCAATGTTAGTCATAGCAACTTCGTTACCATTTCCATAAAAATCAACCACCAGAGTTTTAACTAGCATTTTCTTGACCGGATCAACCCATACATAAGCAAGCACAAGCCCGGTTTCAGGCTCAAAAGGTAGAAGCTTAAGCTTGATTAGTCCATTTTCATCACCCTGATTTTCTACAACAAAATCATCTTCAAGCTTTGCCTGACCAGAAATAAACCGGATCATGGTTTTAGAATTAAAAATCTGCTTTGTGTGATACTTGAGAGCAACTTCGTCGTCAGGGAAATAGTCCCACACAACGGATTTTCCTACGATCAACAATTCTTTTTCAGGCTTTACAGATTCCCAGCGTAGAAGGGATGGCTGCTTAAAAGTAATTTTACCGGATCTGATGTCCTGTTCTTTACTTGCAGCATTGGTCAATGTCTGAGTAAAATCTGCACTGAAAGTTTTAATTGAATCATATGTTTTTTGGATTTCAGCTGTCAGTTCATCTGCATGCGCTACGCTGCAAAATGAAATTAAAATAGAAATTGTCAGTATTAAGGCTTTGAAACGCATTATTTTCCTCATGAATTTAATGTTCATCTACAACGTATTCTTAACTCTTTTAGGTGAATTATGAAAGAACAACCTGTATCACAGATCGACCGCCGTCTTATTGAGGCAGAACTGTATGGCGAGCTTTATAAGACTATGTCCAAATATTTTGGAAAAGAAAAAGCTCTGGAAATTATTGCAGAAAATTTAAAAGAATCGGCCTTTAAAGCAGGTCAGCGATTTGCTGCATCGGTAGATGCCCCCGGCCTTAAGCATTTCTCAACCGTAGTTGAACTCTGGAAAAAAGGTGATGCCATTGAAATAGAAGAAATGTCGCTTAATGACAACTCACTCACCATTAAAGTTGTACGCTGCAATTATCAGGATTCATACCGCAAAATGGGGCTGCCTGAGGAGCTTTGCCGCATGATTTCATGCTGCCGCGATGAACCTTTTGCCAAAGGCTACAGTGAAAATCTCCGCATGGTCCGTACATCAACACTGGCTGAAGGCGGAGACTGCTGTCCTTTCGAATTTTATTGGGATTAATTTTTACTAGAATCAGCTTCTTATTTCACCAGCAAAACAACTCTGCACTATTAAAAATAACTAATATTTTTGGAGTACTTAAACTCCTTTTGAAAAAGGGTTTAAGTACTCCTGAATATTTTTGCTGTTTAATCTTTAGTAATCAAGACAATACGTGGCTTACTGCCATCCTGCGGGCCAAGAATCCCATCCTGCTCCATCTGCTCGATAAAACGTGCCGCACGGTTAAATCCGATGCGAAAACGCCTTTGCAATAATGAAATCGAAGCTTTGCCCTGTCCAAGTACGAATTCAACCGCTTCGTTGTATACAGGATCATCTGATTCACCGGGCATACTTCCCGGTCCGGCACCGCCGGGTGTTTCTTTCCAGTCTGAAAAATCAAGTTCGAATTCCTGCGGATATTTCTGCTTCCAGAAATTTACCACTTCTTTAATCTCATCATCCTCAACAAGAGCACCATGCAATCTACGCAACTTTGAACCGCTTGGCTTGTAGAGCATATCACCACGCCCGAGAAGCTTCTCCGCACCGATCATATCAAGAATGGTACGAGAGTCGTGCTTTGAGGTTACCTGAAATGAGATACGTGTTGGAAAGTTGGCTTTGATAAGTCCGGTTACAACATCAACTGACGGACGCTGCGTTGCCAGAATAATATGAATTCCTGCCGCACGGGCAAGCTGTGCAAGACGGACAATACTTATTTCAACATCCTTTCCGGCTGTAAGCATAAGGTCGGCAAGCTCATCCACAACAATGACAAGGAAAGGCATAGGCTCAAGATCTTCCAGATCTTCAGGCATTTCCCCATCCATCTTGGCAAGCTTTTCATTATAGCTGGCAATATTACGAACGCCGAGACGCGCCATACTTTCATAGCGCTTGTCCATCTCATACACGGCCCATTCAAGTGCGCTTTTGGCAAGAGTCATGTCCGTTACAACGGGATGCACCAAATGAGGAAGACTTGCATAGACAGCAAGCTCAATCCTCTTAGGATCTATAAGCAAAAGTTTTACTTCTTCAGGACTCGCCTTATACAGTATACTCATGAGCAGCCCGTTCAGGCATACGCTTTTACCTGCTCCAGTAGCCCCTGCAACCAGAAGATGCGGCATTTTAGCAAGGTCAGCAGAAACAGGTACACCCTGAATGTCCTTACCAAGAGCCATTGTCAGCGTAGACTTGGACTTAGTAAAGCAGCCATGTTCAAAAATTTCACGTAAATAAACAGTCTGTCTATTGTCGTTTGGAATTTCAATACCAACGGAGTCCTTACCGGGAATCGGTGCCTCAATTCTGACGGCAGTAGCCTTCAAAGCAAGTGAGATATCATCAGTAAGGTTGGCTATCTTACTGACCTTTACACCCGGTGCAGGACGAAATTCAAACATAGTTACTACCGGCCCGGGAATAACGTTTTGAATTTCACCATCTATATTAAAGTCTTTTAGGCAAACCTTAAGACTTTCAGTCTTTTCCTCAAGCTTTTTTGGATCAAACTGAACTCCGGCCACAGGAGGTTCAGTAAGCATATCAAGAGCGGGAAAAGCTGTCGTGGTATCTATTTTTTTGGCTTTAGGCTTCGCTTTTACTTTCTTCGCAGCTTCTTTCTTCGCAGGTCCATCAAGAAAAGGCTCTAAAACAATTACAGTTTCATCTTCCTCTTCAACTTTAGAATCAGAAATAGAGGCAGTAGCTTCAGCTTTTTTCTTGATTTTCTCTTTAGTTTTTTTCTTTTCAGCTTTTTTAATGGCCATCTCGGCTTTCATACGCTTGGATTTACGCTCTACACGTTCTTTATTCTTTAAGAAGAAATCAAGAAGTATCGAACGCATTCTTTTACCTATGGCAGCCCAGCTAAGATTCAAAGTAAGCTGAATTCCGGCAAGAGTTGTGAAAAGCCAGAATAAAAATGCTCCCACAGGTTTAAGGTATTGAAAGGACCATTTCGAAAGAATTGCTCCAATAAATCCGCCTTCATGAATAACAATATTCTTTTGAAGACCTGCAAGCCAGGGATGTGAAGCCCATGCCAAAGTACATACATACAAAAGCACCAGCCCTACCCAGCGCCACCAAGGCTGCTTAAGTATTTTTAAAAAGGAAGAAAGTCCCAGAAACAGAAAATAAAAAGGAACCAGCCATGATCCAACTCCAAGCATATCCACAAGAAGCCCGGCTGCATACGATCCGGCAGGACCAATCAGGTTTTTAATTTTCCAATTTGAGCTGACGGCCTGATTAAGAGTCGGGTCACCCGGATGGAACGAGTACATGCTTATAAAAAGAAAAACGGCTAAAAACATCCAGAACATGCCGGAAATTTCTTTTGCGAACTTTTCGCTGGGCAGTGTCTCATCCTCCGTTTTATACCCAATAGTGGGAAATTTAAAAAAATTGCCGGGGAACGCACAGGTTCCCCGGTAGATTATGTATTATAAATGATTACTTTTCACGACCAAGGTATTCACCGGAACGGGTATCAACCTTGATTTTATCATTTTCATTAATAAAAAGAGGTACATTAATACTAAGACCTGTTTCAAGAGTAGCAGGTTTAGTCGCATTACTTACACGGTCACCCTGTATACCAGGATCAGTCTGAGTAACAAGGAGGATAACAGATGCAGGCAATTCAATGCCTATAACATTGCCATTATAAAGCAGAGCCTTATTGGTTTCACCTTCTTTAAGGTAGCCGCCGGCAGCACCTATAACATCAGCAGGAACATTCATCTGTTCATAAGATTCAAGATCCATTAAAACGTAGTCTGTACCATCTTTATAAAGGAACTGCATTTCGTTCGTAGCCATGTCAGGCTTATGAACTTTTTCACCGGAACGGAAGGTCTGGTCAGTTACACGACCGGTAAACATATTTTTCAGCTTGGTACGGACAAAGGCACCGCCCTTACCCGGTTTGAAATGCTGGAATTCAACGATTTCAAATGGTTTACCATCAATTTCTACTTTAAGTCCGTTTCTAAAATCTTTTGTTGATATCATAATTCCTCCAATAAAAATATTTTTTACAGGGCCGATAATGGCCGCTAAGGGCCAAAGCCCTGCTGTCGTCAATTTATGTTGTGACAGCGATAATTATCCTGATTCAAATGATTGTTTACATTAAAATAAACAGGCATTCCACCCGTAAACTAATTGCATATCCAGCTAAACCGAAATTTAGTCACCTGTCACATGCGAAAACAATGCTTGAACGGCCAAGGCATAGCTCATAATTCCAAATCCGGCAATTACTCCAATGCACTGTTTTCCCATAAAACTTTTCTGACGAACCGGATCCTGCGTCCGCGCCCATATATTACTGATATGAACTTCAACACAAGGAACTTCAATCCATGCCAGACAATCAGCTAAAGCTAAACTGGTGTGAGTATAGGCTCCGGCGTTAAAAGCGACTCCGTCAATTTTATCCAGACGGGCTTTTTCAAGTCGATCAATTAAGGCTCCTTCAGAATTTGATTGAAAAAATTCAAGCTTAATTTCATCAGCACAACTACCCATAATTTTTTTTAGATGAACAGGAATATCTTCAATTTTATCAGATCCATAAATCTCAGGCTGACGTTTTCCAACATATCCGAGATTAGGTCCGTTAAGAATAAGAAAGGTTTTCATTTTTATTTGCCTCATTTTTTCAGGTTGACCGAAATATGTTATTAAAAGAGTATCTAACTTGACTAGCCTGCAGAAATAAGTGAACAGTCTGCGCTGCACATAACACAAATAATCAAGGGCAATTCCTTATGAATAATACACTTACGTTAATTAATACAATCTATGAGATCAATCAGCTGGAGCAGTTTGCCGCACCGCAAATCATTTTGGCCGGACGCTCCAACGTTGGTAAATCATCGCTGATAAACTGTCTTGCAAATAGAAAAAAACTTGCAAAAATAAGTGCTACTCCCGGTAAAACCAGGAGTCTGAATTTTTTCGAGGTAGATCCGCACGGCTATTACATTGTTGACCTGCCCGGTTACGGGTATGCCCGCTGCTCTAAAGCTGAACGAGCCAAATGGGGCAAACTCATAGACCAATATATGGCCGGTAACTCTTATATTGCCGCAGCCGCAGTTCTTCTGGACAGCCGTCTTACCCCGCAAAAAAATGATATTGAAATGATTTCATATTTTAAACATTGCAATATTCCAATTCTGCCTATCATGACTAAGTCTGACAAGACAAAGCAAAAAGAGCGGTCAAAAATTCAAAATCAGTGGGAAGATATATTAAAAGTCAAACCGCTGTGTGTCTCAAGTAAAAGCGGCATGAACCGCACTAAACTTTGGAAATTGCTTGATACAACCGCCATGCCGGAACTGATTGATTTCTATACCGCTGAGCAGGAAAAGCAAAAACAAGAATAAGAATAAAATAGATTAAAACATTTTCAATAAGGTCAATTCCACGCGTTCAGCAGGAATTGACCTTTTTTATTCAGTTCAAATTTCTTGCCTTCAACATTGTGTAATATTTGCCGAATGATTCAGGAATTAAAACCCACCCTATCCGGACTAAGGCCAGAGTGTTGATCACTATATTTCCAAACCATGCCGCAATAACAGGCGGCAGAAGACCTGAATCTCCGGCTGATGCACCAACCATAAACAGAGCATAGTATGCAAATGTAAGAGCCAGTCCTAAACCTATATTAAGATAGATATTCTCTGAAAAAGTCACCAGCGCAAGAGAGACTAAGGCCATAGATAACAGAGAAAAAGCATAGGCCCATTTTGAATGCCATGCAGTAACCAGCCGATCAACATTTGAACCTGATTTATCCAATTGTTTAATAACCTTATCAAGTTGCCACATAGGTAGCTGGGCAGGATCAATCCCGGGGTCAACGACTTTGAAAACCTCTAAATCAAGGTTGATCGGCATAGTGAAAATAGGATGTTTTCGCGACGCAAACCGGTTTGGGCTAAGCTCTACCGCATTTTCCAATTTCCAACCATACTTGCTGCTCACCTCTGCACTGTCAGAAGTAATAACTCTTTCTATTCCACTGTTATCATCCGCAAATTCATAAACAGTTATACCTTTGGCCTTGTTGGCAAAAGGCATTACCTCTTTTGCTTCAACAACAAAATTACCTTCTTTAAGCCAGATATTGTGCAGAACTCTTTTGTCCAGCTGGCTTTTTCGCACATCTTCTTTCCAAATACGAAAAGCTTCCTGCTCTCCATAAACTCCGATAACCTGTGAAAAAAGAAGTTGGCCTAAAGACCAGATAATTGCGTAAATCACGAAAAATCTCAAAAACCAGGCAAGTGAAAGACCTCCGGTTCTAAGAGCCAGCATTTCTTTGCTGCGTGCCATTACGCAAAGCTGAATGATCATGGATATCAAAAAGACTGCGGGCAGAATCTGTGAAAATATCAACGGCATTTTCACTATAAAATAACGCAGAATAGTACCGAAACCGAGTCCAGCCTCAATAAAATCATCAAGACGGTCAAACAGATCGGAAAGCAAATAGATACCGGTTCCAACACCGAGTGTAACACACATCAGAAACAGATTCTGTTTCAGCACATATCCTGAAAGATGCCCGGGAAGAAGTCTTTTGATCATGCTTCCTTCCTCCTGAATCTTTTAAGAAAAGACAGTCTGAAACTAAATGAATGCTCCATGACAGCCATCTTCAACAACACTATTGAAATAATGGCAAAAGTAACGTTAGGCGCCCAAAGTCCTATTACAGGTGTCAGCACCCCACTTTCCCCGAAGGTTACGCCGAGAGAAAGCATCGTATAATACACAAGAAACAGCCCCATCGAAATAAGCAGGCCGTACTGTTGTTTCAACCCCCTGAAAAGACAGGCAATCGGCATGGCAAACATGCCAAGTACCAGACATGCAACAGGTAATGCCAATCTTTTTTGAACCTCAACCTGAGCTTTTCGGAGAAAAGTCTTATCTATATCCCCGGCTCTGTCTCCTGCCCGACTGATACGGACAAGCTTCTCCCACGACATTTCTTTTGGACGTAACTCGGCTACGTCATAACCTTTCAAAATATTTGCCAAAGGTATTCTTACATCGTAATTTTTAAATTTAAGTACACTTAATTGTTCATTTTCCTGCTGATAAATTCGTCCATTTTCAAGATGGATAAGCAGACGTCCACGGGCAGGATCAGTAAGAATCTCTCCCAGTGGGGCAACAATTGTGGCTCTCATTCCTTTGCGAGTGCTGTCCCTGACAAAAACTGAACTCATAGTCCCCTTTTCGTCATCAACAGTTTCAGCATAAAAAACTAATCCGGGAAAATCTTTGTTAAATACTCCGGGTTTAAGAGCAAGCTGGCTTTGTGTACGGGCAAACTCCATTAATGAATTACGGAAATTTTCAGTTCCCCACGACAAACCATAAAGAGAAAAGAAAATATCAGCACCGGTACAAAGCAAACAGAAAATTATCGGCGCAGGAAGCAGCTTATAAAGACTGAGTCCGCCTGATTTGAGCGCAGTAATTTCGTTATCAGCATTCATCCGCAAAAAAACCAGAAAAATGGACAACATTGTTGCAATAGGAGTGAGAATAAGCAGAAAAAAAGGACACAAATACGCGAAAAGCTTGGCCATATCTAAAATGCCAATGCTTTGCCCCATAAAAAGATCTCTGAACTGCAAAAGGCGCCCTATAAGGATAAGGCCCATAAACCCGGAAATACTCAAGGTAAAAATGGAGATAAGTTCTTTAAAAATATTACGATGAAGAAGCTTCAATTTGATTCCCGCAAAATATGCAGACAATAAAGTTTAGCAAGCGAGTACTCTCGCCCCCGAAAAATGTCAGGCAGCGTGCTTGCATTCAGTACGAACAATATAAGAGTAAAAGTATACTCTAATCGCACTCCAGTTCCAGATCAGAATTTTCAGCAAAAAAACGCTCCATAAATTCCATATCCTTAGGAGACATGTTGTACCGCATGGCAGCTTCTTCCAGCAATGAAGATAAGGACTTATCAGTCTCTTCACGTTGCTCGCAAATCCACTTGACTGCTTTTCGGGTAAGTTCGCAGGGAGTAACTACAGTAGTCATATATATTTTTCCTTTTGAAAACATAGTTTAGTATTTTTTAGCAATACACCAGCTTGCCGCCCCTTGCAACTTTATGCAGGGTGGAATACCCATTCGTAAATAAATCTGAAATTGAAATCGGCTTTATTTCTAAACTGAATTTTAAAGGAACTTAAATGACATCGATATTTACAGCCGCAATTCTAGGCATTGTCGAAGGGTTAACAGAATTTTTACCTGTCTCAAGCACCGGCCATCTCATTATCACAGGCAATCTGCTGGGTTTTACCGGTGAGAAAGCCGCGACTTTCGAAGTGGCAATACAGCTCGGAGCAATCTTAGCTGTGGTAGTTCTGTACTGGCCCCGCTTCTGGGGACTGATTGTTCCAAGTCAAGGACAGCGTTTTTCAGGCATCAGAGGTTTATACCTATTGTTTCTTACAAGTTTACCCGCTTCTGTCCTAGGACTTTTAACGCACCATTATATTAAAGAATATTTATTTAATCCTTACACGGTAGCATGGGCATTGGGTGTCGGGGCCATCATGATTTTAATTGTAGAAAAAAAGGACCTGCGCCCTTCCTGTTTTACGCTGGATGAAGTTACTCCCAAACTTGCTTTGGGAATAGGTTTATTCCAATGCCTTGCTCTATGGCCTGGATTTTCACGGTCGGCAGCCACAATTATGGGTGGTATGCTGCTTGGTGCAAAACGTAAAGTAGCAGCTGAATATTCATTTATTGCGGCTGTCCCAATAATGTTTGCGGCAACTGGTTACGATATGCTTAAAAGCTATCAGCTCTTCAGTTCAGCGGATATACCTTTTCTTGCTGTTGGATTTGCAGTATCATTTTTATCTGCATGGGCAGCTGTAAAATGTTTTATATATCTGCTTGGCAAATTAACCCTGAAACCATTTGCATATTATCGTCTAGTACTTTCACCGCTTATCATTTTCTTTTGGAGCTAGAGTACACGAAAGACTTAGCACGCTGTAAAATAAGCTTTTTTTCAAAAAAATTAAAAAAAAGTTCATTTTTTACTTGCAAATGAAACACAGAACGTATACTTACTCTCCTCGTTGGACAGGAAGTCCACGACAAAAGTGGCGAGGTAGCTCAGTTGGTTAGAGCATGCGGCTCATATCCGCAGTGTCGGGGGTTCAATTCCCTTCCTCGCTACCACGATTATTACAAGGCTCTGCTTAAGCAGGGCCTTTTTCTTTTTAAATATCATTTTACATATATAATTATTATACTGTAATTTATATCATTTTTTTACTTGCCAAGAGTGGCAAGAACGTATACTTACTCTCCTCGTTGGACAGGAAGTCCACGACAAAAGTGGCGAGGTAGCTCAGTTGGTTAGAGCATGCGGCTCATATCCGCAGTGTCGGGGGTTCAATTCCCTTCCTCGCTACCACGATTATTACAAGGCTCTGCTTAGGCAGGGCCTTTTTTTTATAAATTTTCAAATATTACTTGCCACCACTTAACTTATTTGACCTAAACGATGTTTGCAAACACAGCTCTTTTTGATAATAATAGATAGAAATTATAAAAATACTGTAATCTTAAAATATGAAATATAACTTTAACCCCCATAATTTGATATGTACAAAAGCACACTACTCTTATTGATGGCTATAAGCCTTATCCTTGTATGTCCAGCCTGTGCAAAAAAACCCGAACTTTATCCCAATGAACACTACAAAAAAGTAGGAAAGGTAAAGGCTTCTGAAGACATAGAATATTGCCTTAAACTGGCTGATGATAGCGTAGGGAAAGAATCAAGAGGTAAAAATGCAGCTAAAAGCGGAGCCAAAGGAGGACTTATTGGTGGTGCTGTAGGTCTTGGAGTAGGCCTTATCACAGGAAGTCCCGGTTCATCTGCTCTTGCTGGACTTGCCGGAGGTGCTGCCGGAGGAGCTGCAAGTGGCGCAGTAAAAGACAACACTGATTCCGTTTACATGAATTTTGTCAATCGCTGCTTGAGAGAAAAAGGTTATGAACCAATCGGCTGGCGCTAATGTGCGGCAGCCTTTTAAGTTATACCGTTAACCCCAAGCACGATGCTTGCGCTCAGCTATTTATTGCATTTTAAATCAGCCAGTTATTTCACTCCCCGCAGCCTCTCTCCACAAAGGATATAATATCATTTATTTTATCATTTTGCCGTTTTATTCTTAAATATGAATCCATGTGAAAACTTACAGTACCCTGCTACTTGCTGCTGCATTGGATGAATATGGTTAGATATAAGAAATTTACATATAAAATTTTGTACAATTATTGTAGCTCGTATATTAAGTAAATTAAGTTGTGACCGATCTTTAAATAGTATCTGAAACTACAACAAATGGCTGAATTATGCGCAAATTGATCTTCTTCTTTATTACAATGCTACTTACCCCTTCTCTGGCTCAGGCATGGCCTGGAAAAATTATTGCCGTCGATAGCGCAACGAGATTTGTTGTTTTAAAAGATGGTCAAACTCCGGTTAAAGTTCAACTTGCGGGAGTAAAGCAGGCCGCATCTATTGACACAGCAAAAGCCCGTCTCGATGCAAGTAATATTGCACTAATGAAAGACGTTGAAATAAATGCAATCAGAAAAACTGAAAATGAGGAAACTCTCGGCGATATCACTATTAATGGAAATTCTCTTACAAAAGAACTTCTTGATGAAGGAATAGTTCAAAGCATTGCCCAGACGACTCCTCCGACAGTTTCTCCAGTTGGAACAGCTCAAGCTTCATCTGAAATTGATCAAGTGCAAAAATCACAATCTATACCCTCTTCTACTCCAGATAAAGTAAAAGAAACGGCAACATCAAATGACATAATTTCAGAACTTTCAACTACGAATAAAGTGAGACCTGCGACTGCTCCAACACAAGTAACGAAAAGACAGCCACCAATACAGAACCAGCCTGTTGTCCAGCAAGTTCAAACAAGGCAACCCGTGCAGGGCTTAGGATTATGGCCAGCCAGCCCTGTCCCTGTTTATGCCACATCCCAAATGGGCCAGCCAGTAACAGAGACTTACGGACAATCCTCATCACTACTCACGCCAAACGGCGAAACAACTGATATGACTGCAGGCACGTCGACTATGAAGGCTCCGGGAGACATAGCAAAACAAGACTATGAACTGGCTGTAAAAGTACAAAAAAACACCAGAAGAACCAAAAACAAAGGCTTTTTGATCCCCAAAAAAAAATCTGAAACTTTTATAGGTGGATCGATAGGAGCTCAGCTTACGGCAAAACAAAAAAATACAGTGCCTTACTCGACTTTTGGAGCGACTGAAGGAGCGTCGGTTCGTCATTTCTTTCCTTCCGGAATTGGTATCGGCAGTGATTTCATGATCAGCAGTGTTTCTGGAAAATCAGGAACTTCTGTTGCAGCTACAAATTCTACTAATGCAACGACTTATGATTACAAAAACAAATCCTTTACCACCTATACATTTACAGGCTCTCTACTGTATAGATTTTATGCTGACCGACATTTCGTACCTTACGTAGCGCTACATGGCGGCTACTCCCTTTTCTCCTACCCAAATACAGATTTCAATATATCGGATGGCGCGCCTGTTGCCGGTGGTGGTGCCGGACTTCTTTATAAGTTTGATTCCGGTTTTACTCTTGGAACCGACCTTCGATATCTCAAAACACTCGGAACAAAATCCGGTGATCCTGACGGTTTTTTTAATACAACTATCAATCTAGGCTATACGTTCGACTGACAGGTCTTTCAGATCTTACCTCATAACCCGACTTACAGCTAGCACACCAGTATCTGCAATATGCATAACTGGTTATATTCTCACATCTAATGAATTTGAGTGTTGACTAAATCATGTCCTGTTTGTATTACCTTTTTAAAACAAGTGTCATTCGATGCTAACTTATTATTTTTTAATAGCAGACGAAGGTAATACAAATGCGCATATCTCTGATTCGAAAACTGACTGTATCCGCGTTTATTTTTACACTTTTACTTATTAGTTCTACAGCTTATGCCCATAGAGTAAGTGTATTCGCATACGTCGAAGGCGATACGGTATACACCGAAAGCTATTTCAGTAAGAAGAAACTTGTCCATCAGGGAAAAATAGAAGTTTTTAACACAAAAGGTGGAAAACTAGTCCTCTCAGGAATAACTGACGATGATGGAAAATACGACTTCACAATACCTGCTGCTATTAAAGCAGATAAAAGCGGAATGAAAATTGTCCTGCATGCCTCTGAAGGTCACCGCGGGGAATGGACACTTCAGGCTGATGAAATATTCCCTGAAGATCAAGTAGAATTGGAAACAATCCCATCCAGCCAGACTCCCCCCGCAGTCAGCACCAATACTGCAATTTCAGCAGAAAGTTCAGTTGAGCTCTCAACACAAATCAAAAAACTGAATGATAAAATTGATACCCTCAAAAGATTAATCATCAGCCAGCAGGAAAATGGCCCCGGGGCCAATGAAATATTTTCCGGGATAGGCTATATCCTCGGACTTTTTGGTGTTGCTGCTTTTTTTATGTCCAGAAAAAGATAGCTTAACTTAAACTTTTTTAATTGGAGTGAATTCATGCGGAAATTGCGTATTGTTTTATTATCAGCCATAATGCTTCTAGCATTCAGCAGTCTTGCTTTTGCACACTTTGGAATGCTTATCCCAAATGATTCAATCATCTTACCTGCAAAGAAATTTACACAGTTTCAACTATCATTCTCACATCCATTTGAATTGGCCGGAATGAATTTAGTTAAACCTAAAAAATTCAGTGTATTTTATGATGGCAAAGAATCTAACCTGCTCCCTTCTTTAAAAAAAGCTCAGGTAATGGGGCATGAATCTTTTACCGCAGAATACAAGTTCAAACGTCCGGGTATGTACACATTTTTCATGGAACCGACTCCTTACCCGGAACCAGCAGAAGATAACTATATCATTCACTACACTAAAACTATTGTCTCAGCTTTTAATGAAGGCGAAGACTGGAATACTCCTCTTGGCGTAAAAACTGAGATTGTACCACTGACACGTCCATGGGGTAACTATGCTGGAAATGTTTTTCAGGGCGTAGTTATGCTTGACGGAAAACCTGCTCCTTTCTCCAGAGTTGAAGTTGAACTTTATAACAAAGATTCTAAATTCAAAGCTCCATACGAATGCATGGTAACTCAGGAAGTTATGTGTGATCAAAATGGAGTATTCACCTTTGCATGTCCTAAGGCTGGCTGGTGGGGATTTGCAGCTCTGAACACTGCTGACTATAAGATCAAAGGTAAAGAGGTCGAACTTGGTGCTGTATTATGGATAGAAATGCTGCCATACGAGACTAAGTAACATTCTGATTATAACCACACTTGATTCAATTCTAGGCCGGGATATTTTTCCCGGCCTTTACTTTTTGGGTTAATACAATTATAAAAATAACATAATTTCTAAATCAAAGATATCGGTCAGTTACTTTTTTACAGAGCATAAAATGGAGTATAATCTGGAGTATGAATGCATAACCCTCAGGTTTTGATTGTTGACGATAGTAAGACAATCCGCTCTGTTATATGTTCACAGTTAAAAAAACATTCAATTGATGTCACTGAAGCATGTAATGGAGTGCAAGGATTAAAGTACACCCGAGAGAACCATTATGATTTGGTTATTACTGACGTAACCATGCCCGGAATTGACGGGTACCAACTCTGTACTGAAATAAAAAACAATCCCCTCACGCAATCCACTCCAGTCATTATACTTTCCTGCAACGATAAAAACGAGCATATTGAAAAAGGCTTTGAAGTCGGAGCTGCAGCATATATTGTTAAAAACAAGGCTCAGAAAGACCTTCTCCCATACATTAAAGAAATTTTATCACGATCCAAAATTCTGCGTGACAGATTAATACTTGTTGTTGACGACTCAAAATATATCAAAAAAGTTGTTGAATCAGGTCTCTCTGCTGCCGGATTTAAGGTTGTAACCGCTTCGGATGGAATTGAAGGCTATAAACTTGCTCAAGAATTGGTCCCGGATCTCATACTGTCAGATATCAATATGCCCAGACGTGATGGAGTTCAATTATGTGAAAAGGTTCAGCACGACTCAGAACTTTCGCATATACCATTTGTTATAATGAGTTCTGGCGGTGACCGCAGAACAATGCGTGAGCTGCTTCATAAAGGTGCTGCAGCTTTTCTGGTCAAGCCCTTTAATATCGATCAGCTCGTGATTACCGCTGAGAAACTGCTTAGCGACCATTTCCAAATAATTCTGCACCAACGTGAACTTTTCAAAAAAGAACGGACCCTGCTGATGGGAAGCATAACAAGCCTCATTCAGGCTCTGGAAGCACGGGATTCATATACACGCGGTCACTCTGATACGGTTTCCAATATCTCCGTTCAAATTGCAAAAGAACTGTCATTGCCTGAAAATGATGTAGAAAGAATTGAGTTTGCCGCAAGGCTCCATGATTTGGGTAAAATAGGTATCCGTGATGATATCCTGTTGAAAAACGGCCCCTTAACAGACCCTGAATTCGATACTATCAAACAGCATCCAGTGCTGGGAGCAGAAATATTACGCCCGATTCCAAGTATGGAAGACATTATTCCAGCGGTACTGCATCACCACGAAAAGATGAATGGGAAAGGTTACCCCCACGGACTTAGAGGTCAAGAAATTCCACTATGGGCCAGAATTATAACAATTGCCGATGTATATGATGCATTAACAGCTAATCGTCCCTATAAGAAAGCTTTTACACATGAAGCTACTATGGAATTCATTAACTCGAAATCTCCTTCAGAACTATGTCCGGAATGTGCAAAGGCTTTTCAGGCAATTATGAAAAGCCATAAACCAAGACTAATGAACTGATCTATTCAGGCTGTAGCTTATCAAGCCCCGAAATCTCCCAAGCCCTGACCTTATCGACCTCTATTCCGCTTTTCAAAATACGATCCTGATTTTCTTCGGTTACATCTCCACTTTCAACAACACCCATCTGAAAAAGACGTTGCTGATTGGTATCATAGATATAAGCTGAATCTTCGTATTCATAAAATTTAAAAGGATTATGCATAGTTCCTCCACTTATTTAACTTGTTGAATGCACAATATTTATCACTTTGTTAAATGACAAGAAAGAGAGAATACTATAATATTTAAAAATAGTTATTCCTTAATCACAAGAGGTACAAAATTAAAATGAAATCATCTGCTCACTTAATAACTCATACAATAATTATTGCACTGACGCTTTTGATGGCATCAGTTTCATTTGCCGAGTCCACCACATATAAATGTAAGGATCAGACGGGCTGTATAGAAAACAGGGTAAATTTCGGCACAGCTCAGGTCAGATGTCTGGATGTTGACGGAGACACGATATCAAACTGGGTCTGTGAATATGAAATGAAATATTCGTGCGAAAACATGCTGACCGGAGAAGTAAGGTCAGGCGGATTCGATCCTCTTTCTGAATCACTGTGCAGCAAATTATGTGATTCATGCAAAGGAGGCTGGACTAAAATCAACTTAAAACCTTTAGATCACTTGCCAACTGATCCACAATGATATAATCACATTTCTCTTGCCAAGCGGGATGCATTTCTTTTTTTGCCACCCCCTTGCATGATCCTGCTTACGTACATACATTATTAGTAGGAATAGTTCTTTGAAATGGGGGCGCACTGGTTTCGACGGGGATGAATGAAGCCAAGATCGCAGGTCGTGGCGCCGCTGGCCACGTAAAAAGCGGCACAATCATAATTGCAAACGACAATTACGATTACGCACTGGCAGCTTAATTAAGCTCGCCATGTCATAGCTTTGATGTCTGATATCAGCTTTGACAACAAAACCCATCAGGCTGGCTAGTTTCCGGTTGCACGTCCCGGAAGCGGCGAGAACTCAGCACGCGCTGGTCCGTATGTTGCCTGTTCAAGGGCGTTCATACAGACGAGAATCAATACTTGAACTAAACCTGTAGACATCTTGGTGGAGCATTCTCGGACGGGGGTTCGACTCCCCCCGCCTCCACCATAAGCCCCATTTCATACCGTCCCATATCGTTTTTAAGCGTTCACTAAACCCTTGTTATTCAATAGAATAGCAAGGGTTTTTCGTTTTTTCTGCGTTCGTTATAGTTCGGTTAACCCCGTTGACATCTATGGTTTGATATGGGTAGACAATCGAGTATATCGCAAATACTCATCCAATCTACCCGCAAAAAGGAGGAACCCGCATGGCTCTTACCGTAAAGCAGATTCAAGCCGCAAAACCCAAAAAGAAATTGTACCGCCTTGGGGATTCAAACGGGCTGTGTCTTGAAGTCACCCCCTCGGGCACAAAGTTATGGAGATACCGATATCGTTTTAACGGCAAAGAAAAAATGATGGCCATAGGCTCATTCCCTGCGACTAGCCTCAAAGAAGCACGAGATAAGCGAGATGAACAACGTAAAATTCTAGAACGTGGTATAAACCCCTCCGAATACAAAAAAGATCAACGGGCCGCAGTAAGTGGGGAAAATGAATTTGAATCAATTGCCCGCGAATGGCACACAAAATTCAAAAACACTTGGACCGCAGGACACGCCCAAACAATTATCAAACGTCTTGAACTGAACTGTTTCCCTTGGATCGGGAAAATGGTTGTCAGTGAAATTGAACCGCCGGATATCTTAAAAGTTCTCAGAAGAATTGAAAGCCGGGGTGCGCTTGAAACAGCCCACCGTGTGCGCAGCATTCTCGGACAAGTTTTACGCTATGCCGTAGCCACCGGCCGCGCCACCCGTGACGCTACTTCAGATCTTAAAGGTGCTCTTCCGCCAGTAAAGCACAAACACATGGCGACAATAACCGATCCCAAAGAGATCGGCCCACTGCTCAACAATATTGACGAATACCAAGGTAGCACGATGACTAAATGCGCCTTACAACTAGCACCTTTAGTTTTTGTCCGCCCTGGAGAACTCCGACACGGAGAGTGGGATGAAATTGATCTTGATACGGCTGAATGGAGAATCCCAGCAGGAAAAATGAAAGCCCGTCGTCCTCACATTGTGCCACTTTCCCGCCAAGCTCTGGAAGTGCTCTTCGAATTGAAACCGCTTACAGGTGACGGGAAATACTTATTCCCAAGCATTCGCAGCAAACTATACCCCATGAGTGAAAACACCGTTAATGGTGCCCTTCGCCGCCTTGGCTACACCAAAGAAGAACTCACAGGACACGGTTTCCGCTCCATGGCTTCAACCAACCTTAATGAAAACGGGTGGAAGCCAGACGTGATTGAAAGACAGCTTGCTCACGTTGAAGGCAACAGCGTGCGTGCAGCATACAACCATGCCGATTATCTACCGGAACGGCGCAAGATGATGCAATGGTGGGCTGATTATTTAGATGCCTTAAAGAATGGAGAGGAGATACCAAATGCCAATGACTAACGACCTAAAAGGGCAAAACAAATCGGACATGTTACAAGCTATTAGCGGTCAGCTGAGTTCTTTCATTACAGTACTTATTCTTTATTCAATTTTAATATTAATGATCGTTTTCGGAAGCAGCTATTCCTCTAATACTGAATTTGCTTTTTATGCAGCACTACTACTATTCAGTCTAATAATAAGCTGTATTTACATATATAGAAATAGCAAAAAAATAATTCATCTAGAAAAAAAGAATAAACTTTACGAAAAAGCACAGGAAGCAGCTCAAAAAAGGCTTGAGACTAGAAAAACACAATCTGCGTCTAGTGAATGTAATACCTTGAGTGACAGCGATGAAGTCACAAAACTAAAAAAGAAAATAGATAACTTAGAACATAAAATAAAATCATGGGAAGCTACTCCTATGAGCTGGAAAGGTTCATTTATAAGCCACACAATTTTGATCAACAAAATCATAACCAACGCAATTAAATTTAAAATTCCACTCGAAGACCAAAGACTCTCACAAGATCAATTTAGAAAAGAAATGATTAATGGATACGATGAGAAAAAATACGGCCCACTTGTTGCTGATTCCATCACGCAGTCTTGGAAACATTTCCCAGGTGATTTAAAATATTCACCAGGCAAAAAGCCTCCTAAAAAGGGTAAAATATAAAGATCAGATTTGATTGAGGCATGCATTTAAAATTTATTTTTACTTTTTAATTACTTATATATCAATATATTAAGTTAAAAATAGGTCTAATTAGACCTATTTTACCTTTTTAACCCATGTGACCAAACAACAAGTCCCGCATAGGCTTTCCTCAAACGTCAAAAAACGGAGGAAAGTTTATGACAACCGAATCAAACAAGACTTCATACCACCTGCCTAATACGGGCTTTGTGAGACTTGTAGATGTCCTGAAGGTCATCCCGGTATCTAAAACAACTTGGTGGAAAGGTATTCAGACCGGCAGATTCCCGAAGCCGGTCAAACTGACTGAACGCACAACAGCATGGCGTGTTTGTGATATTCGCAGACTGATTGATGAACTCCCAAATCAGAGCGAAGCCTAACATGTCTAATATGGCGTCCATGGCTTTTGAGGGGAGTAACCTGCTCCCCTCGCCAACCTCTTTCCCTCTAGGAGTTCTTCCGGCCAGTGTTGAAGACTCTCTATCTGTAGCAGCTTCAGCTTTTACGGTTCCCTTTGCTGTTCCTGCCGTAACCTTTCTTGCTGTGATCGGTGCAGCAGTCGGAAGAACCAGAGGCCTTGAAGTTAAACCAAGCTGGATCACACACCCGAATCTCTATTGGGGACTGGTGGCGCGGTCGGGCATGGGTAAAAGTCCGTGCTCAAATGCCATATTAAAACCAATTCATGAGCAAGAGAATGCTGCATTTAAAGAGCATAAGCGAGAGTTAGAGGCATACGAGCTGGAATTAAGGGAATGGCAAAGCTCTTTTGCTCGCGCTCAGCGAAAGAACGACACTCTTCCAGACAAGCCCATCTACCCTACTTGGGAGCAAATTTACGTTGAGGACAGTACCACGCAAGCCGTTGGTTCAATTCTGTCCAATAATCCCCGTGGCATTCTCTGGTACCGTGATGAACTTTCCGGCCTGCTGGCCGATCTGGGACGTTACGACAACAAAGGCAGTGACGGAGGAGACAAAGCCCGTCTGCTTTCTGCATACGATTGTGGCGCATGGAAAGTCTCCCGCAGCACTAAGGACGCCCTTCATATACCGCACGCCTGCGTTTCTATCTTTGGAACAGTCCAGCCAGATCTACTTCCGTCACTCTTCAAGCACAAAGATACTGTTTCCGGCTTTCTGCCCCGCTTCCTTTTCATTCGTTGTGAGCAAGAAGCTCCGCCTTTATGGACATCCGAAAGTTTTGATGGAGAACCAGCTGACCATATCCATGGATTTATTCATCAGGCACTGGACTTGAATTTTGGCCCGGAAAACTCCCCTGAAATAATCAAGCTCTCCGATGCATCCAAACACAAAGTCAAAGACTGGTACGACAATCAGGTTCTGTCTCACTGGTATCAACCGGAACTTGAGCAGTTCGAGTCTCTTGCACCCAAATTACGCGGTGCATTCTTCAAAATCTGCCTGATTATTCACATGTTGGACTGCTGGAGCACTGGCAAATCTGAGATGAGCCCTGTTCATTATGAATCAATTCAGCGAACCATTGTTTTAATGGAATGGCTTCAGGAACAGCAAAGACAAGTCTGGACCTTACTTTCTGCCGGAAACAAATTTCAGGAAGCTTCAGCCATTGAACGAAGAGTTGCGCAAGCAATTGTTGCACTTTCCAAAGAGCTAAATCAGGCTATGCTTCCCACCTCACGTATTGTTGAATTCCTTAATCATGAATTGCCAGAATCATTTCACATCAAACCGGATGCAGTTGGCAAAACATACAAAAAATTAGGCATCGAAACGGGACGTAGCAGCAAGGAACGCGGCGCTAAACTGACCCCGGAAATCATCGAAACGCTTTCAAGATACTTCCCAGTAGAAAAAGGTGTCATAGGCGTCACAGATGTCACTGGGGCTAATAAAAGTTCAGAATTTCAAGGTGATAACCAAGTGACATCTAAGGTGACACCTATTTTTCAGGTGTCATCAGGTGTCACTACTAAAAATGGTTATGAAAACAAGGACCTACAACAGGAATGACGGCTATGACACCTATGACACGTATTTTAAGGTTAATAACTCATATTGATAAAAGTGCTCTCATATTTCTCCATGGAGTTAAACCTGCGACCCAATTTCGCGCCAGCACGATAGACCAAGATTCGTACATAGTAATGTGCTGTAGCTGTCCAAGCCAGTTTACCCAATGTTGCACATTTGGAACTGGCGAGGGAGAAAACTCTCCCTTCGATCCCTCTTGTATTTCAGAGCCGTGCAAGCACTCCACTCTCTGCGAGGTTTGGACACCATGAAGAATAATGAAGAGAAACGCACCGAGTTCGTGAACACACGTGTCACTCCCTCGGAAAAGAAAATACTTAAGCTTCAGGCTGAAGCCGAAGACATGAGCCTAGGCGATTATGTGCGCGAAAAACTCAATCGCCCAAGAGTCAGGAAGACGAAAGCAGAAAGACAAAAAGTCATCCACTTGGCCCGCATCGGCAACAACATGAACCAAATAGCTCGCTGGGCAAATACTTATAAGAAAAATGCTGAAGCTGCACAGGTGGTTCTAGCTCTCCTCGAAATCAAGGAGCAGCTCAAATGCTTATGAAAGTATTCCGTCATGGAGTTGGACGCGGGTCAAAAGTCATTGGATATGTGACAGGTAAAAAGGACTCCAAAAGAAAAGAGAATCCACCTGAAGTATTGCGTGGAGATCCTGACTCAGTCTCAGACCTCATCGATACCACTACCCGCAAATGGCGATACACATCCGGTGTTCTTTCATGGGCACCTGAAGACAAAGTTACCCCCGAAGACGAAGTAAAACTCATGGACAGCTTTGAATCATACGCTTTTGCAGGGCTTGAAGCGGATCAATATTCAATCCTTTGGGTTCGCCACAGCCATGCTGGCCATCATGAGATGCATTTTGTGATTCCGCGCACGGAACTACGAACAGATAAAGCTCTCAATCCCTGCCCGCCAGGATGGGAGAAACAATATAACCCGTGGTGTGAACTTCACAACCGTCGTCACAACTGGGCACGCCCTGATGAAATGAAACGCGCAAGGTTGGTCAGTCCGGGCAGCTCGATACAGAGCTATAAATCCGGCAATGCCTCAGAGGTAAGGCGGACCGTAACTGAAGCGATTGTTCAAGGAGTGGAAGCCGGTCTTATTCATAACCGGCAAGACATCGTCAGAACTCTTGAAGAATTCGGTTTTGGTGTACCGCGCCAAGGCAAGGAATACATAACTATTGAACTACCAGAAAACGACAACAGCACTGTTTCCCAGAAACGGAAAAACCGCCGCATCAGGCTAAAAGGAGTACTTTATGCAAGATCATGGACAGCCGAGCAGTTCAAACAACGCGCTGAGCTTAGCCGAGAATATGAAGGAGCAGATGGAACAACAAGCGCAAAGCTCCAAGCAGATAATTCAAGAAGGATTGCAGAGCTTGAGAAAAGCGTTTCTAAAATCCGCCAAACACGAGCTGAGTACCATCGAAAGCGCTATAAAAACAGAGACCGCAGAACTCTCGAAAATTCAACAAACCTTAATCCGCGACATGCACCGATCCTTGAAAATCCCAGTCGCAGTATCATTAGTGGTGACATTCGTGTGTTGTCTGGTCCTAGTGGGCGGGACTCTATTCTGGATAGATCTTCAGGGAACAACCCTAGCAGAGCTTTCCGAGAAGATAGATCACCAGAGGACAATAGAGAAAAAGCTCGTGAGCTGGGGAGTAACGCCCCTTCTGGACAACAACCGCAGATTCATAGTTCTACCAGCCGGGACAAGCCTGAAGCAGAATTGGCAATCAGGAAACCGTCCCGCCATTTTACTCAAGGATTAAGCCATGAACGAATTACAGAAGAGCTTATTGGACGCGCTGAGCCGAATCGAAGAGGAACAAGCACGCCGTCTGGGCGAACAAGATCAAAAGATAGCCGAGCTGGAAAAGGAAATACAAGGTTGCCGGGACTTGCAGAGCGAATTGGAGCAAGTTTTGAACGAATTGGAAAAATTAGCTCAGCTTTAGTCCAGAAAATTATGAACCCCAGAAGCCGCAAAAAGACTTTAAAAGCTGGAATTAATAAACTATTGAGCAGGTAAAGGAGTCAGCAAATGAATCATTACGAAGGGAATATAGAAGATGCGCTCAGCAAACACGACATTGAAGCCGTATGGGAATGGCTTGAGCATGGCGGCAATCCGCGCCATATCACTGAATACGGAGATTCACTGCTCCATATCGCAGCGTTAAACGATAACACCGATGCCACAAAGCTACTGCTTGATGTCGGTGTAGATCCCAATAACCGTAACGCCGAAGATCTCACCCCCATATGCTACGCGAGCAAGGCTGAAACAATCATCATGCTACATGAATATGGTGCATCGTTAACCGTAGAAGATGGCAATTACGGCCCTCCGCTACACCGTGCGGCCTGCGGTCTGTCCGTGGAAGCAGTAACGACTATGGTCGCTCTTGGTGCTGATATTTATGCCGAACCTTCAGAAGGAGGATTACCGGCAATATACAACAGCTTTCTTTCGGATAACTGCAAAGCAATGTTGCTGGCGTTCATCTCAATGGGCTTCAGTGTTGACGGCATAGAAGGACATCCCTTGCTTCACTATGCTTACGGCAGTGACAGACTTGAAGCGGTCAAGTTACTTCTAAAGCTTGGCGCAGACCCTACCCTCAAAGACGAGAACGGTAGAGACTTTGAAGCCTTTAAGGAAATGGTAAAGGAGCGGCGAAAGGCAGCTAACAGTCAGTCCGTCGAGGCGGAACAAAAAGTTAATCCTTTACTTGAGAAATTGGAAAAGCAATTGAAGATAAATGAGCAGCTTAAACAGGAATAAAAGAATCTATGCAGACGAAACAAATATGTATTTCCAAAGAGATAGCAGATAGATTGGAGGATCTTGCCAGATACACCAATCGCAGTCAGGAAGAACTCATAAACTCTGCAATTGAAAGCTACATTGAAAATGAATTTGCAGAAATTTCCCTCATCCACGAAAGCCTTGCCCAAGCTAATAACGGCGAATTCGCTACAGACTCAGAAGTACAGGACGCTTTCAGCAAATGTGGGATAACGTCAAAATTAACTGAATTTTAATACAGTTTTATTTCAATTTGATCTCCGTTCAAAAAAAGCTACAATCAAGCATCGTTAACGCATAAACACACGGCTCACATTATGTCCCAGAATAAACAAGATATACCTTCAAGCTACATACTTCCTGATTCCGCAGAGCTCACCACCAGCCTTGCCGAAAATGACAGGTTGCAAAAGATTATTGATAAAAAACGCCCGTTGGAAGGTGACCTTTGGGACGTGATCCAGTTTAAGCTGAAAGTAGACTGGACTTACAACTCAAACGCTATTGAAGGCAGCACCTTGAGCCCAAGCGAAACGCTGTTCTTTCTGCGCGAAGGCCTTACCGTGAAGGGCAAACCGCTCAAGGATTTTCTGGACGCCAGAAACCACTCTGAGGCTGTTGATTTACTTCAGGACACCATAAAGGATGAAAGGCCTCTTTCTGTTGGATTTATGAAAGAAATAAACGCCTTGATTCTCAATGGAGTCAGTTACACAGCAGCTCAGACACCCGACGGGCAGAGCACCAAAAAAAAAGCTCATGCCGGGGAATATAAAAAGCATCCGAACCATGTGTTAACACCAAGCGGCGAAATCCATACCTACGTTGAACCGGAGCAGGTTGCCGCTGAAATGGATTATCTTTTTGAGTGGATTGGTGAGCAGGAACAAAAGCAGACACATCCGCTGATTACGGCCGCTATAGCGCACTACAATTTCGTGCGCATCCATCCTTTCGATGATGGGAACGGTCGCGGGGCAAGGCTTCTGATGAACCTAATCCTTATGAAAAACGGGTATCTCCCTGCCGTCATTAACAATGAGAACCGTCAGGATTACATTGAATGCCTGCATCAGGCAGATAAGGGTGAGATGGAGCTTTTCTGCGTATTTGTTTCTCATTCCTTACGGGAAACTCAGGAATCGGTTGTGAATATTTTGGAAGGTAATGGGAAATAAGCTCTATTAACCCCACAGCTAAATATTGGATATGCCACACTTTAGAAGGAAATTGTACATAGGGTCGTAAAACTCAGGAAGCCTGGTTTCATCTTCAGTGCTACCCTCAGGAATGAAAATGACCATTCCTTGCCGTGCTCTGGTCAACAAAACCCTATGCGCATTAAGAAGATATCGCCTACGTATTTCATCGTTTACATTTTGCCACTTGGTTCCACGAAAGTTTTTAAATTCCCAAGCGCCGTTTTTGATTCTTAAACTCGAATCCCAAGCGACACAGGTCCAATCTAACTCAAGACCTTGTATATCAAATTCTGTGGCTGCATCTTCCAAAAAAGCGGCCGAGCGAACATCATTTTTATTATTTAAAAACCATGTCTTAGGATCGATTTGCGATTTAACATGAATGCCGTAAGGCTTTAATCTATATGCTCCTGAGTAAGCAGTTATTCCTAGTCCTTCACTGCCACGAGCTTTTGATTTAAGCCAATTTTTGGCAACCTCAAGATCACGAGTCACTTTAAGTGGATAAACTTCTCTTAATTCTTTATTCAACTCCACAGCAGTCTTCAGATCTAGATCTAATATAGCCTTTACAAATCCAGAAAGTCGCTCAGACCTAAAAGATCTAACTGAAACAGATAAGTGTAAATCTTTTTTGATCTTAAGTTGTTCAATTGAAAGTGCTGAATAGATATTGTCTCCATTTGTATATTCAATCTCGGTAAGCTGGTCAGAAGCATATACATCCCAATGTGGGTATGAATCATGTATTGCTGTAAACCACTCAGGTAGCCCCGCCTCACCTGTGTTTATCTCCTGGCCTCCGCCTATCAGGCAAATGATCGTCGCCCAATCTTCATGTCTATCGAGAACGCTTATTAAAAATTCTGGCTCAGACATTGAGAAATCACGCATATTTCGTTTTTTAGACATGAAAGAACTCGCCTGCTCTTTAGTCCATGCTCTTTGAGCTTCATCAAAAACAGCCACTCGTTCGATTGGAGCTAAATCACTCTGCAAATTATCATCTCGAAAGTGGTGTATATTTTGGATGAATGCTTTAGCTTTTCGACGGGCTTTATCCTTGGTTATCTTTACGCCTGAACATGATGCGACTTCATTTCTTGCAAGAGCTTCCTGCAAAACATCAACTAAAGGTCCATTACCGGACAGAAATACGGCATGCTCACCTTCGTCAACATTATGCCGTTCATTTGCAATGTTAAGTCCGGCGAGAGTCTTGCCTGCACCAGGAACACCTGTAATGAAGCAAATAGATTTCCGCTTTTGAAGTTTAGAGTGCTCAATAATGTCTGAAATTGTATTTGAGGTAGAGGCAAGATTAATAGCACCAGAGTCTGATCTAGAAATTTCCGTTACGCTATGCCCTGTATAAAGAGCTTGTGCAGCTTCGATAATTGTAGGAGTAGGCCTATATACCGAATCTAACCATGCTTCAGAGTCTATTTGACCTATACATTCAACTTTTTTTGATATTTTAGATAAATATTCAGCAATGTTGTTCTTATTCGCCATAATAGGCTGATAAATAGCATCTGGATATTCTTTGAGAATAAACTGTTCTCGAGGTGCTTCTGTTGAAACAACGACCGGAACAATCACGCAATTATGGCTTTGCTCGTGAAAATTTTTCAAATCAACTGAATAGTCTAGTACCTGCTCTATTGCCGACTTCGTATACTTCTTATCGCCAACCTTGAATTCCAGCGCAAAAACGATCCCCTTATAGATAATGACTACATCTATACGTTTTCCCATCCTGGGAATTGCATATTCAAAAGCAATAGAAGCCCCAGAAAAATCTTTTAGCTCACGTTGAAGTATCTCTATCTGAGCTATCCAGGCATTTTTTTGTAAATCTTCTAATGAAAATGTATGGTTCTGAGTTAAATCACCAAGAATTGAAGACGGGGAATCAACAAGGAATTTATCAACTGGCGCAGAATAATAGGCTCTTTTCACAAAATGCTCCTAAATAATTATTATCGGCATCGAGTTAACTAATAGAGTTATTTTATGCAAGATTACAAACGCAAAAGTACCATCTACCCCTCACTCAACCGATAACTGGTACTCCGCCCGCCTCCGGGGTTCTGCACCAGTATTCCGCGTTCCTTCAGATCCTTGATGTCACGCAGGGCTGTATCTGTGGAGCACTTTGCCAGCTTGGCGTACTTTGAAGAGTTCATGTATCCCTTAAAGCTTTCATCAAGCATACGCTCAAGCACGGACCGCTGGCGGTCATTAATCGGCGACTGCTGGGAGATACGTTCCCACAGTTTGGCTTTATGGAGCACATGACTCAGCGTGGATTCGGCATTGATCAGTGCTTCTTTGAGGCAATCCAGAAACCACTCCAGCCATTTGGTGATTTCCGGTGTGCCGCGCTGCTGCCGTTCCAGATGGGAATAGTAATCCTTGCGCTTCATCTCAATCTGCGTGGACATGCTGTAATACCGCTCCGCCGCGCCATCAGCGCGAGCCAAAGCCATATCCGCTATGGTTCGCGCAATACGTCCGTTCCCATCTTCAAAGGGGTGAATGGTTACAAACCACAGGTGAGCTATTCCGGCACGGAGAACCGGATCAGTATCATCTTCGCTCTCGAACCATTCCAGAAATCGAGCCATCTCATCTTCAAGGCGACCAGCATTCGGTGCTTCAAAATGGACTTTCTCACGTCCCATTGGCCCGGAGATAACCTGCATGGCTCCAACTTCCGCAGGTCGCCAATCTGCAACGGTAATCCGTTTAATGCCACTGCGTCCGGTCGGGAAGAGTGCTGCGTGCCAGTCACAGAGCCGATCTTTGGTCAAAGGCTGCGCATATCGCTGTGTGGCATCGAGCATCATTTCAACTATGCCGTCCACATCACGCCCTGCCGGTTTCAGCCCGGCTATATCGATCCCCAGACGCTGGGCAATAGAGGAACGTACCTCCTCTGGATTGAGGAGTTCCCCTTCTATGGCTGATGAATGAACTATGTCATTAGTGAGAGTCTTCAGGCCCGCCTCATTTCTCAAATCAAAGCCCAGATTTCCAATCTTACCGAGCAGTACGCCCTGTCGATGGCGGACGTCTGCCAGCTTGGAAATGAGCTTTTCAGCGTTCCATGAGAAGTTCGGCCAGCCTTGGTGTTCGTGTAGGCGCATTGCTTTTGGCCTTGTTTGCGGTAAATGCTGGTGTTATTCGCCGCAGGTTTTGCGGTGATTGTAAGTTTTATTCAGCGCAAAGACAAGATGGAGTTATGAGCAAGTCGTAAATCTTGCAATTTATCCTGCTGTAGTAACAGTACCTCACTCAACCGATAACCGTTACTCCGCCTGTAATTATCGCAATTAGAAATGCGCATGCTGGTTGAATTCGCGGACCGGATTGATTTGGAAGGTATGTATGTAGTATTTCACCTTGCAGTCCTTGCGTATTCATGCAAGGTCATTTTTTGCGACGCATTAAATCGTAATGGCAAGACGACAAGGTTAATTAAGATTACTATATTAAAACTTACAGGAGTACGTACATGACAAAAGCATCTGCACGCCATCTTTTGGTTAGTGATGAACAGACCTGCCTGGACCTGAAAAAACAAATTCAGGACGGCGCAGACTTTAGTGAACTGGCAAAAAAACACTCCAGCTGTCCTTCCGGTCAGCGCGGTGGCGAACTCGGTGAGTTCCGCCCCGGCCAGATGGTCCCGGAATTTGATACCGTTGTGTTCAATGAAGCCGTTGGCGAAGTTCATGGTCCCGTAAAAACACAGTTCGGTTACCACCTGCTGATCACCGATAGCCGCGAAGACTAAACAACTCTTCACCGTATAATAAATAAAGCCCCGACTTAGTCGGGGCTTTATTTATTTTTTGAGTTACACACTCTCTTCAGCAAAAATATCCTCTATCAACTCACAGGACATCCCGGTCCCAGCAGCATCTACAGGATCAGGGTCGCTTTGATGGCGTTCCTGTCTTCAACCTCCGCAGGCCGCCACTCTGCAACGGTAACCGCGCTAGATGCCAAGCTTCACGCCGAATCAGAATTCGAGAAATATCGCATTGTTCAGGATAGGATTTTTGTTTCTGATTTTGATCGGTTGGTGGGTGATGTTGATAAATCATGATGTTCGTTTTCCCGTATTGCTTTTGCGGTGAATGATGTGGTTATTCGGCACACTCCATGCGGTAAATAAGAGCTTCTTTAAGGTAAAAGGACCACGCTTCACAGGTGAAGAACCCTCTAACCAGCAATTGACTACAATGTATACAATGCCTACATTTTATTAAAGGAGTTAACTATGAGCACCGTTACCGCACGAGTTTCAGATGAAACCGCATCAAGGCTTGATGCCCTTGCTAAGGCTACGAATCGCAACAAGCCCTTTCTTGTTGCCAACACGCTGGAGCGTTTTCTTGAAGAACAGGCATGGCAGATAGCCCAGACGGTTGAAAGTCTTGACCAAGCCGATAGAGGCGAATTCACTACAGCTTCCGAAGTGAAAAAAGCTTTCGGAAAGTGGGAATTAGAGGTTGAAGCTGACTAAAGTCAATTGGACAAAGAACGCAATCAAAGATCTTAATTCTATCCGCCGCTATCTAGCCGAGCAAGCCGACGTAGAACTAATGCAATCCGAGACAAAATGCATATGGGACGGCTGTCAGCGTTTAAAGAAAGGCCCTGAAAGCGGCCGCCCCGGCCGAGTTCCCAGAGGGTGTTAAAATAACGTTTCAAAAAGTAACCCTGTATTATCCTCACGATCATCCAAATCAAGCACGATTTCGTTGTCTTTAAAGTAGTTTTCTCTATTATAGTTGCGTGGAATGTCATCATCCAGCATAGTTAATATAAACTGACAATTAGAGTAAGCTGACAACTCTCGTATTTTTTTTATGTGCTTTTCCTTTAAAGAATCTCCCATAGTATCCCAGACTCCATCATGAGCAACAAACCTAATGTGGTTACGTGTATAATATTTCAAAATCAAAGCTATATCAAAAAAGATGGACAACATCTTTCTATATGAAGTTCCA
The DNA here is from genome assembly GCF_000425265.1 of Maridesulfovibrio zosterae DSM 11974. Taxonomy (NCBI): domain Bacteria; kingdom Pseudomonadati; phylum Thermodesulfobacteriota; class Desulfovibrionia; order Desulfovibrionales; family Desulfovibrionaceae; genus Maridesulfovibrio; species Maridesulfovibrio zosterae. The sequence continues at coordinate 822,536 of NZ_KE384342.1, forward strand.
CGCTCAAGCATTACCTTGTCACCTTCTCCATCTTGAAATTCAAAGTCAAAATGCACATTTCCTTTATTGTTAACATTGTAGATCAATTTCACCTTATGCCCTAAAACCTCCCTTGCTAATGAATTAAATATACCTACAAAATCAGCATATTGGGGGGTTCCGACAATTTCCATATTTTTTAATTTGCTAATTTCTCCTTTACGCTTTCTTTTGATTATTTCCTTTTGGATGTCTATTTTTTCTTCATTTATGATTGAACCTAAAAAATCATTTATTGAATCTATTTCATCTTCAATTTCAGCAATTTTCAGTCTTTTTTTCTTATACCTATCAACAACATTTTGTTTTTTAAGCTGATTCAGCAAATTCTTCCGTTCTTCGTCAAGAGCAACAAGTGTCTGGTCCGTATCAACTAGCTGTTTATTCAACTCTTGAATTTGATTTGCAATAAATCCCTGTCTGTCTGACCATATTCGTTTATTGAAATCCATCAAATCAGCATAACTTTTAGCCAAAAAACTAGGGATTGCAACTTCTGCTTCTTTGTAGATCGCATTGATCTCATCTAAATCTACATAGTCAGTATCAGCAGTACGTGACAATTTATCAACATCGAACTGGGTATTGTATCTATGAACATTTAATTTAGAAATTTGTGAATCGTAATCTTTCACAACGGAGCGGCTAATCTTTTCATCTTCATCAAAAAAAGAAACACTACCTATGCTTTGTTCAATTTTATTTTTTTGCTTATGGAGTTCGCTGATCCTTGTTTTAGCATTTTCAACTTCAGGAGAATCATAGACTCCAGTATCTTTCAGTATCTTATTAGTTTTCTGGATCGCTTTTTCTCCTTGATCCAAATTTAATTTTTCCCGAAGCAGTTCTCCATCAAGCCCAACCAAATTTAGTAAAGCTGGCTTCCATGCAATTTCAACTTTTTCATTAAAAATATTGAATGTTTCAGCATAATCATCTTGTGTACGTATGGAGTAAGTCAGTAAAGAACGAAGTGACAGATCTTCCAAAGAATTCAGCTTTAAAATTCGTTTCAATATCTCCCGTGAATTTTCGCTTTTCCTGATAGCTAGTCCGATATTCTCATAAGGCCATTCTTCGATTTCCCTTCCATCAATAAGAACGTCCGTAGCAATAATTGATGCAACAGTTCTACTGGCGACCCCGCGTTTTACCGTGACATAAGTTCCATCTTTTAATTGTATTTCTATATAAAATGTATAATTGTCAAAAAAATTAGAGTTTTTCACAAAGACATGCTTTGAACTGACATCACCAAGTAAGGTAAAATTAATAACATCGAATAAAATTGTTTTACCCAAGTTATGAGAATCTGCGCCTTCTTCACCTTGTCGAGTGCAGGTTCCCATTACAATATTTACGCCTTTATGAAACCTTATTTCTTTAAATGGTCCGCCTTTAGCGTATACTCTGGACAGAATCATTTGGCTAACCTCAACATCTTTCGTTCAGAATCAAAATCAATAGTACCAATTAAGAATAAAAAATTTAAAGTACGTATTTCTAACAACCTCCAAGAATTTTTATATTTTTTCTTAAAATACAAGTCGACATCGCTCATGAACTCACCTTCGGGATTCATCCATTTGATCAAATGTGCACCACACACATATGGCGTCAATTCAAAATTGGAATATCTATTGGCAATAATCATTTCTCACCTATTGAACAGTTCCAGTACATGTGATGAAGAAAGGTTCTAATTTGTCTTCTTTTTCTACCTAATTCAGCTTGAAGGACGTTGAAGATTGTATCGTACGAATAAGCAAGAAAACTGTGAATGTTAGGGAATTTGTCAGAGCGTGCTAAATATTGTAATTGCAGATCCTCGGCAGTAGCATTGTACATTTCTGAGTATTCATTTGAGCGTGGGTCACGAAGAAAATTATCAATATCTTGAAAATATGGAAGGTCTTGCTGGAGGAGCATATGGAAGTATCGCTCGTCCATTTTATTTTTTCTATTTTTTTCGCCCATCTCATCAAAATTATACCCTGATCTTAGTTGAGGGATCGCTGGAACAACGTTCCTAAATGCAACAATTAACTCCTTTAAATCGTGAGGCATAACTTGTATTGGCTCAGGAAATTGAAAAATAGCCGCCCCGATTTGGGTGTTATTATTTCCTTCAATGTCCATATCGAATGTATTGCCACTAACTGGTGCAATCATCGAGTCGACTGACATGTCCCCAATTTTTGGAAGGTTATTTTCAGGCTTGTCCATCTAGCTATCCCATCTGTTTGTTATTGTTTCCTTTGATGGACATTTTTTTAGAAACTTTCGAGTTGATATTGCCACTATTTTTAAAGCTAATTTTAGTATGAATTTTTGCTGCTCCAAACCCTAATATAAAACTAACAATTGAAATAACTGCTGATGCCTTAGTTATTGATTCCCAAAACATAAATATCCTCTCATGGTGTATGAATTATAATTTACGTACTGACTTATCAAGTCCTTACTGATATGTACAGTTTAAATATCCTGCATAGGATAAGTAAATATTTAAATAGTGATGTATATAAACAATGAGGAGAAGTCATGTGTAGCGATTTAGATATTGGCAAAGATTTTTTCCACTTTTTTGCTATGTTTGAGTATGCTTTAAAAACTAATGGATTTTGTCAAACCAACAAAAACAAAATCATTACGGGCGCGGACTGGGAAGGGTTTGCAGCCGCTAATCCGCATCTTTTTGACAACAGGACAAATACTCATACTAAAGAAAGTGTAGACTATTTAATTAATCAGCCACCAAAAAAACAGGCGCTAAGTGAAAAAGGTATGATTAAATGGATAGATCCACCTTTATATAATGATGTGGGTGACCATATTAAAATTACACGTTATATTAGGCAGGTAAGAAATAATTTATTTCATGGCGGTAAATTTAAAGGCAATTATTTTTCAGCACAAGAAAGGAGCAGATACTTGATAAGTCACAGCACCATAATAATGCAGCACGTTATTGCGAATCATTCAGAAATGAATGCGGCATTTGAAGGTGCGGATAACTCTATTCGGTTTTGATAAATTAAATGTAGGCAGTGTCGCACAGACTGCCTATTCCCTCAAATAATATGGAAATTTGAAAAAAACTTCCTCCGGTGAGTACCAACACGAGTACCCCAATTTACACACAAATAAAAACCAACTATTCCATAACTATACACCACCAATTCGATAGCCCCCGCCTCCAGATAAAGCTCATAATTATAACATCTTATATGTTTTAGCTATTAAGAACAGATCAAACTGTCCCAATACTGTCCCATTTTTTTTAAATAGCCCCATTTCTAATGGCCCGCTTCCAGTTGGAAACGGACCTTTGTTTTAAGTTTATCCTGTCCTGAAATAGGTTTACCCAAAAGGCCCCATTTCAGGACAATTCATGCAAATAAAAAAGGGTTTACATCGTATTTGATGTAAACCCTTAATTTTAATTATTTCCGGACGGAACTGTAACGCCGCCTCTGCTATTTTATCTTCGAATAGTTTCTGCCACGTCAAGCAGTCGCTCTCTCACTGTGAACATATAGCGAGCCATCTTTCCACGATGGTCAGCGAACATGGAATCTTCTTTACCTCGCAAGACAACCATAGGGTTGAAGGTACAAATCTTGTTCATGGCCATCATAGCCTCTTCAAGGTTCTGAGTTCCACCCTTGTCCACATTAGTAATTTTCTCAGGATACAGTTCTCTCAGCACGGTGATTACATCACGAAGAACCAACGTCATGCCTTGCGCGAAATACACACGATCATCCAGCTCGGACCACGTTAGAGTCCCTCCCGGTGCGGAGAGCCAACCCAGCGGGACATCAATAAAGTTTTTGGAAAGGATGAAGGTCAACATCTCATAAATCTCGCTGGCCTTAATGTTTACAATAGCACGCACATCGTCCTTCTTCTTGTTGGTCACCTTCATACCAATCAATTTATCAGCGTATTTGTGAACGTTAGCCACGCCATCTTCATACGCTGAATTAGAAGACCTCTCAAAGAACCCCCATATACGAGGACCATAGGTAAAATCTCGCTCACGAGCTTCTTGCATCCACTTATTCTCAGGGTCCATAGAGCCATACTTTGCCATGGTAGTGGAGAAAAACTTCTGCAACAAAGTCGTAGCGGTGAGAACTCCAAGCTTACGATTGACCGCATTATCGAAATGAGATTTGGGAGTCACAAACAGATACTGAGGGGTCCACCCATCAGCCAGCTCGGTCTCCAAACGAGACACAATTGCCAACGCAAGTACCCTGCCCTTCAAAGTTTCAAGCTTTTCCTTGTCCGACTCAGAAGCATTTGGATTATTAAAAGCAGGATCAGCCTTAACTGCTACGATTTCCGAACGAACAGAGGGTGATATCTCAGGCCACTCAGTAGTGGAAAACATATAACCAATGCCCGAAACGGCCCACCAAATACCCCACAATACCAAGGGAATAAAGATAGCCAACACCTTACCACTAGTCGGAACCAACTTATGCAACTTCTGCATAACACTCATAATAACACCTTTTTTTATTTATTATTCATATGATCACTTTTTATTGAATCATGCTACCGAACCTGAATTCAAATCGCACAGATTGTGGTGAATGTAGATTTTATTTATCGCAAGAGCAATGCTTTTGAATTTAAGAAGTTTAGGCAATCCTAACGTACAATACCATATAAGAATTATGAATATATACCAAATCTGTTTTGTCTAGGGGGAATGGTAAATTATCTGTGCAACAACTCAAGCTTAATGCTGAACAAAGTTCAAGAAACACCGCATCATTCAGGATAGTTTTTTGTATCGGATTTTGATCGGTTGGTGGGGGATGTTGATAAATATAAACGATAACTGGGACTCCGCCTGTAGTTCTCGCAATTCGACGTGCGCACGTTGGTTGAATTAGCGGACCGGATTGATCTGGAAGGTATGTATGCAGTATTTCACCTTGCAGTCCTTGCGTATTCATGCAAGGTCATTTTTTGCGACACATTAAATCGTAATGGCAAGACTACAAGGTTAATTAAAATTTTATATTAAAACTTACAGGAGTACGTATATGACAAAAGCATCTGCACGTCATCTTTTGGTTAGTGATGAACAGACCTGTCTGGACCTGAAAAAACAAATTCAGGACGGCGCAGATTTTGGTGAATTAGCCAAAAAACACTCCAGCTGCCCTTCCGGTCAGCGCGGTGGCGATCTCGGTGAGTTCCGCCCCGGCCAGATGGTCCCGGAATTTGATACCGTTGTGTTCAATGAAGCCGTTGGTGAAGTTCATGGCCCCGTAAAAACACAGTTCGGTTACCACCTGCTGATCATCGATAGCCGCGAAGACTAAACAACTCTTCACCGCTATAATAAATAAAGCTCCGACTAAGTCGGGGCTTTATTCTGTCTTGAGTTAAATACTCTCTTCAGCAAAAATATCCTCTATCCACTCACAGGATATCCCGGTCCCAGCAGCATCTGCAGGAGCAGGTTCGCTTTGATGGCGAATTTAATTAGATCTGGATATTCTGCAAGGAAGTGGTAAAGTAACCGCGCTAGATTTCAAGCTTCATGCTGAATTAGAATTCGAGAAATATAGTATTTATTCAGGATAGACTTTTTGTATCTGATTTTAACAAAAAGACGATGCTTTTAATAATTCCATAGTATATTCGCTTTCCGGATCAGTAATAATTTTTTCTACCGGACCGTATTCCACACATCGGCCATTCTTCATCACCATCACTGTATTACAAAGGCCACTGACCAAGGCAATATCGTGAGAAATAAATATCATGCTCATATTACTTTCCCGAACTAAAGAGCGTAAAAGGTCTGCAATCCGCGCCTGAGAAGAAACATCCAGCGCACTGGTAGCCTCGTCACAAATAAGAAGTTCAGGTTCAGCAACCAGAGCGCGCGCTATGGCGGCACGTTGACACTGTCCCCCCGATATTTCCCAAGGGTAACGATCCGCCAACTCCGGTGAAAGTCCAACTCTGTACATCAGTTCGTTGATATACACATCTGCTGCACTTTTTCTTTTACGGTCGGTAAGGTTACGTACAGCATCTCTCATAGTCACGCGAATTCTCTTATTCTGATCAAAAGAGGTAAGCGGAATCTGGAACACCATCTGTGCCCGACTATAAAGAGTGCGCAGACTTCGTCTGTTCATGGCTGTCACTTCTTTGCCTTCGTATCTAATACTCCCCTCATCCGTTTTCTCCAACTGCAGGAGTTGTCTGGAAAGAGTGCTCTTGCCAGATCCAGACTCACCCACAATTCCTAAAACCTCGCCGCGCGAGAGAGTAAAACCGACATCCCGGACGGCTTCTATGGTTCGTTCAGCAATTCTGTAACGCTTTGTTACACTACTCACTTCAAGAAATTCAGAAGAATTATTAAAAACAGGATAGGCCGCCCGCAAACAGGGAACATCAGCTATCAATTTTTTCGTATATGAGTGCTGCGGAGAATCAAGAACCTCTTTAGTGACTCCGCATTCGACAATCTTCCCCCGATGCATGATAGCCACCCGGTCAGCTATATGCGATGCAAGAGAAATATTGTGAGTAACCAAAAGGATTGATGCCCTGCACTCTTCACGTAAAATACGAAATTCCTCTATCACCTGCCTCTGGGTCATAACGTCCAGAGCACTGGTAGGTTCATCAGCAAGGATAAGGGTTGGCTCCATTACCATAGCCATAGCCAAAGCTACACGCTGACACATCCCCCCTGAAAGTTCAAAAGGGCAGCAATCCAGCACTCGATCAGCATCGCCCAGCCCAATTTTTATGAAAGCGGTTCGTATTGCAGCGATAGATTTTTCAGTATCAAACCTTTTATGGCTGCGCATGGTATCCAGAAACTGACTGCGTATCTTCCGTATGGGATTCATGGAAGTAGCAGGATTCTGAAATACTGTGCACAACTTATCACCCAGTAATTTTCTGCGTTCTTCAGCGGATAGCTCAGTCAAATTCTGCCCGTTGAACTCTATCCCCCCGCTGGAAGTCCGTACTCTATTGGAAGGAAGTCCCATTATAGTCTTTAAAACAGTAGACTTACCAGAACCGGATTCACCCACCAACGCAAAAATCTCTCCCGCACCAACATCAAAGGAGATGTTTCGTATGACATCATCCCCATTATATCCAGCACTGAGTTCCTGAAGCTTCAACACGGTACTGTTCATACACGGTCCTCGCCAAGATCTTTAACGTCTATAAGGTCACGCAAAGCGTCACCTAGATAGTTAAATACCATCACAGTTATAACAAGAGCCGCAGCCGGATACATGACCGTCCATGGGGCTGTACGTAACATCCCCCTAGACTCGCTGATCATACTGCCCCACTCTGCCTGAGGAAGCTGAACACCTAGTCCGAGAAAGGAAAGTCCTGCAAAGCCCAGCATGACTGTACCAATCTGGGAAGTTGCAAAAGTGAGAAGTGAATTGAAAATATTTGGCAAAATATATTTTGTCATAATCACGCTGTCACTACAGCCTGAAATTCTGGCGGCCTGAATGAATTCCTCATTTTTCAGCGAAATGACTCTGCTGCGTGCTAAGCGGGCATATGGTGTCCAACTGGCAAATCCCATGGCCAGCATGGCATTCCCCATTCCTCCTCCAAGGATACCGGCAACTGAAATAGCTAAAACCATCTGCGGGAAAGCCATAATACCGTCGATAAAACGCATAACAATCCTATCGGCCGCCCCACTGTAATAGCCGCAAAGAATGCCGACAAAAGCCCCAAAAGCAGCAGTAATGAAAACTAGGCTCAAAGCCGAAAAAACACTGGTCCTGGCACCGTATAGTAATCGAGATAAAACGCAGCGTCCCATAGCATCCGTTCCCATCGGAAAATCCATTCCCGGAGCCTGACGCATACGCAATATATGCGTGGCATAAGGATCATTCGGAGCAAAGTGCTTTGCAAACAAACTTCCTACTATCAAAAAAAGCGCTATGATGAGAAACATCCTCAACCAAAAATCTTTATGTATATTTTTCATATGGAGCTCTCAGCTTTCGGTTACCCGAGGATCAAAATAGCGATAAGCCAGATCGGTCAGCAAATTGATAAGTACATAGAGGATCGCAATATAAACTACGAATCCCTGTATAACCGGATAGTCTCTGGCCGTAATAGCATCCATTACCAGCTTCCCTATTCCGGGCCATTGGAAAATCGCCTCGATAACAACGCTACCGGCAAATAAGTGCCCCACTGCAAAGCCTATAACCGTTAATATGGAAAGCATGGAATTATGCAGTACGTCTTTTACTAAAAGAGTACCGGACATTACACCTCTTGCCTGAGCACCAGTTACATAATTTTGTCCCAGCTCACCAAGTACCTCCGCCCTGATCTGCTTTATAAACTTGCCAATTGTCGGCATGGCAAGAGCAACGGTAGGCAGAATAAGACCCTGAAAACTATTTTTCGCGAGCACTGGAAGCCACTGAAGAAACACGCAAAACAGATAAATCAACAATAGAGCAGCCAAAAATGAAGGGATAGCGTTGGCTAAAAAAGTTAAAAACCTGACAAAATAATCTACAACTGTGTTTCTTTTGACTGCGGTCCAGATTCCAAGAGGGATGGATACAATCAGGGAAAGTGCCAGTGCAGAAACTGCCACCATCGCAGTCTTGCCCATAGCATTCCACATTAACCGGGATACCGGCAGCCCTTTTGAGTATGACTCACCGAGGTCCCCATGCAAAAAAGACCATAGCCAGTTCCCGTACCGCACAAGAAAAGGATCATTTAAGCCCATACTCTCCTGAGTGGCTTTAAGCACTTCCGCGGTTGGAGCTATTCCTTGAGCTATCAACTTCTTCTGTGCCGGATCACCTGAAGCGAGGAACATAAGGGAAAATGTAATGAATGTTATCACTAAAAGTACAGGAACGAGTCTTAATAGACGACTTTGAATATATTTAAGCATAGTAAACCTGCAAGACACAAAAAGGCGTGTGAAAAATAAATCCACACGCCGTTAAAAACATATCAGCTTTATACATCAGTCATTTATTGTAGTATTGGCATTCAGAAAATAGAAACTGATAGGGTTCTTTTCACTGCAATTGGCAACCCCGACTCTCATAACCGTAGTCTTATTAAGAATTGCCAAAAACCCCATAGCTTCATCGTTTATTATCTGCTGCTGGATATCTACGGCAAGTTTCGCACGTCGTGCTGCTACAGGTTCCGAATAAAGCTGCTTCAGAAGATTCTTGGCTCTGGCATTGTTGTATCTGCCAGAGGTATATTTGCCGCCGCCGACTACACGTTCCATGAAGTAATATGGGTCAGCTGAAGGATTAGCTGTCATGCAGTATACGCCGATATCAAAATTCCCATTACTCATATAGGTCCCGTCCGGGTCCTCAGTAACACTCAAATTGGCCTTGATACCGACTTTTCTTAACTGTTCCTGCATAAGAAGAACTATCTTATCAATTGAACGGGCTGCATAGTAAGCAATGTCCAGCTCAATCTCCTTGCCATCTTTGGCATAGTAACCGTTCTCATCAAGAGTATAGCCGAGTTTTTCAATAAGCCTCTTCGCCTGAGCAGGATCAAAACCGTGTTTTGTAATATTACCGTATGCTGTGCCGGTACCATAGGCTCCTACAGTTGGGCTGGCCAGACCGGCGAGGAGGATGCACACATCACTAGTCTTAATGGACATGTTAATTGCAGCACGAAGCTCTTTAGCTGGAAGACGCTCCATGCTTAAATAGTAATAATACAGACGGGAAGCTGGAATTGCGAAAACCTTGTACTTTTCAGGAGAGGCAGAAAATATGCTGAGATCATTGGTTGTGGGACCAATGTATGCATCAATCTCTCCATTCTGAAATGCAAGCGAAAGAGTGTCGGCATCAGCAACGTACAGCCCTTCAACTCCATCAAGATTAACCTTTCCTCCCCAGTAATTATCGTTACGCACAAGTTTGACGGATACACCTGGGTCAAATTTATCTACCTTAAATGGCCCAGTACAGACAGGATCATTATCTATATCTTTTGAAGCATCGAGGTTTATCATCGCCATATAAACGTTACATAGCTCGTTAAGCACTGTAGGCAGAAGCTTAGGGGTGGAAATAGTAAATGTTCTCGCATCCACTACAGCTAAAGACGCTCCCCTAAGCATCTGAGATTTTTCATTTACCTTGCTTGCACGCTCTATACATTTTACTGCCATATCAGCTGTAAGCTTGCTACCGTCTGAAAATTTTACATTGTCCCGTAATTTAATAGTCCAAGTCGCTCCGTCAACTGAAGCTGATTCAGCCAGCCAGGGAACAACAGCGTAACTATCATCAATACGGAACAGGGTCTCGGAAAGCCCCAGCGTAGAAGTATACCAACCGAAAGACCCCTTCTGAGGATCAAGACTGGTGTATGTATTAGCGAATAAATCTCCAATACGAACAACTTTAGGCTGAGCAGCGGACGCGTGGACCGAAGAACAAATCAAAACTGATATCAGCAAAAAAAATACAATCAAGCACCTAGAAAAAATCGTGCTTTTTTTTGAAAGCATCGTGAAATCTCCTTAAATGAAATAGTTTAAATAGATACATGAATCGCGCAGGCGGGTAGCCCATTCTGCACGAAGATATTAAAAACTCTGTGGAAAAGTTTTAAAGAGTAATTATTTGTCTGCATAAACGATGAAAAAAGAGGGACTGCCACTCATCGCAAATGCATAAGGGTTGGCTCCAAAGCACTGCCCGATATCCCATGATGAAATTTCATTGAAACCGGCATGTTGTAACAACTTTTGCACTTCGTTTTTTTTAACCCCCTCATATAGAGGTAAATGCTTCATCATACTGGCATAATGGAGAAAAAAACGTAATGAGATTCTACTATTTATTTGAAATACACTCCTTAGCAGGTTTACTGGTATTTGATAAAACCGTCTCCATGTCTGGTTTTGCCAGAAACCATCTGAAACAATAATGCGCCCCCCAGGCTTTAAAACTCGGTGCCACTCTTTTAGTGCAAGATCAGGATTGGGCAATGTCCATATAAGATTTCTGGATACAACAATGTCAAAGCTGTTATCGGAAAAACCCAGATGTTCCGCATCACCGGTGCGAAAATCTATAGAAAGTTCCATCTCTTCCGCCCTTTTCCGGGCGTTATTAACCATTTCCGGGGAAATATCTAACCCCGTCACGTTAAAACCTGCTCCGGCCAGATAAAAAGCTAGTTGTCCGGGTCCTGTACCTATATCCAATGCATCTTGATTTTGACCGGACTTTGCCAAAGTTTTTATTGTCTTATCCCAGGCCTTTTCCGTTTCGGGGGATTTCTCAATATCCAAAGCATAACTTGAACTTCGCCAATTCCAGTATTTTTCTATTCGTGTCTTCAAACTATCCATTTAAAATTAATCCTTTAAAACTTTAAGTTTCAGTATAAGAGGAATAAAAAAAATAATATTTTGCTATTTCTTAACAAGTTAAGACAAATTTAATAACACAAAACACATATATACACATAAAAAGAAGCTATAAATCACACCAACAAAAATACTATAAACTAATAATTATACAAAATTATAATTCATGCTACCAGATTTATTATTTGACCACAAGTGTCATTATCTCAATGGATTTCACCTCAATATGAGCAGAACTTCCACCATTCTACCTATAAGATGTCGTTAAAAAAGAAAAAAGACTCACGATCTCAATCGTAAATCCTTGTGTCTTGATGAAGAGATGATGCTGTCAGTGCAATGGCTAATACGCGAAAGTAAAACAGCCAATTTACAGGATTTGTACGGATTTAAAATATTTGTTAAAATATAAGTAAATAACGATATTTAACCCCCAATTTAGATTTTGTGCTTTGTTAGGGCATCCAATAATTTTTTATTTTTTGCTTGAGTCTCCATATGGGGGAGACAGTAAGGTGGACCCATGTACAAAATTGGCGAGTTCTCAAAAATTACATGTCTGTCTGTTAAGACACTTCGGCTTTACCACGAAAAGGAACTGATGGTTCCGAGTTATATCGACCCGGATACTTCGTACCGCTATTATTCCAAAGCTGATGTCGAAACGGCACGGACAATCGTGCTTTTAAGGACTATGCGGTTTTCACTTTCCGAAATTCAGCATATTCTTAGGAGTTGCTCAGGTGATACAGATTTAGTGGATATTCTGAAGCAGCGACAAAAAGAAATAGAGATGGAAGTCGGCAAGTTAAAAAGAATATCCGCATCAATTGGGACCATTCTTAAAAGAGAAAAAAAGGCATTTGAAATGAAAGAGTTTGAAATAGGCACAGTGTCAGAAAAATACATTGAGCCGATCCTTGTCATTACCCTACGGTGGAAAGGATCCTATGGAGACACAGGTAAGGCTTTCGGAAAATTATACCGTAAGGCAGGACGATATTCCACTGACCATGCAATGAATCTGTATCACAATGCGGAATACCATGAGATCGCAGATATTGAATCCTGTGTGCCGCTCAAACGTGCGATAGATGGAGGAGACTTCGAAGTGAAACATCTTCCTGAAACCAGATGTCTTTCGATTATTCACAAAGGACCATATGATAAAATCGGGAATTCTTACAAAGCGTTATTTGACTATGCTAATGAACAAAAACTAGCCCCGGTCACTCCTTTTCGCGAACACTATATCAAGGGTCCCGGCATGATAATGACTGGCAACCCTGAAAATTATATCACTGAAATACAAATGCCAATTGAATAGTCTGGTTAAGTGCAGGGCGTACATCGCACCGCGGGATTACAATTTCAAATATGAAACAAGAGTTAACCTACAAGGGTTAGCCTATTTAATTTTATCTATTTTAAATTTCACAAGAATAAGAATGGCAAGCATCGAGCGAAATGATCACTCAGCTCTTGCAGACATGTAAAAGTCTGCAAGAGCTTTTTTTATTTTATCTTTTCATCATTTCGAGAATGAGTCCGGTTCTATCCTGAGTCTGACGAAATTTAACTGCACTAAACTGTATAAAAAGAGAAGCAAGCTTAGTGCCCTCAAGTTTAAGATCAGAAACATTGCCGTTATCCATTGCTTCCTTGTCACTCCAGATTTCGCCGCGATATGGTTTGCCATCAACACTATCGTCATAATTTACGCCGTCAGTATTAAACTGTTTAGCCAACTCAGCACGAATAGCCTGATAGTCTTCCTGTGTGCCGTTTGGGAGATAAAGTTCACAAAATGATTTTCTGAATTTTTTACCCGTTGTCACAATTAATGTCTGTCCATCAGCTTTTTTCTCAAAGACTTTTTCACCAAACGGATTCTGAGGCTTTGCAGAGCTTTCAGTAAATCCCAATTCAACGACAGCTGCATCGCCGGAATTAAGTGAAGCATCGCAAACTGCTGCAGCCTGTTTAAGGATAGATGATGCTGCGAAAACAGGTGTTGCAACAGCAACCAAAGCTAGAAGTAAAGTAAAAATTATAGTTTTTTTCATTAGTTTCTCCAAAATTAAGTTGTTTGGTGTTAGAGGGGTCATCTTATAAATGAAGATGAATTTAAATTACATTAAATTATGACAAAAATAAGTACAGCGATATCGCATAAATAATCGACAAGTCATTATTGAAAGTATGAGAAAAAATCAAGACCATTTAAAATAAATTTGGCTAAAATATAATCCATTTCTAATAAAAATTAGCTCAGACTACAGACTTATTAATCGCGACTACTACACTTAAGCGCACTAAGAATCACAGATTCATGCATTGGCAGAAGCTTACTAAGATCATACTTTTCTAAAACTGTCCTACGTGCATTTTCACGAATTTTACTAAATGATTTTTGCTTGCTCAAAGCCTCAATTACGACCTTAGACAGCTGCTTACTATCCCAGAAATTAAAAAGAAAACCATTTTCACCATGTTTAATAACTTCACGGACAGGAGCTGTGTCAGACCCGACAAGCAAACATCCGCAGCTCATTGCTTCAAGCATAGACCAGGACAGAACAAATGGCGCCGTCAAATAGACATGCACAGAAGATGCTCTCAATAACTTCCGGTATTCATCATATGGTCTGAAACCTATAAAATGAACTCGTGACCTATCTACTGGCACATCTTCAAGCATCAATTCTTTATAAGTTTTCCCGTCCGTGCGTTTCTCACCATATTTTGTGCAGTCTTCCCCCATTAGAACAATATGGCAATTTTTACGCTTATTAAGTATTTCCGGTAGACTTCTAAAAAACTGCGGAAATCCTCTGTATGGCTCTAATCCTCTAGCAACATAAGTCACTATTTCAGAAGCATTAGAGAGATCAATACCTGAAATTACTAACTTCTCAGAACTTTTAGCCGGTGAAAAATAGTCTGTATTTATACCGTCATGCAATACATTGATTTTATGCTTAAATTCAACAGGATATGTCGAGCGCTGCCATTGCGTCGGAGTAATGCCTGCGTTGCAGTCTGAAAGAGCGTTGAGTTGACACAAATTACGAATACGGTTTTGTGCAAAATGCGAAGGAGGACGCTCATTAGCGTCACGCCAAAAAGAATAATCTGCTCCTTTAGTGTAATACCATTCAAAAAAACAAACATATGGAATATCGGGAAATACATCCTTTACAAACAAACTGCTCCCCCATCCAGGATGATCATAAATAATATCCGGTTTGAACCCTTTTTTCTTTAACTCTAGAAGAGCATTTGCATAGGCCTCACTCCTCCACAGTTGCATATTGAATTCCTGCAAGGATGCACTTTCAACAGTTTTTGGAGGGGCAGCCTTGACCATATAATGCTTTACACCAGTTATTTTTATATCACTACGAGTATGCTCTGAAATAAACACAACAGAGTTATCTTTTGATGATGCAAAATATTGAGCAATATGCCTGAACTGGGCCGGAAAATTATGATGAAAAAAGAGAATATTCATATGATCTACCTTTCCCGAAGGCTTTCTGCCTTATACTTCATAAGTGGAGACAGAAAATATGAAATAAGCCTGCGCTTACGAAGAGTAACCTCTGCAGAAGCTCTCATTCCCGGACTTAGTTTAACCTTTTGACCGTTTACCAGAATATAACTCTGCAGCAGTTTAACCCGGCATAGAAAAGTTAAATTTCCATCCTTATCCTGAACAGCATCTTTTGAAACGGATAGTACTTCACCTGGAATAGCCCCGTATTCTGTATAAGGAAAAGCCTCCAGCTTAACTTCAGCATTCTGCCCTTCTTTCACAAATCCGATATCTCTATTTAAGATACTGGCTTCGACCTCAAGGACATCTGAATCTGGAGTCACGACCATAAGTGGTTGAGCTTCTTTAACAACCCCTCCTATAGTATGAACCGAAAGCTGTTGAACCTCTCCTGTCACAGGGGCAGTTAAATGCCTGAGATTCTGCCGCCTTTGTGCTTTTGCCAGACGCTGAAGAATAGTTTCAATAGAATCCTGATTGTCAGCTTTTTTATGGAGTGTATCTCGCCGAAACTCTGACAGAATCTGATTTTTATCATTCTTAAGTTTCTCAATTGTTGACAGACATTCCAATTCTTCCTGTCTGGTAGATTCAAGATCCTGCTCTGCAGAGATCCTCTTTTGTTCCTGAAAAAGCCAATCATGCTCTGAAGCGGATTGTTCTTTATAAAGCTGCTTCATTGCTTCAGTCCGCTTTGTAATAATTTCTAGAACAGACTGTTCCTTTTGTATCTGATGCCTAATATTCACCCGATGGGCCTTATTGGCATTTATTTCACTGTTTATGACAGAGAGCTTGTCTATAATTGATCTTAGTTCATACTCAAAACGGTTGCGATAAAGTTTCTTTAAATTTTCGTTAACCCCTTCAGAAAAAACTAATTCTTCCTGAATTTCTCCACTGTTAGTCCAGCGCTGCAATGCATTTAAAAGAATACTTTCGCAGCGGGCACGGGTTAGTTTCTGATGAAGCTCAGTAAGGTCGGCTTCGTTAAGAGTTGAATCCAGTAGAATTAAAAGATCTCCTTTATTCACATGCTGCCCTTCCTTGACAGCAATTTCTTTAATAACGCCAATCTCTGAGGCCTGAATGACTTTAGCCTTACCACTTGAAATTATTTTTCCTGCAGCAGTTGCCACAACATCAATCTTGCTTAAACTTGACCATACAATAGTAACGACAACAAAAAGAATAATGGTCTTCATAATCATTCTGCCAGTAGGAGAAGGAGGTGTTTCTACGACCTCTAAAGCTCCCGGCAGAAAATCTGTATCCCGGCGGGGCGAAGTTTCAACAACTCGATTAGCCCATTTTTCAATTTTACAATAAGCCCTCAACGGTAGGTGTAAGAGTTTTCCTTTATGCAGCCTGTTCATCTTCCGCTCCTACATCTCTATTTTGATAATCCCACAGTTTCTTATAATACCCGCTCATAGCAAGTAGGTCCTTATGCGTCCCCTGCTCTACAATATGCCCCTTATCCATAACAATAATTCTATCGCAAAGTCGGATTGTAGATAGACGATGAGCAATTATGACAACTGTTCTATTTCTACAAATTGCCTTCATGTTATTCTGAATAATATGCTCAGATTCGTAATCAAGTGCGCTGGTTGCTTCGTCAAGAATCAAAATTCTTGGATTAGTCATCAAAGCCCTTGCAATGGCTATCCGCTGACGCTGTCCACCTGAAAGAGTTGATCCCTGCTCACCAACCATTGTGGAATAGCCTTCTGCCAGTTCAAGGATAAAATCATGAGCTCCAGCTAAATGAGCGGCATGGATAATACGATTCATATCTGTACCGGGATCTGACAATGCAATATTATCTCTTATAGTACGATTGAAAAGTTTACTTTCCTGCAGAACAACTCCCACTTGACGCCTAAGCCATGAGACATCCACTAAATTCAGATCAACTCCATCCACAAGCACTCTTCCTTTTTCAGGAGGATAAAATCTCTGAAGCAGACTTGTAAGTGTACTTTTTCCAGAACCAGAACGCCCGACAATACCGATGGACTCACCCCGGGCAACACTGAGATTAATATTCTCCAGAATAAATGGTCCATCTGGACGATACCTAAAACTTACATTCTCAAAAGTGATATCACCTTGAATCGCAGGCGGATTACTATTTGCAGAAGCTCTTGCTTCAACGGGGCTGTTCAATATATCCCCTAACCTTTCAAGCGAAACACCTGCCTGCTGCAAGTCCTGCCAGACTTTTGCAAGACGCAGAATCGGCCCACTGACACGCTGGGCAAACATATTAAACGCAACCAGCTGCCCTATAGTCAGATCACCTGAAATAACAGCTCGCGCACCAAACCAAAGAACCATCACAGTAGTAAGTTTATTTAAAAACTGAGTTGTCTGTACTGCAAAATTTCCAAGATTATCAGATCTGAATGCAGAACGGACATATGCTGAAATAGTATCTTCCCACCGTCTTTGAAAATGTGGTTCAACTGCCATAGCTTTAACAGTATGGATATCTGAAACTGTCTCGACTAAAAAAGCCTGATTTTCAGCTCCACGTTGAAACTTATCCTCAAGGAATTTACGTAGAATAGGTGTGATGCAAAATGACAGAATTATGTAGAATGGGATAACGCCTGCTACAGCTCCTGTAAGCATGGGAGAATAGCAAAACATCGCTATGAAAAAGACCACAGTGAAGCATAAATCCACAACCAATGTCATGGTAGAACCGGTCAGGAATCTACGTAAATTTTCTAGCTCCCTGACTCTGGCTATGGAATCACCGACCCTGCGGGCATTAAAGTATGCGATCGGCAGCTTTACCATGTGGTTAAAAAGTTTTGCGCCAAGCATCACATCAACCCGGTACGCAGTATGAGAAAACAACCAGGTCCTAAGCCCGCCAAGTATTACTTCAAAAACAGAGACAACAAGTAACCCTAAGGCGAGAACATCCAGTGTAGTCAGTCCCTTATGAACCAAAACTTTATCAACAATAACCTGAAAGAATAAAGGTGTTACCAGTGCGAAAATCTGAAGAAAAAAAGATGCAAGAAGCACTTCACCGAATAATTTTTTATATTTCAATATCGAGGGGATAAACCAGCTGATATTAAACTTCCTTAAACTTTCAGGCAGAATACTTTGCTGGGCGATAAGGATAATCTTGCCACCCCATATCTCCTCCAACTCTTCATAAGTTATAAGTTCCGCACCTGATTTTTCTGGATCTCTGATGAGAATCTTTTTGTCATTGAGTCGTCCTAAAACTCTCCACTTATCATCCTTGCCTAAAAACATAGCGGGTGTAGGGAGTCCTGAAAGCTCATCAAGACTTTTATTCACCGCTTTAGATTTAAGCTTAAGAGATTTGGCCGCGCGAAGAATCTCAATAGTATCCATACACTTACCACGTGAAGGATGTTCATGTCGGACAGCTTCAACGGAAATAGGGATATTATGAAACCGTGCAATGAAGACAAGGCATTCAACCCCTGAATCAAAATCAACCTTTTCAGTCGTATTTTCCATTAGCTTCGCATCACTTTGTGAGAAATTATAGAATAAGGTATAATATACAATCCAAAAAAGGTCCGAAGGATTAACCTTCGGACCTAATACTTACAGCTTACGCCGGTGCTGTGATATCAACGGCAATACTTGCCATCTGATCAGCTGAATATGCGGCATTTAAGGCTTCAAAATAGAAAGTTTCTACACTTTGCGAAGAATACCAGTTTTGAAACTGCATGATGTCCTTATTACCGTTAGCAGCAATAAGCAGATCATTTCCATTTTTATAGATTCCAACGCTTGTGAAATCTTTGATATAAGCAGTGTCATTGCCACCATTGTCATTTTCGATAACCACATCAGTCTGGTTTCCTGTCTGGAAAACATAAATATCATCACCAGATTCACCGACAAGAAAGTCAGTTCCGGCACCACCGTACAAGGCATCATTTCCAGCACCACCCCAAAGAGTATCAGTTCCGGCACCTGCAAGAAGACTATCATCGCCATCAAGACCATACAGACTATCGCTATTTGCGCTGCCTGCAATAGTATCATTAAATGCTGAACCTATAACCTGCTCAATTCCGCTTAAAGTATCACCTTCAGCATCACCACCGGAGCCAGCACCATTGCCAAGGTTAACAAGAATAGCGGCTGAAGAAGCTGAATAATCCGCTGAATCCGTACCTTCGCCGCCAATAAGCTGGTCAGCTCCGGAACCGCCAGCGAAAACATCATTACCATCGCCGCCGTCTAAAACATCATTTCCGCTGCCACCCATAAGCTGATCATTACCGGCTCCGCCAGAGATTGAATCATCTCCGCCATTACCGAGAATAATATTATTTTCGGCATTTCCAGTTATTGTATCAGCATCAATACTGCCAACAACTTGTTCAACGCTGGTAGTATTGACCATGTCGAATACTCCGCTGATAACAACTGCATCTGATCCAGCGCCACCATCGATGAGAGTATCATTATTATCTGCAACGAACAGGTCATTTCCAGCTCCGCCTGACAGTTCATCGGCACCGGCACCACCATAAATTGTATCGTTGCCTAGTCCCCCGGAAAGTGTATCATCACCAGCATTACCGTGGATATAATTATTTTCAGCATTGCCTATAATTGTATCTGCTGAACTTGAACCATATACTTTTTCAACATTGACAGTATTAGCCATGTCAAAGGTTCCGGAGACATAAGCACTATCAGTTCCGGCACCACCGTCGACAAGAGTGTCTTCATTGCCTGCTAAAATTATATCATCGTCATCGCCTGCTGAAATAGAGTCTGCTCCAGCTCCGCCATAAAGAGTGTCACTGCCAGCTCCACCAAAAATAGAATCAACCCCGGCTCCGCCAGAGATACTATCATTACCGGTTCCACCATACAACGTGTCCGCCCCATCTCCACCGTCTATTGTGTCATCTCCTCCAGCACCGGAGATAATATCATCGCCGCCAAAACCCCAGAGATCATTACTATCTTCATTCCCATTAAACGTATCATTACCATTACCACCAGCAATGTTTTCGATACTGATCATAGTCAGCCCCGAAGCATCGCCCTCAACGATTACAGAGTCATTCCCTGTGCCACCATCGATAACAGTATCACTTGAATCAACAATTAAGATATCATCACCGCTACCGCCGTAAAGCTTATCCGCACCAGTTCCACCAATGAGAACATCGTCGCCATTACCGCCGTACAGAGTATCATTACCGGTTTTCCCATTAACATAATCATTGCCATTACCGGCTTTGATTATATCATTTTTAGACCGTTTAGGTCCCTTGTACGGAGAGGCACTTATACTTGTGAATCCAGTATTGGTCTGATGGCCATCCGGAACGGAATCAACATTGATAAAGGTATAGCCTGTTGCATCACCTTCTATATAGCGCCCGACACTGCTTTTATCCTCTATTTCATGGCTCAAGGCATTATAGCCGCTAGAATTTAAGTGTTCAGTGATAAGAAGTGTCTTTGCATAGTCTACGTAACCAGCAGGATTATTGACGTTTCCATCAGTTCCATGCCCGACTAATGCGACATCAGCGAGGGTACTGGAATAAATTCCTCCAGCAGCGCTGGCAGCACTCCCGATTTCATTCGCCTTGTCATAAGGATTTACAGCCACAATAAGTTCTCCTGTTTAAATATTAAAAAAATAGATAAAACAATATCGGATGATGTATCATAATCATTATTATCGTGTAAACGAATAATTATACTTATAACAAATAAATATAACATAACACATATATAAAGGCGTAAAAAAACTCTACAAATAAAAACTTGTAGAGATAATCTAGTTACTTTTATTAATATAATTTAAAAAGAAATGCGTATCAGTAGCCACATATAGTTACAGGAAAATCACATTGCTGTATTGAATACATCTTGCAAGATAGCTAACAGGCTGGGAATTATACAGAAAAAAAATAGCCTCAAAAGTAAATCAAAGCTAACTATAAAAACCATAATATAAAAAAAAGTGAATTTACATATAAAATATCAGAAGACTCTCATACAATTACTATTGTACACCAAATGGACAAGGTCCATTTTTACTTTTCTTTCTTTTCATCACCTTCAGTAGTAGCAAACTCTTCACCAACTTCAGAGTCTATAGAACTACCTATAATATTACCATCTACCCTAAACTTATCGTCACCTGCTCCGCCATAAACTTTACTGTTTTTAACATCGCCCAGAATATTAACTTCATCATCACCTTTTCCTGTATCTAAAAAGCTTTCGATCAAATCTTTGGCTATCTGAACATAGTCATCTCCCTTACCGGTATTGATATAACTTTGCTTAACTGAACCGGTAAATATTACAGAGTCATACCCTGTTCCAGTAGTTAATCTGCTGCTCAAAAAAGATCTTGCTTTAAATGTGTTATTTCCATCTCCCATATCAATTTTACTCAAAAAAACATCACCATCAACAGTAATGGAATCATTACCATCACCGGTATTAATAACACCACTTACATTAGATGCTCTTACAACATCATTGCCTTCTCCGGTATTTAAGTTCGTAAGTAGAGACCGGACTTCAATAACATCATTACCATCACCGGTATTAACTTTACCTCCAACTATCCCGCCTGAAGCAGTTAGAGAGTCATCACCAGCACCGGTATCTATGTTGGAATAGCTGTTAGCACCACCATTAAGATCAACAACATCGTCTCCTTCACCGGTCGTAATAGTTGAGTCTTGCACGCCCTGTATATCAATTGTATCGTTACCATCACCTGTGGAGATGACAGAATCATGAACATACCCAGAAGCACTGATGGTATCATTACCGGCCCCGGAATCGACATTCACTTTAGCGTAGATATTTGTACTGGCAATGGCGATGTTGTCATCTCCGTCTCCACCTTCAACAGATGTATCTTTACTGTTAGAATATCCACGTCCCATAGATTCTACACCGGAATAAGACTCATTAGCCACGACTACAAACGTATCATCTCCGGCTCCGCCAGCTAGATGACTCCCGCTTTTGCCGATAATGAAGTCATCTCCATCTGTTTCATCACCTGTAAAATAATCACTGATATTCAGTGATCCGTCTTCATTTTCATTAATTATAGTATCACGTTGCAACATGAAGTTATATTCCAGCTTCCCATCTGCATCATATACACTAGCCCGAAAACCATAGGCAACCATATCTGATCCACCTTCACCATTTTTAACGAGTGCTTTCGTATGCTGCATAATTTGCTCAACAACAATATTTCTACCGGAGTCTGTCTTAGCGCTGGCAATAGTTTTAAACTCAGCATCATCAGTAATAAATGAAGTAAGTTCATATTTGCCATCATTTTTTTCGGCAAAGTCTAATCTATGTTTGGATAATGACTTTGCATCATTCGAAATACTGAGTTCATCACCCTTATCTGATTTCAAATACTCTTCAATTCCTTCGGCCTTATTGGAATCGACCTTCGCAACATTCTCACTTTTTTTACTAGTAATATCAGTATTTTGACTTGCAATAATATTATTTGTGCTTGAAATAGGTAATGACATACGCCGCTCCAACAAGTGTTAAAATATATTTTAATTAATTTTAAATTCAGCTACTTAAAAATTATTCTTATTTAAACAAGCTATACATTATATCGTCAATACCTATTATATCTTTAGGCATAATTACTCATAAAATATTTTCATCCGTATATAGCAGCAGTCTATAGCTAATACTCTATACAGCCTTTATTCTACCATATAACAAGAAAGAAACCTGAATGAGAGCAATTAAACCCCAAAGCCATAGACTTTGAGGTTTAATTGTATATCTATGCGGCTGGAGTTATATCGACTGCAAAGCTTGCAATCTGGTCTGCGGTGTAAGTGGCATTAACGGCTTCAAAATAAAAATTTTCAACGGAGTGCGATGAATACCAATTTTGAAACTGCATAATGTCCTGATTACTGTTTCCTGCGATTAAAAGATCATTGCCGTTCTTATAAATGCCGACCTCAGTAAAATCTCTTATATAAGCCAAGTCATTTCCACTGTTATCGTTTTCAATGACAACATCCATCTGGTTGCCTTTTTGAAATACATAAATATCATCGCCAGCTTCACCCAAAAGATAATCTGTCCCTGCACCTCCATACAAAGCGTCATTACCAGCCCCGCCCAGCAAAGTATCAACACCACTGCCTGCAATCAGATTGTCATTTCCATCACGTCCATCCAGAAGATTGTCTCCATCACTGCCTGATATAGTGTCATTGAACATCGATCCATTAACATTCTCAAAATTAATCAGAGCATCTCCTTCCGCATCTCCGCCCATACCACCGTTAAGCCCCAGATTTACTAGAACAGCTTCTGAAGAAGTACTGTAGTCTACCCAGTCTATTCCAGCTCCGCCGTTCATATTATCAGCACCGGCTCCGCCGCAGACAGTATCGTTACCGGAGCCACCGAAAATAGTATCTGCACCGGCATCACCTTGAAGCAAGTCATCTCCGTCAAGTCCGGAAATAGTGTCATTGCCAGCTTTTCCGTAAATACTATTATTGTCAGCGTTGCCCATAATCGAATCCGCTTCATCGTCTCCAATTACATACTCAACGTTAACAGTATTAGTCATATTAAATGTTCCATTAACAAATACAGTATCATTACCTGCGCCACCATCTACAAGGACATCATTATCATCAGCATATAATTGATCATCACCATCACCCCCAGACAGGCTATCAAGGCCAGATCCTCCTATCAGAGTATCATTGGCAGCCCCGCCTTGAAGAGTATCATTACCCAGTCCGCCAGAAAGCTGACTTTTGGAATCATTTGACACTAAATTATTATCGCCGTTATCCCCCATAAACTGGAATTCTTCGATACTGATTGTCTGAGTATCTCCAATACTGCTGTTAAAAACGGCTATATCATAACCTTCTCCGCCATCTATAACCGTATCGGAAGTATCAGCAATTAATATATCATCGCCTATCCCACCATAAAGCTTATCTGCTCCCGTTCCCCCATCAACAATATCATTTCCAATTCCACCATATAAAATATCATTTTCTGAGCCCCCTTCCAGAACATCATCTCCAGACTCACCGTACAGCTCATCTTCACCGGTTTTGCCTTTTACATAGTCATTACCACTGCCTGCATAAATAATATCTTTAAATGAACGGTATGGACCTTTAAATACCTTATTCCCAATTTCAACAAAATTACCACTCTCACTGGATTGGTAAGGGTCTTGAGCATCACTGATCCATGAATATCCTACCGAATCACCTTCAATCAGCTCATTCCTACCCTCTACAGTTGATACAACTTTATGTGACTTTGCAGGGTCATAACCATCTGCATCAACATGCTCAGTTACTCTATAGCCATCATAGAGCCCCTCTCTATAAACCCAATCATTGGTAATTCCACGTCCAAGGATGGAAATATCTTCAAGTGTATTACTATACATTCTTGAAGTCGTACTGTTCAACGTCTCACTCTTAATCTCCTCAATCGATTTAGTTTGATCACTCATAATACATCTCCATTTAAATATGTTAAAATAAATATTAGCTAACTTATTTAATATTAATAAACCTGTCTATATGTTTTCAAAACATATATAGTAATAAATATATTCACACGACTCTTCAGGATGTCTTCGATATATCCGCACCGGACTGTAAGTAACGTTGCTATGAACATTTCGTGGAAGCATATTTTTTGTATATTTTCGTGTGGGCGGTTTAAATCTGTTTTACTTAAAGGCAAATATGAGTATAACTTATATAACATTGCCAAGATTTATAACCGAAGCAGGCTGGTACAGCCTATGGGGTAATTATGAAACTTCTGATTTGCGGAGCAGGCAGGACCGCTCAAGAACTGCTCAGGCAGCTTGATGATGATTGGGAGGTCACTCTTATAGACAAGTCGCTGGAAAAACTTGAGACAAGCGCAACCATTTCTACCAAAATCAAAAATATCCATGCGGAAGATGCTACCAGCATGGTCGTTATGGAAGATGTGGATGTAGGCAGTTTTGAATATGTAATCGCTATGACCGGAAATGATCGTAATAACAAGATTATAGCTGAAATGGCCTGCAAAGCAGGAGTCCTGTATGTTTCAGCTTTCATAAATGACTCCGAAACAGCAGCTTCGCTCAGAAAAAATGGAATAAATATTGTTCAACTTGAAAAAATTGCGGCCAATCAATTGTATCACTATCTTCAAGACCCCAGGATGCGAGTTACACCTCTAAACCTCGGTCCGGCTAATATTATTGAGATAAATGCTTCCGAACACCTTACTGTCATCGGCAAGAGAGCGGGTTATCTGCGGCGCAATGGAGTACAGCTGGTGGCCATATTCAGAGACGAAACTCTTTTTTTTCCAAAGCAGGACTCTCTGATCAGATCAGACGACAGGCTGATTATTATAGGTGATACTTTAATTTTCCAGACAGTTTGCAGCCTTCTTGAATGTAGAAATCCTCACTTCCCATTGGCATATGGCCCGGGTTTACTGGTCGTTCTCAATGAAAATGAAGAAATCAAGGACGTTAGGCTTGAAGTGAATGAAGGGCTGTATATTGCGCAACACACACAGATCAGAAATGTAACCCTCTTAAACGCAAAACCAAAAGAAGAATATACTAAGCTACTAAACAACGGATCAACAAATCTTTCCATTGAAGAAATGTCCATGTCTGGAACTATTCCTGAGATGATACGTGCAAGCTGCCGGGAGAGTAACTACGGACTTATTGTGACTGCTCCTTTTGAAGAAGGATTACTGAAGGCTTTTGGAAGGCCGTCGTATGTAAGGCTTGCCCATGAGATAGACAGACCTGTCCTTATTGCTAAGGGATCTGATCCTTATGAACACTTCCTTGTGCCGTTCAATGGGTCGGCTATGTCTGAGCTGGCTGTTGAAGTTGCGGTTGATATTATGCATCAGATGGGAGGCGAAATCTCTATCGCAGTTGTTGAAGAAGCTGAATTCATTACCGGAGATGATACAGGAGAGTGGAAGGACAGAGTTCTAGCCAGAATCAATGAGCTGGGGCATATCTATAAGACCAAATTCAAAGTAATCATCAAAAAGGGAAATCCTGTACGAGAAATTGCAACTCTGAGCGCCGACCATGATCTAATGATTATCGGAAGTACAAATCGTGATAGAGGCCTGCTAACCCCTAATATCGGTGAAAATATTGCGGCATCTTCCATATGTTCGGTGCTGCTGATGGCATTTTAATTATGATTGTAAATCAGGATTACGCTCTTCTCATAATAAGTCTTTCTGCTGCCCTGCTGCCGGGATTGAGCCGGCGCGTGGGACTTCCTTCACCTGTTGCTGAAATCCTTTTCGGAGTATTAATCGGAAAGAGCTTTTTGAATCTTGAGATACAAGGTGAATGGTTCCCTTTTCTTGCGGAGCTAGGGTTTATGGTACTTATGTTTCAGGCCGGAATGGAGATCGATTTTAAGCTGCTGAAGGGACAGGGTAAAAAATCCATTACTTTTCATACCGCACTTTTCGGGCTGACTATCATTTCTGCGTGGTTCTGTACTCTTTTTCTGGATGCGAATACATTCATGATACTGGTTTTATCGACGACCTCGTTAGGACTCGTTATGCCCATATTAAAAGAATCAGGAATACAAAGCTCTAATTTCGGGCAGACAGTGCTAATTGCAGCAACATTTGCTGATTTCTTAACGCTGCTTGGAATCACCTTCTATGTATTATGGAAAGTTAACGGTATCGGACTGCATCTCCTCACTCCGCTTCTACTTTTCTTAGGCTTTGCAGTAATTCTCTGGCTAGCCAGACTCTGGGCATGGTGGAACCCTGAAAAGACTGAAAAACTTCTTTTAACCGAAACTCTTCAGGAACAGGGGGTAAGAGTTTCTCTGGCACTGCTGTTTCTTTTTATCTGCCTTTCCGAAGCGGCTCATCTTGAGCCTGTACTCGGAGCATTTATGGGAGGCTGCATTCTTTCATTTGTGATGAGAAAAAAAGATAATCTGGAATCAAAAATTTCAGTAATCGGTTTCGGATTTCTCATACCCATGTTTTTCATCCATGTGGGCATGGGCTTTGATGTAAATAATATTCTATCGTTGGACAGCCTTATTTTTACCCTTGAACTTTTCATAGCCTCTGTTCTGGTTAAATTTCTACCCTGCCTGATTTTTCCCCTATGGGGTATGAAGCTGTCCGATGGATTAAAAGCTGGCGCACTGCTCTCCTCCAGGCTGAGCCTTATCATTGCCGCAGCAGCAGTTGGACTCAAGGAAGGATTCATCAGTGAACAGGCAAAGGACAGTATCGTTCTGCTGGCTCTTATTACCTGTATGATCGGCCCACTCACTTTCCGTTTTTTATCGACTAGGTTTAGTAGAAGGAAGGGAATCTTCGATCCTGAGAACCAACTATAGGCTATAATTAAAATTAATAATCTAAATTTTTTATTCCAATAAGAAAAACTGTTTCAAGCTTAATATTGCCCCATAAACAACATTTTATATCTGTTATATTTCAAGAAACTTGTTCAAATAACCTTTGTTACCTTAAACGAGCTTATCTCGCCTGAACGGATTATTTTTTATAGAAAATAGCAATTCACTTACTTCTTGAGAAAGAGTTTTTTTATCAAGGTAAGCTAGTCCAAAGTCGGCTATAGGCAAACCTCCATCAACTTTAATTTCTTGGAAAACACCTCTTTCAAGTTCATCCTCAACTGTGAACCTTACTAAAATTGCCCCACCAGTATCCTGCATAACAAACTGCTTAATGACGTCAGCAGTAATATTATCCATGGCAACGTTAGGAATTATATCATGATATTCAAAATACTCATCAATCAGGTAAAGATTACGTTCAGGAAGAATCAGTGGAATAGAAGAAATTTCATGCGGCTGAATTCTTTTTTTACGAACATGTTTAGAATCTTTCAAAACAACCAAAAGCATCTCGTCTGAAAATAAAGGAATCTTTTTTATTTGCGGATGTGCATTTAAGCTTGCAGTAACAATAAAGTCTAATTCACTTGTCTGCAATTTTTTAGTTAGCTGAGGAGTATAATCTAAAACGATTTTCACATTAAGCTTTGGATGCATTTTCTTTATTAGTGCAACCAAATTTGGAAGAATATATTTTCCAAGAATATAGTGTGCGCCTATAACTAATTCACCTTTGTGAGAATTTATAATCTTCTCTATATGCAACTCCAATACTTCTGCTTCATTAAAAACCTTTTTAGCCTGAGCATAAATTTCTTCTGCATCAGGAGTCAGCTTAATATTATTACCTTCACGAACCAGCATCCGAATACCAATCCAGCGTTCCAGTTTTTTAATTTGCATCGTAACGGCTGAGGGAGTCACAAATAGCGCTTCAGCGGCTTTTGATACACTTTTAAATTTGGCTGCAAGATAAAAACAACGCAACTGATTAAGATTTATACGCATTATTTTCCCATAAATTACTATATTATTATTGCTTATAAACTTTCAACTTTCATATTAAATACAATCTTTTTTTCACAATTATATCCAAAAGATATATCTCTCAGGTTCACAAAAAAGATTGTTACAAATTCCACAATCAAAGAAGCGGATTAAGTTTAATTTAAAACTAATTCATTTTAATTACCTTGTACACCCCCGTCAAAGTAGGCATTAATCCTTTTATTCACAATGTGCCATAAATTTATAAGCACCGATAGAAACTTACTTTAAACTATACGGAGGAATCATATGAGTACTGCCTCACCACCGAGCGAAACACCATTATCACAAAAAATAGGCTGGATTCTATCCTTTGTGATACCGGCTCTTATACTTGTAACAGTTCATGGAGACGGATTAACCCGTGAAATGGTAATATTTATGGCGATTACATCCTGGGCTGTAATCTGCTGGGCGACAGAAATTCTACCTGCGCCTATGGTAGGTATAATCCTTCCGACTTTATATTTTGCCACTAAAGTTGCGCCGCCTCAAGTTGCCCTTGGGAAAGCATTCACAACTGTAATTCCATGGGCGATTATCGGTGCTCTGCTTATCGGTCTTATGGCGTACAAAACAGGTCTTGCAAAACGTCTTGTCTTAAAATGTATGGTCTTAACCGGTTCTTCATATTATGGGCTGTTCTTCGCTCTGTTTATAAGCGGTATGCTTTTAACCATACTCGTCCCTTCCGGAACAGCAAAGAGTACAATTATGCTAGCTCTCGGAGTTGGTGCTTGTGATGCTTTGAACTTAAAGAAAGGGTCACGAGAATCAACAGCCGTCTTGTTTGCTGCTTTCCTATCAGTATGCGCTCCTCGTTTCGGGCTTCTTACAGGCTCGCTTGAGAATCTGGCCGTAACCAGACTTATGTCATCCGTCACCGGTGTCTCAATAAGCTATGCTGATTATGCTATCCAGAACTTCATTCCTGCGACTATTTATTGCGCTCTTTCAATGTGCCTGCTTCTGTTTATGGTTAAAGGAAAAGGCAAACTAAAAAAGGAATTATTACTTGCGCAATATGAAGAAATGGGGCCGATCTCCCAGGGTGAGTGGATATCCGCATTTATAGCTGTTAGTGCTGTAGTTCTTGCTGCAACTCAAAAATTACACGGCATTCCGATTTTATACCTATTCATGGCATTTGGAATTCCTGCTTTTATTCCCAAATACAGAATCCTGGATCAAAAAGACTTCAACACTCTTGCATTTCCAATGCTTTTCTTCATTACGGGATCTTTATCAATCGGGTTCGTTGCAGGACATATAGGTATAGGTAAATGGTTGTGTTCACTCCTGCTTCCGGTAGCTCAATCCATGGAAAGTGTTTTCGGACTTTCTACACTTGCCTATTCTTTCGGTGCTATTTTTAACTTCATTCTTACCCCGTTGTCTGCTCAGGCTCTTATGACGGTTCCTCTTTCGGAACTGGCTGTATCTCTGCATGTGCAGCCTTATCCTATTGTCTATAGTTTCCTTTATGGAACGGATCAGTACATCTTTGCATACGAATTCGCTTTGCTCCTTTTCTTCTGTTCCACAGGTCATCTGCGTCTTCGTTATGCCATGAAAGTTTTAGCCTTCAGAATGCTTGCCTTCCCAATATTTCTGGGAACTATCGCAGTACCGTACTGGACACTGATCGGAATCGTTTAATAAAAATACAATAAACTATAACATATATTTATTTAATTAATCAGGAGGTTTAAAATGATCCAAGAAATCAACACTGAAGAGTATGATGCTCTCGATGCTTCAGGCCCTATGCTGGTAGAATTCTACTCTAAAAGCTGCGGCCCATGCAAAATGCTGGCATTCGTGCTCAAAGACATCGACAAGATGAAACCGGAATTTAAAATCTACACAATTGATTACGACGAAAATCAGGAACTCAAAGAACGCCTTGGAGTTAAGGGATTTCCCTCCATGCTGTTCATGAAGGACGGCAAAGAAGTCAGTCGTTTAGCCGGACTTAAGCAGAAGCCGGTAATAGTAAAAGAAATTGAAGCAATCGCATAAATTGGAGAAATTATTATGAGCAATCGAATTACTTACACCTGTGAAGACCATTTGATTACCCAGCAGACAACAGCTGAGGAAGCATTTCTGGCAGATTTTGAAAAGAGTGAATACACTCTGGATAATCCGCTCGTAGTTAAAAATCCTTACCTGATTAACCCATTGTGCGCTCTTGTAATGTTTACAACACCAAAGGACGCCACTCCAACCGTGACAGTTCACGGCAAACGTATACAGCGTGAAGATCTCAGCCATACTTTCGCTTCCGGCACTGTGCACAAGCTGCCAATTCTCGGTCTTTACGAAGACTTTGACAACAAAGTCGAAATAAAACTTTGCGACGGTTCCAGTACTACACTTACTATCAAGACCGAAAAACTTCCCGCAAGAGTTAGCCGTTGTAGGCAGATTTCTACTTCCATAGATTACCTCAAAGACGATCTTATGTTTCTGAGTACTGCAGGTAAAAACAGCCCTGCAGCATATGACTACAAAGGCAACATCCGTTGGATGCTGACCGTTAACACTATGTTTGATTTGAAACGGGCTGCAAACGGCAACCTGCTCACAGGCTCCCCGCGTTTCTGCCATATGCCATATAATGCAACAGGTCTCGTCGAGATCGATATGATGGGTAAAATTTACAAAGAATATCGCATTCCCGGTAACTATCACCATGATCAGCTGGAAATGGAAGACGGAAATCTTTTGATTTTAACTCAGGATCTACATTCCGAAACAGTGGAAGATCAATGCGTACTTGTAGACCGCAAAACCGGTGAAATCCTTAAAACATGGGATTTTAAAGACGTACTGCCACAGGACGTTGCAGGCTCCGGCTCTCAGGATGCTCATGACTGGTTCCATAACAATGCTGTCTGGTATGACAAAAAAACTAACAGTTTGACTTTATCTGGACGTCATCAGGATGCCGTCATCAACATTGATTATGATTCAGGAAAACTCAATTGGATTGTTGGTGATCCTGAAGGCTGGCCTCAGGAAATGGTTGATAAGTACTTCTTTACCCCAGTTGGTGATGTAGAAAACTTTGACTGGCAGTATGAGCAGCACGCTTGTCTCATAACTCCTTCCGGTGATGTAATGTGCTTTGACAACGGCCAGTATCGTGCCAAATCTTCTGAAAATTATATCAAAAACGCTGAAAATTTTTCTCGCGGCGTTCGCTATCGCATTGATACCGATAAGATGGAAATAGAACAGGTATGGCAGTACGGTAAAGAACGTGGACCTGAATTCTTTTCCCCGTATATTTGTAATGTAGAATACTACAATGAAGGTCACTACATGATCCATTCAGGCGGAATCGGTTATGAAAACGGACTGCCTTCAGATTCATTACCGGCTTTTCTTGATAAAAAAGACCCAAATGTTGAATTGCGTTCCGTTACTGTAGAAGAGAAAAATGGTGTTGTCCTTTACGAAATGGAAACCGAAGGCAATTTCTACCGTGCTGAAAAACTGCCTCTGTACCACGATGGTGACAACGTTACCTTCGGCCCCGGACAGCTTCTCGGTAAACTGGATGTTACTCCAACATTTGATACTGATCCTGAAGTAGAAGAAATCGATGATCTGCCCAATTCTTGGCACAATATCATTATCGAAGAAGATGAAGACCGTTTTGTTTTTCATGGCAAATTTGAACGTGGCACTCTGGCAATGCTCTGCCTTGAAGGCTCTGAATCTAATTGCAACTACTTCATCAATACTGCAGCTACTCGTCATCTTGCAATGTGCTCCGGTACTTTCTTAGAAGACGACGACCGCGATGTGAAATTGAATGTAAGTAAAGAAGGGCTAAAAGGACGCTATACCTTAAAGCTCATCATCAACGATAAGAAATACCATCTGGGTGTTTCCATCTACGCAGGCTAGTTAACGTCCCAACACATCCGCAGCAGATATCATTCTGCTGCGGTTTTTTTATTCAAATTTATAAGGAGTAATCATGAAAATTTATGATGTTCTTATTATCGGTGCCGGTCCCGCCGGAATGACTGCAGCAATATATGCAATCCGTGCCAACATGTCTGTTCTTATGATTGATAGACTGTCTCCCGGCGGTCAGATGATCAACACCAATGAGATAGAAAACTATACTGGTTCCGGCGTCGTCAATGGTGCTGAACTTAGCATGCAGATGTTTGAACATACTCAGAATCTGGGCGTGGAATTTGATTACAAAACAGTTTTGGACATTGTCGATAACGGCGAGACTAAAACAGTTATCTGCGAAGAAGACGACGCACGTTTTGAGACAAAAACTGTCATCCTCGCAACAGGAACTGTTCCCAGAAGACTCAACGTACCGGGAGAAGACAACTTTGCAGGCACCGGAGTCAGCTGGTGTGCCATCTGCGACGGTGCACAGTATCGCGATAAAGATGTTGTCGTAATCGGCGGCGGAAACTCCGCAGTAGAAGAGTCTATTTATCTCGCAGGCATTACTTCTTCACTAACCATTGTCACCATGTTTGACCTGACTGCTGATCCTAAAGCTTGTGACCAGCTTCGCGCTATGGAAAACGTCACCATCTATCCTTATCAGGACATTATCGAATTCACAGGTGACGGAGCTCTGGATGGAGTTAAATTCAAATCAACTAAAGAAGATGCAACAGAACGCCACGTGAAGTGCGACGGTGTATTTGAGTATATAGGTCTGATGCCTACCTCTGATAGTTTTAAGCATTTGGGAATTCTTAACGATTTCGGTTTCATCGATGTTGATGACGAAATGCGCACCTCAGTGAAAGGCATTTACGGTGCAGGCGACATCACAAGCAAAAAACTACGCCAAATTATTACCGCCTGCTCTGATGGTGCTATCGCCGCCAACAGTGCCGCTAAATATGTCGAAAGTTTAAAAGGATAATCCTACTAAACCCAAAATGGAGTATATGATGAAGTGGATGAAGGTTCAGCTGCTTATCGCGCTGATGATACTATGTTGTGGTGTAACTGTTTATGCTGAAGAAAATTACCCGGTCGCATGGGGGCCAGCAAGTACTACGTTTGGACCATGCGGTTTGTCCATGCCAACAGGAAAACTTGCTGTTGGTGGCAATATCTTTTTTGGGGACAGTAATGGTTTATGGAAACATAGTAAGCGCATCAATGGTAATACTAAAGCTACAAAGCTGAATGAAGTTTTCAAACTTCGTTATGGTATATGGGATGGCCTGGATGCCCGTATTGCAATACCTGTATATAATGTTCATATGGAAAAGACCAATACTTCGAATCATGATTTGTATGGTGTTGGCGATATGAGCCTTCTCCTGCATCAACGTCTCTTGAATCAGAAAGCTGGAGACCCGTTTTCCCTGGCAATTGACTTTGGCCCCATTTTACCTACAGGAACAGTAAGTGAACATTCATCAAATGTAGCTGGTAACTCTGCATGGGGTGTTATGGGCGGAATCGGCGCCACATATTTTCTCTATGCAAACCGTTTTGATACTGAAGTAAACTATGCTACTTTTTCAGAGGGTGGTCACGACTACCAGAAAGGGGACAGGTTTCGCTGGAATCTGGCTTACGCTTATGCTCTTAATGAGAACTGGGACATAGGACTCGAATCAAGTATGGAAATTTATGCTGAATCTGAGCAAAACGGATTAATGCTGAAAGACTCATCATTGGAGTGGTATGCTGGGCCTAAAGTTGCCTATAAATATAAACCGTGGGGAACTTTTGCAGGGCTTACATTCAAAGCTCCAGTCGAACGCTGGTATCAGGGAACAAAAGCCTGTTCCGATGATTACAGAGTTGAATTCAAGTTAATTAAAACTTTTGATCTGGCGGCTCTCTTCAAGTAACCTGAAATTTTGCATCAATAATCTAGAGAAAGCCGGTTCGTATGGATCGGCTTTCTCTATTGGGGATAAGATCATAACTATACAGCAATAATTATCATACGCTCTAAAAGTTACTGCTACCCTTCATTTACTAACACTGTTTTCACAGCGCATAGAAGCCACTTGCCAGACAACGAATTATATAGCTGCTACAGACTCTAATGAATTTGCTGTTACTGGTTCTAATTCTTTCTGTGGTTCAAGATCCTTTTGAATGTATGAGATAAAATCATTTTGAATGTACGAAATAAGATCCTTTAATGCAGAAGAAAGTTTTGATGCCTTTGGGGTCACAAGAGTCAGTTCCGAGTATCCAAGGTCTGGCAATGATGACAGTGAATGTACCGGAAGGTTTCCAATCACTGATTCAGGTAACCCTACAAGACCAACCTTACTCAAAACGCCTGCCTCTACTGTGGCGATGTCAGGACTTGAAAAGACTGCTTTCCATGGGATTTTTTCCCGGTCCAGAGCCTGAATAATCTGTTCTCTGTAAGCACAACCTTCTGGGAATAGGATAAGCGGAACAACACCATTATTATGGAAGACAATGTCTGGTGATCCAACCCATTTCAACCTCTCCTTTCTTAATGGATCACCCACACGATTATTGGGTGGTTGCCGAATAAGAGCTATATCGATCATGCGAGACTTCATATTGCTCAATAGCTGTGTTGAGTCTCCACTAGACATATCCAAAGTAATTTTAGGAAAATGGATAGAAAAGTGTGTAAGTAACCGAGAAATATAGCTCGGAGCAATATCGTTGACAATTCCTAAACGTATTGAAGTCAATTTTCCTGTAACAATCGTCTTTTTTACAACAGTATCATGCAAGCTTAATAATTCATTTCCTGATAAAGATAACTCCTTCCCTGCTTTTGTAACGCCCAGCAGTCTACCCTGCTTCCTAGATAAAAGCTTCACTCCCAGAGAAGATTCCAGTTTGCTTAATTGCCTGCTGACTGCAGATTGAGTCAAACACAACTTTTGACTGGCACGGGCAAAACCTTCACATTCAACGATAGTTAGAAAAGTACGCAATAAGCCAATATTTAGATCAGTTCTCATTAGATAAATCTCCGCTTGCGAGAAATAGTCTTCCGCATTCTACTAAACATTATAATGACTAGGTTTAAAAGCGTTATCATTTCAAATATCAAAAGTAAAAGCACAAGTTTTCTTATCTTAAATCATAAAACCTAAATACGACAACTATTTAGTAAACCTATAACAATAGGCTGAACTATTTAATTGCTCCTCTGCGTATCGACTCAATTTCGAAATATCCTCAATTTATGTCAAAACGATAAGTATAACTATTTTTAGCCAATACATACATTCAATATTCCAAATTTGTTGTGCAAGTGCAAAAAAAGTAATTTTGCAACGGCAATTAAATTATGTAGATAAATATCCAACAAAAATACCACTTCTAATTATCAATAAAGTGAATTTTAAACTGATTCCATTTATAGAGATGTAAATACATGACGAAAATTAATATGACCTACTTTTGGATAATGACAAGTATTGTTTTCAGTATACTTTGGAGCTCGGCTTTTATCGCAGGAAAAATTGCAATCAGGAATTGTCCTCCACTACTGTTGCTTGGCATCCGCTTTTTTATTGCAGGAATAATACTACTTATTATCGCAAAAATACTCGGTTATGAAGATCTTTTTTGTATCAGGAACATATATAAAATAACACTGCTCGGAATATTAAATAACGTACTGTATCTGGGATTGGTATTTATAGGACTTAAAAATGTATCGGCCTCAGTCGTAGTCGTATTGGTATCTTTAACTCCAATAATCACCACGATGTTCTCTGTTTTATTTTTAATAGAGAAAATAACCCCGCTAGCTGTAGTTGGACTAATACTAGGACTTGTCGGGACAGCCATCATAGCAGTGTATGACAGCAATGTTTACTTTGACATGAATGGTTTAATTCTAATTCTACTTGGAGTCTCTGCCTTTTCTTTAGGAACAATTTTATTCAATAAATTAGAGCTAAATAATTATCCATTATTGTACCTTGTTGCATACCAATCAATAATCGGATCTGTTCCATTATTTATAATGTCATATTTCATTGAGGACTTTTCACTGCTTCATTTAAATGCACAACTTATCTTCAGCATATCATATCTTGTTTTTGTTGTATCAATAGGTGCGACAATATTATGGTTCCATATTTTAAGAAAACTAGACCCATCACTAGCATCATCTGTTCATTACCTGAATCCAATATTTGGATCTATTCTGGCAGTTATATTTCTTGGCGAAAAAATTCATCACTACTTCATATTAGGATTGATGATGATACTAACCGGTATATTTCTTATACAAACTAATAGGAGGCATAATGCAAACAACAATTAACACGAAGTCAATGATCTGCACTAAAGAAGTTCTTAACAATGTTAATGATGAATTAACAATCGCTTTAACAGACTATTCGTATTCCCCAAAGAGCTCTGACTGGAAAAAGGACTGGGTGCACTCTGTAGCGGCCCCTGCTTTTAAGGAATTCAAAAATAAAAATTATGATATTAATTCATTTTGCACAATTGGAACGGGGGCTGGTCTCGATGCAATCGCAGCCATTGAGATACTTACTCCGTCAGAAGTAACTATCACCGACATACATAACGAAGTAGTTTCTACGGCACTTAGCAATATTAAATTAAATTTGAAGGATAATACAGATGTAAAAATCACCGGATATACTGGTGATTTAATGAGTCCATTCACAGAATCAGATTTAAAATTTGATCTTATATACGAAAATCTTCCAAATATTCCTGCAACAGATACGGATTTTATATTCACCAGCCAGAATAGTTCAAGTTTTATCAAAGAAAGACAGGGTATCCCTTTCATTGCAAAGCAACTTTTATTGGAGTCACATTACTCTTTGCTGATTTCAGCCCGTAAACATTTAACTAAAAATGGAAAAATCTTATGCTCCATTGGAGGTAGATGTTCACTTGCAGGTATTTGCGCAATGTTCATCCGGGCAAATTATTGGCCTAAGATATTAACTTACAACTGGAAAATCCAATCTGAACCCGATGAAGTTATTGGAGGCTATTCAGCCAGCCAGAAAGCTGGTTATGGCCCATTTTATTTTTATCCGGTCGA
Organism: Maridesulfovibrio zosterae DSM 11974; assembly: GCF_000425265.1. Classification (NCBI taxonomy): domain Bacteria; kingdom Pseudomonadati; phylum Thermodesulfobacteriota; class Desulfovibrionia; order Desulfovibrionales; family Desulfovibrionaceae; genus Maridesulfovibrio; species Maridesulfovibrio zosterae. Next base: position 860,173 of record NZ_KE384342.1, read on the forward strand.
GGCGCTGGAAAAGACATTCTCTTCTGTACAAAGATCTGATGAGCATGCTCAAGCATATCAACTGGAGAATTGTTTGAGCAAATATGCAATTACCCCGCATGAAGCCATGAAAAGAAGTAACGCAGGGCAGGAAATAGGTCATACTGTCGTGGTTATTGAGGCTAGTCCAATTTAATAGGAGATTCGAAATGTTCAGTCTAAACAGTGCCATAGGCAATACGCCACTTATTGAATTAAAGAATTTAACCGGTATCAGCAATATACGAATTTATGCAAAACTTGAATTCCTTAATCCTGGTGGAAGTGTAAAGGATAGAATGGTCTCTTACATTTTAAATGAGTATGAAAAATCTGGCAAATTACAACGAGGCGGAGTGATTGTCGAAAACACATCGGGTAATACAGGAGCGGCCTTGGCTATGCTTGCAGTTCCCAAAGGGTATCGTGTTATCCTTACAATGCCGGACAAAGTCAGCCGAGAAAAACAGGAAACATTGAAAGCATTAGGTGCTGAAGTCATTGTATGTCCTACATCTGCTTCTCCAGGTTCACCGGAACATTATGTTCAAAAAGCCAGGGATATTGCCAGTACAACAGACAATGCAGTAATGTTAAATCAATATGATAACAGATTAAATGTAGAAGCACACTATAATAGTACAGGTCCTGAGATATGGAATACATTGAGAGGTAATATTGATTATTTTGTTGCAGCCGGTAGTACAGGAGGAACGATTTCTGGGGTTGGTAAATTTTTAAAGGAAATGGACCCTAAGATTAAAGTTGTTATGCCTGATCCTATTGGCTCAATATATTATGAATATTTCAATACAGGAACTTATTCGCAAGAATCTATTTCTACATATCAGGTTGAAGGCATTGGAGAAGATCATATTGCAAAATGCATGGATTTTTCTATAGTCGATTCAATGATGCAGTTCACAGATGATATGGCTTTTTCTGCTACACGGCTGCTTGCTAGAAAAGAAGGAATCTTCGCGGGAGGAAGTTCAGGAGCTAATATTTGGGGATGTCTGGAGTTGATGAATTCATTAGAGCATCCCGCGAATATCGTCACTATTTTGCCCGATAGCGGTGTGAAATATTTATCAAAAATATTCAGTTAAAAAACTTGCTAATTTTAAACTTTAAAAGTCCCACCATTTTTACAAATGGTGGGACTTGAGTTTTTTACAAATTAAACAAAGCCCTTCACAGTACTGTGAAGGGCTTTGTTTTAGTATTCAAAGACTATATATTTTAATAAGTTGCAAAATATACAGATTTATATCTGCTCTACTACATCCACAGGCTTCTTGGCTACAAACAGAGCCACTGCGGTTATAACTGTTCCGGCCACAATAGCTATGGCATAAGGGAGCAAGCCTGTAACAGCATTCGGTATGGGCAATACAAAGATACCGCCGTGAGGGACCATCAAAGTACATTTCATAACCATGGAAATGGCTCCAGTAACCGCAGAACCTAACATTATGCAAGGAATTACCCTGAACGGATCACGGGCGGCAAATGGGATAGCCCCTTCAGTGATAAAAGAGATACCAAGTACAAAGGCAGCCTTACTCGCCTCATGTTCATCTTCAGTGAAACGATTTTTAAAAAGAGTAGCTGCCAAAGCGAGTCCCAACGGAGGCGTCATTCCTGCTGCCATGACTGCTGCCATCGGACCGTAAATCTTAGCGGAAAGGAGCCCCACGGCAAAAGTATATGCGGCTTTATTAACAGGACCGCCCATATCAAAAGCCATCATAGCACCTAAAAGAAGTCCCAGAGTCAGGGCGCTGGTTCCCTGCAAACTCTGCAGCCATTCGGAGAGAGCTGTCAGTGCAATCTTAACCGGCGGTCCTATGACATAAATCATCATCAGACCGACGACCAATGTAGACAGAAACGGTAAAATTAAAACAGGCTTGAGCCCTTGAAGATTCATGGGCAGTTTAATTTTATCATTGAGAAATTTAGTCAGATATCCGGCCATGAATCCTGCAACGATACCACCGAGAAATCCCGCTCCGACATTAGTGGCAAGCAGTCCTCCGACTAATCCGGGAGTAATCCCCGGACGCTGTGCAATTGAATAGGCAATAAATGCACCAAGCACCGGAACAAAAAGAGAAAAAGCTCCAGCCCCGCCTATCTGCATCAAAGCCCAGCCGAAGGTTCCCTCCATGTCCCCAGCGTAAATTCCGCCGAAAGCAAAAGCCAGGGCAATCAAAAGCCCTCCAGCGACAACAACAGGAAGCATATAGGAAACACCTGTCATCAAGTGTCTATATGGTCCGGTGCGGGCAGCTGAACGTTCTTTCTTCAAATCTCCAACCTGATCGACAAGCTCCTTTTTGCCAGTCGGAACAGCAAGAAGTGAAGACTTAATAACCTGCACTCCATCTCGCAAAGCATCTTTAGTGCCTGTTTCATAAAGAGGTTTTCCGGCAAAACGCTTTAGATCTACAAAGGCATCTGCAGCTATGACCACAGCATCAGCACGTTCTATGTCTTCTGCGGTTAAAACATTCTTTGCCCCGACAGACCCTTGAGTTTCGATCTTAACTTCATAACCAAGCGCTTCACCGGCTTTGCGAAGAGCTTCAGCAGCCATAAATGTGTGCGCTATACCGGTCGGACAAGAAGTTACCCCGACAATAAATTTATGTTTTGTCTCTGGAGCCGCAGCTTTTTTTTCTGCTAAAAATTCTTCTGATTCATTTAGAGCTGTCTCTATAACTTTTTTAGTATTACGAATTGCTTCACTTGTAGACACAGCATACATTGCCATACCCTGAAAGCGTGCAGGATCAACATGGATATCCGCCGCAATAATAACCACTTCAGCCGCATCAATCACTTCCTGCGACAGAACATCCTTTGCGCCCTCAGCACCCTGAGTTTCAACCTCAACTTGATGCCCCATGCTTTCGCCGACTTTCTTCAAAGCCTCAGCAGCCATGATTGTGTGAGCCACTCCGGTGGGACACGCAGTAACAGCTATAATTCTAGACATGTAAACCCCCTCAAAAGCTGATTGTTTCAATCACTACCTGTTCTTCCAATTCCTTTGCAATTTCAATATCTTCTAGACTCGGTCCAGCCTGAGCCACTGTGGCAGCCGACAATGAAGTTGCCAGACAGGCCCGCTCCCTGAGAGACAACTCAAGTGCCATTCCTGCCACCATCCCTCCTATCATGGCATCTCCTGCTCCAACGGTACTGACCGCATTTATTGTTGGAGGCTTTGCAAAAAACTCTTCCTCCTGACTGATAAACAAAGCCCCCTGCGAACCGAGAGAAACAACAACCGTATCTATGCCGGACCGATTCATGCGCCGAGCTTCATTCACAAGCTCTTCCTTTTTTTTCAAAGGACGCCCGACAAGTTCCGAAAGTTCAGCATCATTTGGTTTTACTAAACATGGAACCGCCACAATTGCACTGCTAAGTGCCGGACCGCTGGTATCCACAACGGCTTTTGCTCCGCAAGACTTAATTACATTGACCAACTGTCCCACTGCCGCGGGAGAAACTGTTGCAGGCAGACTGCCTCCAATGACTACAATAGAAGACTCGTCAGCCAAATTATCAACTGTTTGCATTAACTTATCAACATGCCCTGCATCAGGTGACAGCCCCGGAAAATTGATATCAGTTGTAGCGCCAGAGTCAGGATCAAGAACCTTAACACCGATACGTGTTTCACCAGGAACACGGACAAATTCATCTTTGAGGCCCTTGCTGCTGAACAACTTCTCAAAAATAAGGGCATTATCCGCACCTAAAAAACCAGTGACGGTCACCGGCAGATCAAATTTACGCAGCAGAACAGCAATATTAACACCCTTTCCCGCCGCATCAGTCTGATAACCGGCAACACGGTTGACCTTTCCGGCTGTAAAATCAGGAACCTGACAAGCCAGATCAATAGCCGGATTCATAGTCACCGTTATAATATGCTTGAACTTTGACATTATTTGCTCCAACTCATGACAGACTAAGTGCTCTAACCTGCTTATTGTCACGACAGCTCAAAGCTTTTTGCGCCAATTCACGAGCCTGTTTCATGCTGATTGAGCGTATACGGGCTTTGACTGCGGCAATACTTGGAACAACCATACTCAGCTCCTTAACTCCCAAACCGGCCAAAATAGTCGCGCCAAGGGGTTCTCCGGCCAGTCCACCACAGACTCCTGTCCAGATTCCAGCTTCATCAGAAGCCTTCACGACCTGATCAATCATACGTAATACCGCTGGATGCAGACTGTCGGCCTTTGCTGCAAGAGTTGGATGAACCCGATCAATAGCCATTACATATTGAGTCAGGTCATTTGTTCCTATAGAGAAAAAGTCCACAACCTGCGCAAATTCGCGAGCCATGGAAACTACAGATGGAACCTCAACCATGATTCCTATTTCAAGAGCCTCAGCACCAACTTCAATGCGGGCTTTCTCAGCCAGACGTTTTGCAGCTTCCAATTCATCCAGGGTTGCAATCATGGGAAACATGATACGGATAGGGCCATATTTGGAAGCCCTGAAAATAGCCCTAAGCTGGACAAGGAAAAATTCAGGTCTATTGAGACACAAACGGATACCACGTTCACCAAGGAAAGGATTGTCTTCCGGAGGCAGATCCAGATATGCAACGGCCTTGTCTCCGCCTATGTCCAAAGTGCGTATTATAATTGGAAGCCCGTTAAGCGCTTCAACCATGGTTTTATAACTCTGGAACTGCTCTTCTTCATCAGGAGGGGTATCGCGTTCGAGAAAAAGAAATTCGGTACGCATCAACCCGACACCTTCCCCGCCAGCGTTTACAGCATTTTCAGCCTCACTGACTCTGCCGATATTGGCGACAACCTCAATGCGCTCACCATCTGTTGTCAGGGCTGGTTCATAGCGGGCGCGATATTCTTCATTACGCAATTCTTCTAATTCAAGCTTAGCAGCATCCGCTGTTTCAATATCTGAAGGACTGGGTTCTAGATATAAATTACCGGAATCGCCATCAATGATGGCAATAGTGTCATCAACAATTTCAAGAATACTTGGGCCGGCTGCAACAATGGCTGGAATTCCCAGAGAACGGGCAATTATCGCAGAGTGTGAAGTAGGACCACCACCGGAGGTACAAAACCCAAGAATAAGAGAAGGATCAAGTTGAGCTGTATCTGATGGAGTAAGGTCTTCGGCAAGAAGAATGACAGGCCTACTCGGGGTAAATGGCTGATCCTGTACAACTCCGGCAAGATGCCGTAACACACGCCGCCCGACATCCCGAAGATCCATAGCTCGAGCTGCAAGAAGTTCATCATCATGCTGCTCAAGTATATGTACACGATCATCTATTACCTGACGCCATGCATATCCTGCACTTTTTCCATTTCGGATAAGAGCTTCAGTTTCAACAAGAATTTCCGGATCATCAAGAAACGCCTCGTGGGCTCGGAAGATTGCGGCTCTAGGCTCACCTGATTTAGCCCGAACTTCGTTATACAGGTGACGGAGGTTAAGACGGGCCGCAGCAATAGCATGAGCTAGTTCTGATGATTCATGCTTCGGGTCCTTGGCTATAGCCTCTACCACTATCCGGCTATGAGTATATTGATGCACAGGACCTGTAGCCAGCCCGGGGGAAGCGGTACAGCCGGGAATAGTCTGCTTAACATCCTGAGGTCTCCATCCATGCTCAATCCGGGGAATAGCAGCTTCTTCAGATTCTTCACCCAGCCCTTCATCCACAGCCTCTTTTAGAGTAGCAAGGGCAAGACTGGCATCATCACCTTTTGCATGAATCCTCATGGTCTTTCCACCGGATATTCCAAGCTTAAGCAGTGAAGCAAGACTTTTGCCATTGCCGGACCGTCCATCGAATTCGACCTGAATCTCAGAATCATACTTCTTGGCAATATCAACAAAAAAAGTAGCAGGACGAGCATGCAGTCCATGCTCTCCCATTATTGTAACATCAATTGAAACGTCAAAATCAGAAACATCCAGTGTAGGAGCAGGTCTACTTACTGACCTTGATTCTCCACTCAGAACACGGACAATTTCAGCAGGATCTTTTGTTATTGCAAGACGGCTGGTAGTTTGCTCATCATCCAACACATGAGTCAGGTTGGTCAGAATTTCAATATGTTCATCTGATCTTGCTGCAATACCGACAACAATATGAACCGTTTCGCCAGGATTCCAGATCACTCCTTCCGGAACTTGAAGAATTGCCACACCTGTTTTTAAAATCTTATCCCTGTTTTCCGGCAGCCCATGCGGAATAGAGATTCCATTACCTAAAAAAGTATTAGCAACAGCTTCTCTGCGCTTCATACTGTCAATATATTCAGGCTCAATAAAGCCCTCACGGACGAGGATCTTTCCGACCTGCTCAATGGCTTCCAACTTTCCTGATGCTTTTGCACCTAAATTAACGTTATTTTCATTCAGATTAACCATGGACTGCCTCCCAAGTAATTTTTCTTTCTTGAAAACTTTATGTAATCGATTACATCGTGAACTAAAAAAAATGTTATAAAGCAATACACATAGTGCTCACAAATATTTAGATCCAGTATAATCGTTTCTAAAAAACTGTAAACAAAAAAGTTATTTTTTCACAATATAGAACGTAACTATTTAATTATAAACAAATTAAACACACGTACACCATGCAACTAATTCTAGGCCATCCTTATTGAAATATAATCTGAAAACGATTACATTAGAGCATAACAGGTGATAATAAGGAGAGTTATGAAACTTAAGGATATCGCTGAAGCTGCCGGAGTTTCAACGGCTACTGTTTCCAGAGTTTTAAATGGAAAAGTTAACGTGCGTCCAGAAGTTCGGGAAAAAGTGCTGGAAGTAGTCGCACGGACAAATTACAAACCTGACCGTGCTGCTCAAAGGTTGCGCTCTCGGAAATCTACGTACATAGGCTTGATCGTTGCTGACATTCAAAGTCCTTTTTTTGCTTCAGTAGCCCGAGCCGTTGAAGATGTTGCACAAAAAAACAACTATAATGTCATCCTCTGCAACACTGATGAAAATCATGACAAAGAACGTATGTATCTGGAAATGATGCAAAATGAAAATGCCGCAGGAGTAATACTTGCGCCGACATTGCGTCTGTCTGAAAATTTTGCGCTAACTAAATCATACTCTTTGCCTATCGTAGTAATCGACCGTCAGGTTCAGGGGCATTCGGTGGATATGGTTCTCATCGACAACAGACAGGCCGCACTTGAGTTGACCAGACATATTCTTTCTCAGGGGTATAAACGCATAGCTGCACTATTTGGTAACAATAGCGCAACAGGCCAGCAGCGGCAGAGTGGATTTAAAGAGGCCCTGCATGAAGCAGAAATTCCAGAAAATGATATTTTGATCAAAAACTTACCCGCCAAGGAACATGCTGCACATAAAGCTGTGAGCGAACTGCTCGAACTTCCTGATCCTCCGGATGCTGTCATTACCAGCAATGGACTTCTAGGAGCTGGTGCTTTCAGGGCCATTCGTGACAAAGAACTTGCTGTACCGGAAAAGGTGGCTTTCGCCAGCTTTGATGAATCCGCATGGACTGAAATGACACGCCCGGCAATTACTGTAGTCGAACAACCTACATACGCAATAGGACAAACGGCCTGCGAGATGCTCATTAAACGCATAATTGATCCTAAGCGCCCCATACGTAAAGTGGTCCTCGACAGCAAATTGATTATCCGTCAATCCTGCGGTGCAGGAGCTGTTTAGTATTTAGTCACACTAAACAGATGTCTCTATTCCACTTAAAAACTAACTTTCAAATGTGTAATATACGAGGACTATTAAAACTATGTATTTTGAAATGCGGACATATACAATACGCCCGGGTATGCTTGCTTCATATATGAAACTTTTTGAGGATGTTGGACTGCCCGTTCTAAAAAAATATGCGGAACTGGTAGGATACTGGTATACGGATATAGGGGAATTGAACCAGGTCGTTCATATATGGCGTTATGAAAGTTTAGATCAGAGAACTATAAATCGCAAAAAACTTTATGCAGACAATGACTGGCAAAACTATTTTCTGCCTGAAGCGCTGCAAATGCTGGAAAAGCAGGAAAATAAAATTATGCATGCAGCAAGCTTCTCGCCAATCAAATAAAGTATACGGATGAGTACCAATCTGTCTTTGCAATAGTATTAAGTAAATTACAGAAATGAGCTGGCTAGGTCAGAATAGACAATAAAAAAACGCCCGCCTCTCGTGAGAGTGACGGGCGCAAGTGCTATTACAGCTTATATCCGAAAAACTACCAACGTGGGCGTTCTTCTCTAGGCTTAGCTTCGTTAACCTTAAGGTTACGTCCGCCGAAATCTTTACCATCAAGAGCGTCGATAGCTTCGAGAGCTCCGTTATCGTCCATTTCTACGAAACCGAAGCCACGAGGACGACCTGTTTCACGATCTTCGATAAGTTTAACAGAGAAAACTTCACCGAAAGCTTCGAAAGCGGAACGTACTTCTTCTTCAGTAGAGGACCAGGAAAGATTACCAACATAAATATTCTTAGACATCAAAAAAACTCCAAAAAGTGAAAATGTATAATGCGCCCGTGCACAAAAAAAAAGGGGCCACGTACAAGTTGCGTACTAGGCTCCTCGATAGACTTGTTCAAATTAAACCAGCGCAGGTCACAGTGGGACCGTGCCTTCACGGGTACGGCTGGCGTTAAAGAGTAAGTCCATCTTTTCGAGAACAAAGTCAAGCACTATTATAAAAAAACATACCTTTTATTTAATATTTTATAAAAAACAATCGACAAAACAGGTGAATATCCCCTAGAGATTAGCATATAACACACTAAAATATTAATAAATTATGTGAATCAACTTTTCTATACTTCAATTCATTTTATTATTTCTAAAATTCAATAGCCATATTACAAATTTTATCAAACTGATCACTTTTTTTGAATGGCACAAAAAAACCTCATCGCCCAAATAAGAGTGATGAGGCTTTATAGCCGCGTAGGTTATACTTTAGTTAGATCTATATGTCTTCTGAGAATCATCAACAGGTATACGGATAATACATGTAGTACCGACCCCTTTTTTACTTGTGATTGTTATAGCACCATTATGCTTGGTAACAATAATAGAATAACTGATCGAAAGTCCCTGCCCGGTACCTTTACCGACTTCCTTTGTAGTATAAAATGGATCAAAAATCCTCGGCAGCACATCAGGATCAATCCCCGCTCCGTTATCATGAATATTAATTTGCGCCCATCCATCAACATACTTTGTCTGCAGAGTAATAATGCCCTTTTCCTTATTGGCAATATGATCAGTACTCTGCTTATGGCTGATTGCATGTGCTGCATTAACAATAACATTCAAAAAGACCTGATTAATATCGTTAATAAAACATGGCACTAATGGCATAGATTCATCAAAATCAGTTTTTAATTCCGCATGATATTTCCACTCATTCCTACAGACAATTGCAGTACTCTCTAAAGCATCATGAATATTAACAAGCTGTTTTGAATCCTGCCCGGGATGAGTAAAACGCTTCATTGCCTTAACTATTTCCGAAATGCGACCTATACCTTCCTGTGATTGCGTTACAGCTATCGGAATTTCTGCTAAAATATAATCAAGATCAATATCTTCAATATTATCTTTAAGTTCTTTGTATTCTCGCGCCAAGCAATCTTTTAAATCTGTTTTATCAAATATATTTTTATAAGAATTTATAATGGATACAACCTGTGAAATCGAATCATTGATAAACTTTAAATTATCATTGATGTACTGGGCCGGAGTATTAATTTCATGAGCAATTCCTGCAGCCAACTGTCCGATACTTTCCATTTTCACGGCATGAGCCAGTTGCTGCTCAATATTTTTACGCTCGGTTATATCGAATAGAATCTTAATAAAATATGACTGTGAACCTATTTTCATTGGTAACACTGTTTTGTCTATAGGGATGATAGAATCATCACTACGCAACAAATAAAACTCATTATTTTCAACGATATCATCGGTAGTTAAACATGCATACCCATCATACAGATAAGGCTTTGAGCAAATATACTGGCGAAAATCATTTCCGATCAACTCATCTATGGGCATCCCAATCATTTGACCGGCCAGAACATTGGCTTTTACAATCTCAAATGTTTCAGTGTCTACGTATAAAACAGCCGCTTTAATACCATCTAGAATATCCAGTAACAACTGATGCTTTTTTAATAATTCCTGCTCACTTTTCTTTCTTTCAGTTATATCCATCGTCATTGAGAAAAAACCACAGACAAGGCCGTTATGAGCAACATAAGGAACATATGAAGTAAATAAAAATATGGGCGTGTTATCCGAAAGTTGATATTCTTTTTCAAACGAGACCTTAGTGCCGGACATGACCATATTAACACGCTGCATCATATCTGCATCGTCTTCTTCAGACAAAAGCTCCCGGTAAGTATCCCCTACAACTTCATCACGATATTTTCCAAACATCTGAGCATAAGGAACATTCACAAATTTATAGCGCAATTCATTATTAACAAAAGATATCATTGCCGGTACATTATCTGCTACTAACTTTAATAATAATTGGCTCTCAATAAGATCTTTAGTCCTTTTATGTACCAGAACCTCGAGTTGATCTTTTCTTTTAGCTAACTCTACTGAGGCTTCCTTACGGTATACGGCATAGCGTATAGTCCTATCAATAAGCGGTCCGCTCAGTTCTGATTTTATCAAATAGTCTTGAGCACCACTCCGTACAGCTTTAACTGCCAAATCACGCAAATCGATCATCGTGAGCACAATAATCGGTATATTATTGTTTTCGCGATATAACTTATCAAATGTTTCGTAGCCATCTGAATCAGGAAGATTCAAATCCAGCAAAACTGCACTTACAGGCCTCTCCCTGCATATTTTCAAAGCTTTGGATAGAGTATCACAACTGATTATCTCCATATGATCTTCTTCCACATCAAGCATATAATCCAGCAGAAGCTGGCGATCATCTGGATTATCCTCAACATGCAAAATCAATAAGAGATTGTCACTCATAATAACCTCAATCGTGCGGAAGCTTCACCACTGTGAACCAGAAGCTTTCAATGGCTTGAACAACCTTTATAAATTGATCAAAATCTACAGGCTTGGTGATGTAGCAGTTAACGAAGTCCTTATATGCCCGGTCAATGTCCTCTGGAGCATCAGATGTTGTAAGTACAACGATAGGTATACTTCTCAAATTTTCATCGGCCTTAATTTCTTTAAGAACCTCACGACCATCCTTACGTGGCAGATTAAGATCAAGAAGTATGATATCCGGACGAATTGCATCCGAATAAGCCCCTTGCTTAAGTAAAAATTCCATTGCTCCGACACCGTCTTCTACTACATACAGCTTACAATGAACCTTTCCGTCTTTTAGAGCTTCTTTTGCAAGGATTATATCATCAGGATTGTCTTCCACCATTAAAATCTGAATAGGGCGAACCTTACTTACCATTATTTACCTCACCGGTATTAAGCGTAAAATAAAATATTGTCCCCTGATCAGGAATACTATCAAACCAGATTCTGCCACCGTGCCGTTCTACAATACGCTGGCAGATCGAAAGTCCAATTCCTGTTCCTTCATAACTTCCTCTAGAATGCAGGCGCTGGAATAATTTAAACACTTTCTCTCCATATTCCTTCTCAATTCCTATCCCGTTATCCTGCACTGAAAACACCCATTGATTCTCTTTCTTAAGAGCAGAAACAGATATGCGAGGCTGCTCTCCTTCCCGTTGAAACTTAATGCCATTCGAAATCAGATTCTGAAACAACTGGGTCAACTGAATGTAATCGCCATGTAATTCGGGCAAACCATTTTGAACAATAACGGCGTCTCTTTCCTCTATCATGTGCTCAAGGTTTTCCAGCGCACTCTCTAAAACATCATCACCACTGATATCTTCAAACGGATTAGCCTGTGTATTCAACCTGGAGTATTGCAAAAGAGCCCTTATCAAAGAACGCATACGCTCGGCTCCGTTCACAGCACCATCCATAAAACGTTTACCGTCTTCATCAAATTTATCCCCGTATCTTCTGGAGAGTAACTGCATATAACTTACAATAATTCTAAGCGGCTCCTGCAAATCATGTGATGCAACATAAGCAAACTGTTCCAATTGCTCATTTGAACTTTTCAGCTTGTATGACTCAGACAACAATGCTTCTTGCGTCTTTTCTTTCTCAGCTATTTCAACTTTCAGTTTACTCTGATTAATTTCAATATTTTCAGTCATTAAGTTGAAACTTTCCCGTAATGCGAACAATTCATTTTTCGCTGAGAAATCAGGAACACGGTAAGTGATATCTCCACTTGCAATAGCATTTGTAGCTTCGTAAAGCAGCGAGACAGGCTTAATAACAGCCCGCTGAAGGTAATATGCCATGGTGCAGAGAACTGTAATCAATAATACAGCAAAACCTATCAATAAAAGTAAAAGCTTCTCAAAGGATGCCGTCATTGCATCTGCCCACATATTTTTCGCGCTATGCAGGCTTCTTAATAACATGAGACTGTTAATGAAAAATTGAACACTTATATTTTCAAATGTTTCTATTTTACTATCACCTGTCTGCTCTTTTCTTACTTTGATTATATTATCTAGTATCTTTCTGGATATTGATAATTTAGAAATAATATCATCAAGATATCTATCTCCGATAGGAGTATTAAGGAGCCGGGCCTTTTCACAAAAGATTAATGTAGTATCAAAACGCTTTTCAATCTGCTCAAATGCTCTTTCCCTCTTCAAACTTACCAGTTCTGTAAACAAAGTGGAAATTTCAGTACAGTTGATCTCTATTTCGTTACCGTATTGAGCAAGCCGGGAATACAAATGATGCTCTTGTACACTTTCCCATACAAAACCTGCAGCAATCAGCAGAACAACTGCTAAAGCAGTATTCAGAATACGGATTGAGGAAGAAATCTTCATAAATTACCTCAACAACCCGATACGTTCAGGATCAATTTTATCTAAAAAGGACGGTGCAAGTATATCCTCAATATCATGTTTCTGCTGATCTTTTACAAACCCGCCTTCAATTGCCCATGTTGAGATCTCCTCCAGATTAATCTGGACCGCATGATCAAGCCTTACCTGAGGTTTAATACGTTTCCAGGTTTCTGTAAGCTCGGCAGGATCTACCTTAAGAGCATTAGCTACAATCGAAAATGACAGCTCAGGATTATCAAAATAAAATTGCTCTGCTCTAAGCATAGCCTTCAAAAATTTTTCAATAATACTAGGATGTTTAGCTGCAAATGCTCTTGTCGTTATTACTAGTTCAGAACTCATATAAATTCCTCGCTCAGAAAAAACTATTGCATTATCTCCAAGCAACTCCTTCGCATTTCCAACATATGGCTCCCGCATAGAAAAAGCATCAATCTTACCCTGTATAAGACTAGGTGTCAGTTCTTCAGCGCGCATATATACCATCTCAAACTGTTTAATATTGTTCAGCAAATGGAATAAATGCCAATAAAAATGGACTGCTGAAGATTTTTGTGTACCGATACGCTTTCCATTAAGATCACGAACTTCGCTGATACCAGCATCCCGTCTCGCAATTACTTTCTGTACAGAATCAGAAGTGCTGATGGAAGATAGAACGCCCAGATCATGGTGTTCAAAAGAACTGAAAGCGATTGGAACTTCTGCAGAATTAATAATATCGACTTCACCAGCCAGAAGTCCGTCTTGTAACGCACGTTTTCCGGTAGGATACGTTGTCATAGATAAATCAAGCCCCTCTTTATTGAAAAAGCCTTGATCCAGAGCAATAAAAATCAGTGCTCCTGTTGCCTGCAGGGCCACACCAAGACGCAGAGTAGAGTTGTGAAGAGACCGAGATTTAGATTGAAAACGCTGCTCACACCCTGGCAAAAGTGTGGCAAAAAGAACACACACTAAGAAAATTAATGACAGCCGAGTAAACTTGATTAGTAGCCTTTCAAAATACATAGTTTTACTCCTAAACAAATGTACCCTGTGGAGTTCCCCCTGCTAAACCGGACACCCTGTTCATTCTCCCCAAAACATTTATGGTAAGAATCATGATATCATTATTTAACACTTAAGAGAAAAGAAAAAGTCTATTAAATATATCAGCAACTAGCAAAAAATTCTTTTCAAATATCATTTAAAGGCAAACTAATAATAACGTCTGTACCTATTCCAACAGAACTCTTCACTGTTATAGTTCCATTATGATCGTCTATAATCCGGTGAGTGATAGCAAGCCCTTGCCCTACGCCCTTTCCTGGATCTTTTGTTGAATAGAACGGCTCGAATATTTTCTTCAAACTGTCCTCTGGAATTCCAGCACCTGTATCATGAAACACTATCTGAAGCTTCTCATCATCTTTATACGTTTCTACGGATATCAGCCCCTTGGAAATATCACCGGATGCCTTCTGCTGATCAGCAATAGCATCAACCGAATTAGTGATAAGCGAAACGAACACATCCAATATTTCCTGTGAAATGCATTTTATTTCAGGAAGGTCCGCAGCAAAATTGAGATTTAAATCCGCAACAGGTTCCCAGTAGACTTTAGTTTTTTTTATCGCTTCATTCATCAGATTATTGATATCAACGGCCTCAGGCATCACCTCAGCTGTACCGGCAAGCCTTCGAACTGAATTTATAATATCAGTAATACGCTGTATCCCCTGCATATTTTCGTTAAGAGCTTGATCGGCCTCTTTAAGCAACAAACCTGACTCTAATCCCTCAAGAGCAGATTCCAACTTTGTCACTTCATCAGTATAGCCCCCATCTGCCTTAATCTTAGAAATTAAAGGGGATAACGCCTCTTCAACGTCTTTGACCTCATCAATAACTGTCTGGAAAAATGACATATTAGCCTTTATGTACTGCGCAGGTGTATTAATTTCATGAGCAACGCCTCCGGCAAGCAACCCCAAAGAACTAAGACGCTGCTGACGAAAAACTTCTTTCTCCATATCTTTAATCCTTGTTACATCGGCTATAACAGCTATAAGTCCTATGCAATTTCCTTTATCGTCATGCAGCATTCTAGGAGAAAAAAGCACATTTATCTTTCCATAATTTTTCTTGATAAGTTCTAATTCAAACGACCTCATCTCTTTAAATTTCTTTTCACGTAGTATACTGGTGAAACTGTCCGCATTCTTGTCTGAAATTAATTTTTTAAAATGCTTCCCTGTAATCTCCTGAGCAGTATAGCCGAGCAGAGTTCCCATTGGCTTGCTGCAAAAAATAATTTCACCTTCACAATTCATGATCACAGTTCCTTCAGTCATCGTTTCCACAAGTGCCTGATACCTTCTCTGACTGGCTCTACTCGATAATTCCGCTGATTTAAGTTTGCCCATTCCCCAAATTATCAAACAACCCAATAGCCAACCCAAAAACAAAACAGCTTCCTGAAAAATACAATCTTTCCTGCCATGCACATACAAAGGTTCAAGAGGAAGTGAAGCACTGATACCTCCACGCAAATCACCGACTTTATACCCTTGCTCTGCATGGCATTTAAGACAGGCTTTCTCTGTTAACAATGGAACCATTAGTCTCAGATATGGAACACCTTTTATATCTTCAATTGAATTAATCTCGACAGATTTTGATTCCATTTTCTTCAAAGTATCAGCTTCCCATGAATCTGGTTTGTTTGCAGGACGTATTGGATTGAGACTTGTAAGATGAGCGATAATACCAGAAGTGTAGGAGCCCATTTCGTGAACCTGACGGTTCATGTAGGAAGGATTTATTTTTGTAAGCTTGAGCCCTGATAACGTCTCAACATCTCTATTTTTAATATGAAGGTACTTATTGGGTTTAAGTTGGTCACTTATTTCGCCATACACTCCGCCATGCATAGCATTCCACCTTCGATAAATAATATCCTGCTCAACACTGGATCGGAGATTTATCAAAGCAGAATTGATCATTCTTTGATTCACCAGTTCAAGACTCCAGAATAAAATCAACACGGCAAAAAGAGTCCAGACGATAAGTACTGTCCCAAATAAAAACTTATATTTCAAATTATCAGGCTTTTTTTCAAAAAGGATTTCATCCTGAGCAGTAATTTTTGCCATGCGAACCATCCTATACTTCTCGTAGATAAAATTGTTCTATTAAAATACTCGACTTAAAAAATATAGTTTATTTGATATAATGTTCAGAGATTTGCCCCTCATGAATCAGTTTAATTCCAACCTCGGCACATTGGGCATCAAGACTTACTCCTTTTTCTTTATCAAGAATATTCAAAATTTTATCTATACCAAGTGACCTGCGGTAAGGTCTGTCAGTTAAAACAGCGTCAATATAATCTGCCACAGCTATTATTTTTGATTCATGCAACAGTTCATCCCCCTTCAAACCATATGGATAACCGGAACCGTCTATCCTTTCATGATGCTCTAATATGATACGCCTGATCGGCCACTGTGTTTCCATTGTTTTAAAAATTTCTGCCCCGACTAACGGATGCGTCTTTATTATTGAAAATTCAGCTTCACTGAGTTTTCCGGGCTTATTAAGAATCCCTGATGGCACAGCGATCTTCCCAATATCGTGTACAAGGGCAGCCAGACGCAAGCCTTCAATAACATTTTCATCAAATCCAATCTTTGAAGCAATCGTTACAGAAATATCTGCTGTACGGTCCATATGGCCTGCAGTATAGGGATCTCTGATTTCTACCAGACGGGTAAAGGCTTTCAAAGTCCCCTGCAAACCTTCCTTAATACGTAAAAGACCGACTAATTCACGTGAATCCTGTACCATTTGGTACTGCTTTATTCCGGAAGTAACGGCTGCAGTTAAATTATCAGGCGAACAGGGTTTGGTCAGAAATCTAAAAATGTCACCTTGATTTACTGCATCCATGGCGATTTCCAAATCAGCATAACCGGTAAGCACCATCCTGACTGTATCAGGATAAAGTTCACGAACCTTCGATAACAACTCTATCCCGTTCATCTCCGGCATTTTAATGTCAGAGATGATAACCTTAACATGAGGCTCACTTCCAAGAACATCAAGTGCTGCTTTACCACCCAGAGCTGTTAAAATCTTAAATTTTGAATGCAGAATCCGCCGATAACTACTTAGCACATTGGGTTCATCATCAACAAAAAGGATTAAATCGTTTGAGTAATTGTTTTCCATTTCAACCTTAACCTGGCACAAGTACGCAAATTGGTTCAGCTACACCGACCTTCTCCACGAATAAGACAATACGGTCAATTTTATCCTTATCAAGTTCAAGACTTTTACGTAAAAGAAGAGCTCCCTCATTTGAAGTAACGTCTTTATAAAGAATCATGCCCGGATAAAGCTCCTTGATATTCAAATCTTTTATTTCATACCGGGCCTCGACTCCCAGCATCCCCTCTATATAATAAAGTAATTCAGGATCATACACTTCAACCTGTTCTTCCAGCTTAGCAAATGCACTCCTTGGATTACCTACAATATTCAGCCACATGTCGTAATCGAGAGCCAAACGCAAAATCCTTCCGCCAAGAGGTATATCTTCTCCACTAATCCCATCACGCGGTGTTCCGGAACCATCGAACCCTTTCAACTGATAAGAAATTATTTCTGCAATGCTTCCAAGCCTTGGCAACTTAGAAACCAGACTTTTAGCTACTACAGGATGCATCTCAAAAATTTCTATCTGCTCAGGAGTCAAAACATCACCTTCTAACAATGAATCCAAAATTCCAGATGGAAGTATCAACGTTCCCAACTGTGACAGCATTGTTGCAATGTCATATTTCCATAAATCCTTAGCACCTTTTTTAGTGGCTAAATAGCGCACATACCGCCTGACTCTGTTAATTCTCTCCCCAGCCTCAGGTGTTACTAATGACGTAATCTCGGTAAGAAGCTCTACGCTCTTCTTAAGTGTCTGCTCAAGCAGGACTCTCTTTCCGGTAACAAGATCATACTGATAAACAGCATCCTTAATGTTATTTAACAAAGCATCTTTATCGCACGGCTTAGTCAAGAAACGAAAAACATGACCATCATTTACAGCACTTATTGCATTAGTCAGATCAGCATACCCTGTAAGAATCATTCGGACCGTTTCAGGACTTCTGCTTTTAACTGCAGTTAAAAATTCAATTCCATTCATACCGGGCATTTTGTAATCCGAAATAACCACCGAGAAAGGCTTCTTAGGATCAATACAGCTAAGTGCTGATGCAGGGCCAGTCTCAGTATGAATATCGTAATACTTTCGCAATTGCCTTTTCAATGAAGAAAGAACATTAGGTTCATCATCGACAAGTAAGATTCTCGGCTTCATCAAAACTCCTAACGAGATAAATTTTCAATCATATCAAGACTCAGGGCATTGAAATTTTCAACACCTTCCCAGTTATCAGCAATATGATATATCCATTCTTCAAGCTTTTTATTTCCGGCAGAGTTCAACAGTTTAGGATTAAACTGCCGCCTGTAACTTTTATTAAAAATGATGCATTGATGCTCAATCATATTAGCAACGGAGACAAACATGGGTACACTAAAATCATACTGATCATGACTATGATGCTCTCCTATGCCGTGTACAACATCTACAGGCATACCCCATAACCCCATGAGATATGCTCCAAGCTGGGCATGTGTTGTTCCAAAAACGGCCAACTCTCCCTCATAAATGGTCTTTTGATCTGCGGACACTATATGCAAAACATTCTCATACTTATCTGGAAAATTACTGACTAAAATCAATTTTCCAACATCATGAAGTAATCCTGCCATTCGTACATCACTGACTTTTTCTCTTTCAACATTTTCATATTCAGCAATAATTCTACTTATATTTGAAACCCGGAAACTGTGATCCCACAGCATCTGCAAAGAAAAATCAGGTAGTGATGTATTATTATACATTGAAAAAATATGTGACCCCAGTATCAACGTCTTGATAGTATCCAGACCAAGCATGTTAATAGCTTGAAATATTGATGATATATGTGAAGAAAGACCAAAATATGGTGAATTTATCAGCTTAAGAATTTTAGCAACCAAACCGATATCCTTACATATTAACTCTGAGATCTTTTTAATGGACGGTTCTGGAACATTGAGTTCATCCTCTATTGCTCTGAATACATCAGGAAGTACCGGCAGAGCATTTATCTCAGTCACCAGCAACTGCATATTCTGATCAGTCAAAATACAACGGGACTCAAGTGCTCCCTCAATCCTCTCTATTAATTTTCCGGCTTCACAGGGTTTGGAAATATACTGATGAACAGCTTTAATACTACGCACAACTTCATCAAGTCCAACCTGTCCCGACAACGCAATGCGTATTGTCGATGGATAACAATTTTTAATTCTATTTAGCAGTTCAGCTCCATCCATGCCAGGCATAAGAATATCAGACACGACTACATCAAATTCCTTTTTACCTAATAACTCAAAAGCCTTCTCCCCGGACTCTTCAAAAAACATATCCCATTCTGTACGCTTACTCCTAAGCATGCGCCTGATTGCAGCTAAAACATTAGGTTCGTCGTCTACGAATAAAACTCGTATCTTACGCTTCATTATCTTCCTCATTATACTTATAAATTCTTAGCTTGAAAAACTGTACGCTATTTTCGATAATCATCTATATAATCAAACGCCATTACTCAGCGAAACTTCCAGTCAATAAATTCATTACCTATTACTAGTTCAAATCCACACAAAACTTACAATTCATATTTTATAGTGATTAAGTAAGAACATAGCTTCTAAATTTTAAAATTTAAAAGCTACGTTTGATCATATATCATATGCAGATTTACCGAAAGATAAAAAATATTATAAAGAATTAAATAAGGAAATCTCTGATAGTTAGAACTAATCTATATACACCATCAAAGTTGATAACGTGAAGGTCGAAATAGCCAGACACAAAGAAGTACTGCCGGTATTCCGATCAATCCGAACGTCCATTGCGGTCCGCTGACATAAGCCATAACTCTGATACCGCTTCCCCATAGAAACAGTAGAAATGTACTTAAAATCAGAATTGACCACTTCAGGTAAATGTTATCCGGTGCAAATAAAAATTGCAGTCGAGGCAGACAACGGCTGAAGAAGAACCAAAGGCCTAGGGTAAGACAAACCGAACCGATAATAAAAATCCACCATGGTGAAATATTCATGCCGACATCAAAATTACCCAGATCACCATGACCGGAAAAAGCCCGCATATACACATACGCAATAAGTTCCATAAAATTAGTAATGGAAAGCCAGTAGGCAGCGTGAAAGATCCATTTTCTTTTAAACAGCCAGTCCCCGCACATAAGCCAAATGGCACAGACAAGCAAAAAAGTATGCATAATGATTGGAGCAATTCCAATAACAGCGCCATTAAATCCACGCCCCTGCGAAAAGATCTTAGTATATTCTACCCCTTCATCCCATCCCGTCATAGTTATAGGATTACCCCATACAATATCTACAGGACTTTTAACTTCCCCCAGTAACCACGCTGTTGTTCTGTGGGTAAATTCATGAATGACAACAATGCATGACTGCAAAACAAGAAAAGTTATGATTGCAATCAGAAGATAATTGGCTGTCCGCAAAATATTTATTTTAGTACTCATTATTTATAAATACCTTACGCAGGAAATAAGTCAATTTCAGAAAAGTATTATATGCGTTTGCATAAACAGTTCAATCAGGCTGCCAATTAAATTGGACTCAAGGTTGCTCCTTTCTTTTAGTGATGTTATTTGTTTTATAATTACAACAATGGCGGCAAAAAAAACCGGAGGACTAATAATGGAATCATATTTCACACACCAAAGCCTGATCAAGGCTCCCCCTATAAAACGTGCTGCTTATTCAGATCGCACAGCATGGATGATGGCAGAACTATCAAGGCTTGTTTATGAAAGGTTGCCTAATGAACAAGAGCTAGAAAATCTCCTTGATATAATTTTTACATGCATCAAAAAAAACAAACCCAGAAATGAAACCTTAACTCATATAAACGACCTTGCAAAACAGGCCAATTCACCACAGGAAAGCATCACTGAGAAAATTTTGGACTCTGTTAATTACAAATTAATAAATTCGCATGCTGTACTTGGTACTGAAGTAATGGTTGTTGACATCCCTGCGGACATATCCTGCAATTTTCCGGGAATGTTCGTCATAGTTTTCAGGGGAACAGAAACTGACTCCATAAAAGACATAAAAACCGATATCTCAGCTCAACTTATACCTGCCCCCGGAGGAGGGAAAATACATAGCGGTTTTCTAGCCGCGTACCAGAAAGTAGAAGATGACCTGATTCAGGAAATTGAAAAAGCAGGAGATAAACCCATATATATAACGGGCCATTCACTGGGCGGGGCCTTGGCAATGATTGCAACTAAATATCTGGCAGGAGACAGTATAGGCGCAACTTACACTTTCGGAGCTCCAAGAGTTGCAGATGACGCTTTCTATGAGGGTATTAAAACGCCGGTATACAGAGTGGTCAACAGTGCTGACGGCGTTGCCAGACTTCCATTCGGAGCAGGATTTTCAATATTTTTATCCGGTATCAGATATATTCCAATAAATGGAACAAAAAGACTATCTGAATTCCTGAGAAAACACATCGAAGGATACACGCATTACGGCCACTTAGTGATGCTAACTGACATTTCATCTACGAAGTCAGGCACTAAAAGCGGGTTAAAAGTTCTGCACAGCCCAAATGTATTCGGCGTTGTAAACCGGATTTTACCCCGTATGATCATGACATTGGGTAAAGCTGCTGCTGCAGACCATAAGATGGCTGGATATTGTGAAAAACTTGCCCAATATGCTAAAACAAGAATCTAAATAAAATCCTCCCCTTTCAAAATCATGAAACGGGAGGATTTTTTATCAACATAAAACTGGAAATAAAATTAATTATAATCTATTGAGCTTACATAGATTTTGGAGCCACCGGCGCCTTCCATTATCTCCATGAACTTATCAAATGCGACCCGACTGTCCAGCACAGCCCTTTTACCATGTAACCATCCAATCTTAGAACCAGTCAAAGGACAGCCTTCAGTATCATCAACAGTGTTACCAATATGAATACGAACATAAGAACGCCCAGGTACATTTTTAATAGTCCATAACTCCCGACTCTTACTTGGAGAATATTCAAGTTCCAAAGGATATTCACCTGCTGGAATACATGAAATATCAGACTCATTTTCCCGCCATGGCTCTTCCAGAACCCAGCAGACAATTTCTCCATCAACCAGCAAAGAACCTATTGTTACGTTTTCTGTCTGTTCAATTCGTTTAATCTCTACAATTTTCATAAAAACTCCTTTTTAATTTATGGATAGAATTTAATCTCCAATTTTGATCATTGTAGAATTAAAAATAGACCTGAAGAGGGTTGACTATGTCCTGAAAAAAGATTTCTGAGACAAAAATCCCTCTCACAGTTTTATTGCTGAAGAGGGATAATAATTAGTAACGAGTCAGAATAGATGAATACGAATAGACATAGACAGAACCTCATAAACTATAGTCCGACAAATCAGTATATTATCTAGTCCGTAGGAGGAACGTCCTTACCTGATGTTTTCTCTTTCTTGAAATTGTGCTTTCCATCAGCAAGTGGAGTAAGACCAAAAGTATTTTCATCCACATGTCTGGTTAGTTCTACATCAACCAGCAAGGTTTGATTCGGCTTCAATATGTCATCAAATGCAAAACCTGTGGAACGGAACTCTGCAATACTATAATGAGAAAAACCTTCGTCCGGTCTGGCCGCAATTCTTATTCCTATTTTACCGTCAGGAACTCTTTTCAGCTCGGAATAATTAACATAATAGGTTAATATATTTGGACTAATAATATTTTTCTGATGGTCTTCATGAAAACCTTTTGGCAAACCATCCGGGTTGAAATCATCCCCAGCAAGTAACAGCATATCAAAATCATTTACTGGATTTCCGCGATCGTCAGTAACGCGAAAAACAAGCATGGAATACTGATCCTTTACCTTTGTATCAGCATCCTGAACCTGTTTCGATATTGCCTTAAAATTATCATCCACAGTATCATACGCAGTAAGATCTGTAACTTTAAGGCACTTTAATATATTTCCAACAACAGGTTTATCAGCATAATTTGATTCAGTTACACTACGCATAATTCCTATAGTTTCACCAGAATGACTGGCATCTTTGACGACACAAAAAGGAGTCTTTGGAGAATTTACAAAACTTCCCCCTACAACTTCAAGCTTCGTAATACTTTTAGCCTCATGAAAAAAACTTCTGCCAGTATCACCTATAATATTATTAACATTCTGCCGCAAACGCACATAACCGTAATTCATATTTGCACCGGCTAAGCGCACAACTCCATCTGAGCCCTTTTCCACCAGATATGAATTCACAAAATCATAAATTTTCTCATCAATAGTCTGCCCAGATAAAACAAATGAATATAAGCCATTCGCAGCAAAATTATAATTTAACCATGCAGTATTCAAATCCCACTGCTGAGCACTACCTAGTTCGAGCCAGTTTAAAACGCCAGTACCCGGCTCTACACCACTGAATATGGCTTTAAGGCGGCCAAGCTTGCTCTTACCCAGCTGAGCCAAAGCTGAACCGTGATTTGCAGGAGCGAGCATGACCAGATGCTTGAGAGGTGTTTCACTCATTTTATTTTTTAATCCATAGAAAAGATGCGCCCACAGTCTTATCACCGGACCTCCGGTTGAGTGAGTTATGCAGGCGAAAGGAGCATTTTCATCAGCACTTACTTTCTTCATCGCATCTTTACGCGCTACATCAAAAGCACGCGCAATATCATCAAGAGTAACCTCATCATGGAAACTTATATATTTGCCCAGAAAAATATGCTGAACATTAATATCAAGACCATCAGCAGTTGCGGCGGTAACCACAGCCTCTGGAAGATCTCCGTATGTCTCCTGATCCGTAACACTCCAGCCATGTACAAATAAAAGATTCATAGTTCCCCCAACAGGTTTAAAATAAATGATTTTAATAATCATTTATTTTGTATACTATAAATATCAATACAACAATGAATATAATTTTTTATCTGACTAGTACGTAACCTGATATACATAAGTATAATATCTTTACATAAAAAAACTCCTGCCCATAAGTATTGGACAGGAGTTTTTTAAACAACATTTATGATATTATTGATTATTTCCAGACAACACGGTTAACATTAGCACGACCACGTTCAACTGTGCGCTGATACTTTACAGCCGGTTTACCAAGCAGCATGACATGACCTACCAAATGATTTTCAGGGATACCAAGCTTGCTGCGCAATTCCGGATAAACACCGTCAATTGCCCATTTAAGAATTCCATTCCATAATGTACCCAGCTTCATAGACTGAGCCATCAGCTCAAAATAAGACAAGAAAATGTGAGTATCGACAACGGGACATGGAGAATCAGCAGGAGCGCTGGCCACAACAAAATGAGGCGCTCCCCTAAATATAATATCTAGGCCGTTTTCTTCACGTACAGTATACGCCAGCTTCAGATAATCCATTTTGAAATTATCATCAAACTGTCCACTTTTTACAGACTCGCCAATAAGCCTGTACACTTCTTCACCGAATGCTTTTGTAGACTCCAGATCGTCCATAAGTGTTATGAATACATCTTGTGAATTTACACCAGTCGGAGCATGCCAGCATACATCTAAAAGAGTTTTGATATCTTCGTCATCAACATTTTCATTTTTATAGTTACGGACTGAACGGCGGCCTTTAATTAAAGTCGCCATCTTTTCCGGCTCAGGAAAGTTACCCTTAAGCGCAGTGGAATCTTCAGGAGATTTGCCCAAAATTGATATTGCAGCGGTAGGACAGACGGTCAGGCATTGCTGACATTTGATGCATTTATTTTCATCTGCCATTCTTGGATATTCATCCAATTCGATTGCAGCAAATGGACAACACTTAGTGCATAGACCGCATTGTACACAAAGATCTTCATTCACATTAAAATTAATCATATCAACTACCCGTAATATTTTAGTTTTAGAGCAGAAACAGACTTATTATATACTAAAAACCATGACTAGCCGAGAAAGTGTTTTCCTGCTTTAAATCCGTTTGCTACAAATTCACCAACGCCATGATAATTTCGCTCGGATGGGACATAAACTAGGGGATCACCCTTACCGACCAAAGGCATTCCCTTTTCATTAAGAATTCCTTCATCAGCCTTGATTCCAACAATCTCACCCACAAATTGGGTATGAAGACCTATTTCAAGTGTGTGAATAACTTTGCACTCAAAAACAAGTGGGAACTCTTCAACATATGGAGCGTCCACAACATCAGAACGAGTGGGAGTTAAACCGGACACAGCAAATTTATCAGTATCCTTGCCACTGGCCATTCCAAAATAGTCGGCCTCTTCAACATATTTTGCAGAAGGAACAGACACAGTGTAAGCACCACGTTCCATAATTGATCCATAAGTGTAAGTTGCCTTGCGTAAAGAAACTGTAAGGCAGGGAGGCGTTGAACAACAAATTCCGCCCCAGGCTATGGTCATAACATTTGGCTTACCATCTACGTCATAACTTCCCACACACCATGTAGGAGTTGGAAAAGCAATAGTTCCGGGATTAATTGATTTTTTCATTGTAAATTCCTTTTAAAAATTAATAATATTTAAATGATTATTTAATAGCGTCTGCAATATGGCGGGCTTTAATTTTACCAATATATTCACCACCGATACCTATATTCGTATCTTCGTACTCTTGCAAGATTACGGTAAATGACTGAATCGGAATACCACTTATTGCACTCGCCGTTGCTGAAAGTTTATTAATCATTTCTAATTTCGTTTTCTCATCCATTTTACCAGACGCATAAGTAATTACCGGCATTTATCTTCTCCTGATTTTTCAAGCACAGACCAATATGTAAACTCCGGTTTCTCTTCAAGCATTGCGGCGACTGCATCCTGTGCTTTCCGCATCACGGCGCTATCAATATGAAGACGAAATGATGCTTCAGAAGTAAAATGACCGTACATCATAAAAATTAAAGGATTCTCCTTATCCTGATGCAGGCTATAAAGAATCACCCCTTCCTGACCATCACAATCCCGTACAGTCTGCCTGAGAACATCCCTTAATACATTTTCAAAGCCTGTTCTGGCCTTAAAGTGTACACTTATTACATATAGATCCCTGCACTGCATTTTTTAGCCTTTATGCCTTTCCGAATATTCCCTCAATATTTAGCTGTCGTCAGCCTCAACCACCAATTTATGAGTTTATAACTCTAAAAACATATAAGTTACATCAGCAATAAGTTTGAATATATGCAGAGAACTTATCATTTTTTAATATGAAAAAAATACAACATTTATCGTATACACAAAAAAAAGGAAAGACCTCAACTGTCTTTCCCTTTAAATATTAATCACCAACAGGACTATAAAGATGCTATTCCCTCGCGCAAAGCGTATAAAGTTGCTTCAACCCTGTTTGCTAAATGCAATTTAGATAAAATACTTGTCATATGTGTTCGTATTGTTGCTTCACTGACAAATAATTCTGCTGCTATTGCCTTATTACTTTTACCTTTAGCTACCAGCTGCAATGTCTCAACTTCACGCGGAGTGAGAGGATCAGGTGTCGGTTCTGCATTTTCAGAGGGATGAGAAAGTTCTGAAAGCACTTTACGGGCGATATCAGGAGCAAGTGAAGGTTCACCGCGATGCACACGGCGAATAGCTTCAAGAAGTTCATCCGGGGTTGAATCTTTGAGCAGATACCCCATTGCACCAGACTTAATCGCAGGAAAAAGTTTATCATCAGTTGCAAAACTGGTCAGGGCTATCACCCGCCCGCCAAGTTTACGGTCACGAATTTCACGAATCGCCTGAATCCCGTCCATAACAGGCATAAGCATATCCATCAAAATTATATCTGGGGAAAACTGTGCTGTAAATTCAACAGCTTCCTGACCGTTGGCGGCTTCTCCTACGACATCAATATCATCAAAACTGCTAAGAAAACTGCGTACACCAATTCGCACGATATCATGGTCATCGACCAGCAGAACCCTAATTGTATCACTCATTATTTCCTCCCTGCTGCGCAGGATCATCATATACATCAACCTTGACAATTGTGCCCTTATTAACAGTACTGCTTATCTCAAGTTCCGCGTTGATACGTGCGGCTCTTTCACGGATTCCGCGAAGCCCCATTCCGCCTGTTGGCAGAGTTGCATGATCAAACCCATGCCCGTCATCAATAATCTGAATACAGGTATGACCGGCGGCAAAAACTACCTTTACAATTACAGCTCCGGCCTTTGAATGCTTAGTGGAATTATTAAGAGCTTCAATAGCGATTCGAAAAACTTCTTCTTCTACGCGTAAAGGCAGCCTTCTTTCATCCCCATCCACCAGCAGCTCGGCACTTACCCCGGACCTGACCTCAACGGAATTAAGCCTTGCCTGCAATGCACCGACTAATCCCTCGCTTTCCAGTTCGGGAGGATGAAGATCAAAAATGAGCGAACGCATATCCCGCATAGCCTGCTGCGCCATGCCTTGCAGAGCTTTAAGCTGTTCGACAGCTATAGATTCTTTACCGGACTCAAGTGAACGTACCGCAGCATCGGAACAGAAAGTTATTGCATACAAAGCCTGAGTAACCGAATCATGAAGTTCACGGGCAAGTCTACGCCGCTCGTCCTGTACAACAAGCTTTTCACTCTGCTCAAACAAACGACTGTTACGTATAGCAAGCACTGCCTGTGCGGCAAACATTTCCATGATACGTTTATCAAGATGATCAAAACCACCAGGCTTATTATAAACCAGTAACAGTCCTAATTTTTTATCGCCTTCACGCAAAGGAACGGCTATGAGAGTACGGACTGTATTGCTGCATTCTCCTGCAGATATCTCACTCTGGGCATCACGAACAATTTTAGTTTCACCATGCTGAAAAACGTCCCCATAGTATGATGAACTTATTTCAAAAAATTCTTTTGGGGGCTGAGAATTACCTGCGCCATATACACAGTGCAGGTTATCTCCTTCTGAAATTAGAATCGAGCTGCCCTCTCCGCTTACAATTTCACGGGCTTCATCCGCAATAAGAGTCAGAACTTCACCGTTTTTACCTTCTGGACTTTGCAGCAGAATATTTGCAACACGCCGAAGACTCTCACTTTCCTTTAATTGACATCTGGTTTGTCTAGCCGTGGAAGCACTTTCAATTGCCACAGCAACAGCGTTTAGAATTCCATCAATAAGTTCTGTTGTTGCATCATCAAAAGTAAATCCTTTTCTGCCAGAGGAAACAAAGGCAACTCCGACTGTTTTATCACCATTACTGATTGGAAACAGCGAAACACTACCGGATCGCACTGCCTCAGGCAGAATATCAGCAAAAGACGAACTGGCTCTATTAACGGCGCAAAAGCCGTAACTTTCACCATTAACTCCAGTCAGAACATTACCTGATGGACACAGACGAAGACCACGTAATGCACTCTGACATTCATCTGAAGCATAACCAAATCCGGCACTTGGGGCTAAGCCACCAGTTTCAGAATTAACAAGAAAAATAGTACAGCAGCCATCATCTACTGTTCCGGCAAGAACTTCGGCAAGTTTTTCAAGCACCTCATCGGGATCAAGAGCGCTGGTAACAGTTCGTGAAGCCTCAAGAAGTAACTTGTTACGTACATGCTCGGTATTAAGCCGTGAAAGCAGCATTGCTGAATAGCGGTCCGTGGTCATAGCCAGAAATGAAAGAAAAAAACTTTCCAATTCTTCCAGAAATATAATGTATTCTTCCGTACTCGCACAATATTTACGGAAAAGACTTATAATCACAGACTTTCCAAGTAATATACCTTCAACGACATCACGAATACCTAATCCGCGATCAAGCTTAATATGGGCACACTCAGAAAGATAATCGGCAAAAGGACTGTAACTGCCCTGATTAAAGCAATCTAAATAAACTTCTGCAGAGCACTTAGCAATATTCAAAACATCTTCAGAAGCTAAAGCAGCATACCAGCGCGGCTGATGCTCAACTAAAAGCTTGGCATAGACTCTTGCGAACTCATCCATATCTTGTGAAAAGGATTGTCCTATCTTTTTTAATTTTTCATTCTTCATTAATAATATATCCCGACTATTCATGCAGATTAATCCGCATAGATCAGTGTAAAACTCAATTCTTAATTTCATATTAGCATAGTTAAAAAATAGCTCTATCATATAAATATATGAGTTTTGGCAAGATAACACACCACAGAAGATCCTTGGCAACACACTCTCTAAGCCTTGCGCAAATAAAAAAACAGACCTGCTGAAATCCAGCAGGTCTGTTTTATAATGTCGGTGTTGATTCAAATTTGCCGGTTTGAATCAGAGGTTAAAAGGTCTACTCGGAAAAGCTATTTGACTGAAGTATACACTAAGATGCTTTCTGTGCAAACTGAATTCTGTAGTTAATTATATCATCTACGGTTAACACAGGCATATCGTGTTTTTTACCTAATTCGATGATTTCCGGCAGTCGGGCCATTGTCCCGTCAGGATTGGTAACTTCACAGAGCACTCCGCAAGGATTAAGTCCTGCAAGTGTCATCATATCAACTGTTGCTTCAGTATGACCTTCTCTTTCCAAAACGCCTCCGGGTCTTGCACGGAGAGGGAAAACATGGCCGGGTCTATGAAGATCTGATGGTTTAGCATCATCTTGAATCGCTGCTTTAACAGTTGTAACGCGATCAGCAGCCGAAACTCCGGTTGTAACGCCTTCAGCAGCTTCAATTGTTACAGTAAAACTTGTCTGATACCGGCTGGAATTATCCTCAACCATCATAGGCAGCCCGAGTTGTTCTACTTTCTCTTCAGTGAGGCATAAGCAAACGATACCGCTACATTCGCGGATCAGCATTGCCATCTGTTTGTCAGTGAGTTTTTCAGCAGAAAAGATGAGATCGCCTTCATTCTCGCGATTCTCATTGTCAGTGACCAGCACTCCACGACCTTCTTTTAAAGCCTGAAGTCCTTTCTCAACCCTTTCAACGGGATTACCAAACTGTGATAATAAATTCTGATTCATGGTAGTTCTCCATATAAATTAGATACCAGAATCAGGGCGATAGAATAGACAGCTGCTCATAATAAAACAGCCTCGCTTTTAGACAGGATGTCTTTAGCGGGAATGTACTGCCTTACTCTCTTCATTCCGGACTTTAACCGTCGGCTCCGGAATCACACCGAATCTGCTGACCCTTTCTCACCAATTGAAAAAGGCGCTCGCGGGCTGTCTTCATGCTGAAGAATCACCGCCGGTGGGGAATTTCACCCCGCCCTGAGAATAAACAAGTTTTTTCTACTGAAAAATAGACCCCTAAGTCAAGAGTATTTAGTGAAGTTTTGCACAATATCCAAAAAAAGTCCCTGTTTCAATTGAAACAGGGACTTTCCTATATTTTAACTTACTGGATATTACTTAGAAGCTGTCAGCAAAAAGCTTTTCAATGGCCTTTCTTCCTGAGTCTTCGAGGAAGCGTGTTCCGGTAGCAGTAAAATGTCTGTGAGTAATTTTAGGATCTTCGCACTTATTCCATGCATCTTTTTCCCAACAAAACCAGCAATCGTTATCCTGTGAAAATACATACAGAGGTTTATTGCATATTTTTGCAAATTCAGCCCCCCACCCGGTACCACCCTTTACAGTACCGTCTTCAAGTATATTACCAATGATGAAGATTTCATGTCCGCTGTTTATCTGCCAGCAGATGGACTGCAAAACCTTACGAAAAATAGGCGCGCGAGTGAAACTGCGATTCATGAGCTTCGAAACATAGGTAAGACTCACGTCTTTACTTTCAAGTTCCTTCTCAGTCAGCACACGAAGACCGCGTTTACGCGCATTCTGGTGTCCCTCAAAGCTGTAGTTGACTTCCTGAAGGCCGTACTTCTCAGCATTCACTCCGAACTCGCTTTCAGTGCCGGAAGCGCCGCCACTATATAAAATGAACTCTTTAGGATTACTCATTTCTTCCTCCAGTGTTGAGCTTGTGTAAGATTGGAAAATTGACTGATACCCAAAAAAGATAAAGTCCACAATCAGGAATTCACGGTTAAACTACGATTTTCACCTGAATCAAGCCATACGACAAAATCCAGAACTTTTCTACAGAAAACAATAAATTACACAGGATAAAAGACGTTTAGAAAAAATAATGTATAAAAGACCTACTACCAGTAGTAGTTTGAACAAAATTCATTTTATATACGTATTTTACAAATAAACAATCACAAGATTGTATATCTTATTATTTTATTCTGATGATTTTTCAATGCACAAATATAAAAAGATACAATAAAAATATATTATATTTCATGAAACAACTAGTATGCATCTATGATGGCGGTATTTTCAGTTTAAGTGCAACATGAATGTAAGTTTGTGCTTTTTTTCTCATAAATGAGTTGTAGACAACGCTCAAAAATTGTGTATTATAGTTTTGTTGATTCGGGCTGGAAAATCTCAAAACGAAAGTAGCCACGGCAAAACCGTACAGGAGGTTTTTATGAATAAAAGCATTACTATCGGAGAAAACTCTGAAGCATTGACCAAAATGGAAAAAAACGATCCTCACAAATATCGTTCAATCAGCAAAAATATTGCTGCCATGGTCAAATCTCTAGATGAACAAGAAAAGAATAATTCTTCTGACTCAAAAGAAGAAGACGCCCAAGTCTAACAAGACTTAATTCAAGAGTCACTGACTCAATCCAAAACACAGCAGTTACACCGCAACTAATCAATCTGCGTCTGACTTACTGAGAATCAAGCCAGGCGGATATACTGCTGACAAAATCGCCGGATAACGCATCTACCCATTTAAGGTCTGTCCCCGTCTCATCTGACGCAGGAGAGGTTTCATCCAGTATTTTCAACTGGTGAGGGACAGACTGGAATCCGGTTAGCATTACAGGTACCATTACCTTCCAGTCAACATTGATATTTCTGAATCCGATAAATGTCGGGACTTTATCAGGAATTACAGACGCAACCCTTTCCGGATAAAGACTCCCTGCCGGGCTGTCTATTGTCAAAATGACAAATCCAAAAGACCCTGCATGCTTAGGTATGCGGGGTATTCTTTTTTGTTGGTAACCACGAATCCAAAGCCCTATATGCAACGAATCAACCTTAGCCAAACCGGAAAGACGCTTATAGGCTTTTTTAACGGCAGACTCAGTAAGGCTATCTACAACAAGAACGACCACTCCTTTTCCGCTTAAATGACGAGCAACTTCTGCAAACTGGTCACAGGGAATTCTAGCACCGACCATAGCCATTATTACAGCAGGATATCTACCATCTTTAGAGGGAATAAAAAGATTATCAGTGGAACCAGCATTCTTATCAGCAACATCAACGCGACCTTTCACCGGATATTCAGCACATTCACTCTCTGGTAACCACATGAACCGATGTATCCAATGTTCATCACCGGGAAGAAACACAATTGAACCTGCGACAGGTTCATCCTCATTAAACGATGGGCCATAAGTATATATAAAATCGCCATATCCAGCCTTCTTGAGTTTACGTATAAGCCCGGTTTTTCTATCATGCAATATAAGCCGACCATGCTCCTGTCGCGCATCAATGATGACAACCTGCCGCCCTTTTGCAGTTTCATAATGTCCTCTGAAATCATCTTCACCAAATCCATAAGCCGCAATGCTGTCCATTGAACGGCTTTCTGAACCACGTTTCAAGGCAATAGTGGAATTACCAATTGTGACTTCCTTACCCTGCCGCAAAACAATGGCTTTATCTGACACAGACCTACCAATAGGCAGACTGCGGCCAGCTGTGCTCGGCCTTGCTTTTATAGAATGATTTTTTTCAGGTTTAATTTGAGATATTACTGCTGAATTCTTTTTAGATTGCGAAATGCTGTTTTTACTTTCAGCTGCATGTTTGATTGGATTTATCTTAGAACTAATCTTTTTGCTGATTTGAACATCATCACTATTCTTTTTAGGTAGATGCTTTTTTGGTGTGAAAGGCTTTAACGCAGGCTTTTCAGGAGTAATCTTTTTCTTTGAAAGAATACTCTCATCTATAATATCTATATCAAGGCAATATCCACCGCTATCCAATCTAGATAGTGGCATATTTAAAATTATGATCACGATAACTGCGTGCATAACAAGAGAAATTATGGCAGCCAGATATTTCAAAACTCCTCCTGAATAATATCATTCATACTATTCCTGAATGGATAATTTTTCAATAAAGAGTATTTTTTTATTTTATTACAAGATGATATAGTTTTAAAAAAAGACCGACTGAATCATTACTCAATGGATATAGATAAAATAAATCCATTTTTAAGTTGACAGATTTGTGTAATACACATAGAAACCTCTCACTTGAGTCGGGATGTAGCGCAGCCTGGGAGCGCACTTGAATGGGGTTCAAGGGGTCGAAGGTTCAAATCCTTTCATCCCGACCACAAGAAGGAACCCCAAAAGGCCACTGAGCAATCAGTGGCCTTTTATTTTTCTATAAATCGAATATTTTTTAGCAGATGATAATAAGAAAAGCAGAGCACAAAGATGTAAATCAGATTGTTCATATTTTTCATGAAACAATTCATCAAATTAATTGCGAACACTATTCACCTGAACAAATTCAAGCATGGTCACCGGATTATCCAGAATCAGAAAAATGGTATCAAAAAAGGATACAGGCTCAAACAACATTTATTGCTGAGAAAAATAGTATAATACTCGGTTTTGGAGAATTTGAGTCAAATGGACATTTGGATTGTTTATACTGCCATAATGAATACATTCGACAGGGAATTGGTTCTGCCCTGCTCAAGAGAATTGAAAAAGAAGCCTTTATGCTCGGGATGAAAACAATTTATACAGAGTCAAGCATTACAGCACTGCCTTTTTTTGAAGCACATGACTTTACTATCAGCAAGGAACAATATGTACTCAGGGCTGGAATAATGCTTAAAAATTTCAAAATGGAAAAGATACTGACTTCTTGCAAATAATTATTACTGGCTAAAATAAAACTTCAGGCAATCTTTCCACAAAAGCTTTAATTTCATCACGCACAGCACGAAAACAGTCCAATTGTTCTTCCTCGGATACTCCTTTTGCAGCTAATGCCGCAGCCATTTTCGGAGGATCATCAAATCCGACATGAACAACCTTACTGCCACCCGGGAAAAAAGGACATGTCTCATGGGCATGGTCACAGACCGTTACGACAATATCTATAGGGATGTCTTTAAAGTCATCAATATGAGTAGAAGAATGCGCGGAGATATCAACTCCGGCTTCAGCCATAACTTTGACAGCACTAGGATTCAGCCCATGAGTTTCAATTCCTGCTGAATAAACCGTAATGAGATCGTTTTTAAGAAATTTTGTCCACCCTTCAGCCATTTGACTACGACATGAATTACCAGTGCACAAAAACAATATTTTTAATTTTTTATCCATTCCAACCTGCGCTAACACTCTTATTAATTAAAAAATTCAAAACCGCACAAATTATCATGCTTACATATTTTTACAACTAATAGATGACTATGAAAGTAAACACTTTCGGTCAAGTATACGAAATCAAAAGTAACAGGATTGTGACTTTGCTGTCTGTTAAGCTCAAAATTTTCTTCAGTATTACAGGTAAATAAATTGGTAATAAAATATCTGTTTGCACAGAGACATAAAAACTTCCTTGCCTGTTAACTATTTGTACAGTATAGTTAAAAGATAAGATAACCTTCATAATAGCTCATTATTTTTACTGAGGATTAATTGAGTAACAAACAATATTCACTGGAAGAACTCGGCTGGAAAAAGACTTTTAAAGATCAGCTGAGTACGAAAGAAGAAGAAATTTTTCTCCCGGCCAGAGTCACCATGACTCACAAAGGTCACGTAGTAGTTTCAACAGGTGACTCAGAGCATCTATTAAAAATTGCTGAAAAAGGGATTGGCAGCCTCAATCAACAACCTACAGTCGGAGACTGGCTGCTACTTGATAAAAACTCTATCGTTCCGGAAAGACTTCTTGAACGTACAAGCCTGCTGCAACGAATGGCGCCGGGACAAGAAGTAAAACTCCAACCCATTGCCGCCAATATCGATACTCTTTTTATTGTTTCATCCTGCAATTCAGAATTTAATTTAAATCGTATTGAAAGATATATATGCCTTGCCCTTGAGGCTGGGGTAAATTTTGTTCTGGTCCTTACAAAAGAAGATCTGACCGAAGAAGCCCAAAAATATCGCAAGAAAGCAAAAAAACTTTTTGAAGATATCGAAACAATTACTATCAACGGCAAGGACCATGAAAGCGTGCAAAAGCTGCACAAATGGTTCGAAAAAGGTGAAACAGTTGTTCTTTTAGGGTCTTCAGGTGTCGGCAAGACAACTCTTCTAAATACGATTAACGGCACTACAAAAGAAAAGACCGGCTCAATCCGTGAATCAGATGAAAAGGGACGACATACAACCACAACAAGATCCTTACACGTTATGCCGTCAGGGGCTTTACTGATCGATGTTCCTGGAATCAGAGAATTACAACTGCACGACTGTCAGGCGGGAATAAATAGAGCTTTTGCCGAAATTGTCGAAGCTGAAGACATGTGCAGGTTTTCAGATTGCAGCCACCAACAGGAACCGGGATGTGCTGTACGAGATGCACTTGAGCAAGGTACACTTGATCAAAGACGACTGGATAATTACTTGAAACTAAAAGAAGAAGCAGAAAAAAATACCGATAATATTGC
Organism: Maridesulfovibrio zosterae DSM 11974; assembly: GCF_000425265.1. NCBI lineage: Bacteria > Pseudomonadati > Thermodesulfobacteriota > Desulfovibrionia > Desulfovibrionales > Desulfovibrionaceae > Maridesulfovibrio > Maridesulfovibrio zosterae. The sequence continues at coordinate 896,144 of NZ_KE384342.1, forward strand.
GGAAAAACAAAAACGGAAATCAGGGAAAAAAAATAAATACTCCCGTAAATGGAAGAAATAGTTTTAATTAAAAGGCCGTCCAGCTGGGCGGCCTTTTAAATTATTTAAGAATCATCTGTATTAGTTCCGACTTGATCTGACATTTCCTCTTGAAATAGAAGAGGTTCTCCTTTTTGATGGAAATACTAACGAACCATCAAATAGGGCACCACGCCCAAGGAGAACCACATGTCTAGTTTCAACCAAAACATCATAAAACACAAGATAGGCCTGCTGAATCTGGCAGAAGAACTTGGTAACGTTTCCAGAGCCTGCAAGCTGATGGGCTTTTCTCGGGACACTTTTTACCGCTATCAGTCAGCCAAGGAAGAAGGCGGAGTCGAGGCTCTTTTTGATAAGTCTCGTCGTAAACCCAACCTGAAGAATAGGGTAGATCAGGCAATCGAAAACGCAGTTGTGGTTTACGCAACTGACTTTCCTGCTCATGGACAAACAAGAGCCAGTAACGAGCTAAGAAAATTGGGTGTTTTTGTCTCGCCGTCCGGCATTAGATCCATCTGGCTACGGCACAATCTTCATAATTTTAAACTCCGCCTGAAGGCTTTGGAAAAAATCTCAGCCGAACAAGGAATAGTCCTTACTGAAGCGCAGGTTCAGGCCCTTGAGAAGAAAAAAGATGATGATCTGGCCTGCGGTGAAATCGAAACCGCCCATCCTGGCTATCTTGGCAGCCAAGATACTTTCTACGTCGGCACAATTAAAGGCGTTGGGCGTATTTACCAGCAGACTTTCGTGGATACGTATTCCAAGTGGGCTGCTGCAAAGCTCTACACGACCAAAACGCCAATCACAGCTGCCGATATGCTCAACGACAAAGTTGTTCCATTCTTTGCGGAGCAGGATATGGGGATTCTGCGCATTCTCACAGACAGAGGGACAGAATATTGCGGCAACCTTGAAACACACGATTATCAGCTGTTTCTTGGCATTTGTGGCATTGAGCACACAAAGACCAAAGCTCGTCATCCACAAACCAACGGTATTTGCGAACGTTTTCATAAAACGATTCTGGATGAATTTTACAAGGTCACATTTAGGCGTAAGATTTACGCTTCACTGGACGAATTGCAGGCTGATCTTGATATCTGGATTGATGAATACAACACGCAACGTTCTCATCAGGGAAAAATGTGTTGCGGTCGAACACCAATGACAACTATGCTGGATGGAAAAGGACTCTGGAACGACAAGGTCCAAAGTTTAAACTAAACTGACAATTTCGGTCCCATCAGAAAGGCGGACTGTCAGATCAAGTATGAACCACTACAAATCATCCTAATACTGACTAATCTTCTTAGGTAGCTTGATCAGCCAGAATCCGGCCTTTTCATCTGTTTTTTGTAGTTTAAAGGAAGTATTAACTTCCTGCCCACTGTATTTCAGTTTATTCTCATCAATAACGTATTTTGTGGCTTTCTTTACAACTTTACCATTCTTATCTTTTACAGGATCAACAGTAACAGACTTGAATCCGAAATCATTGTCAGAACACACGGCAATTGTCTGCATATCCGGTAGAAGAGCGAGCCCTTCGGCTTTACTAGGCTTCCAGCCAAGCTCACGCAGACTGACAATTTTTTTCTTAGTGGCCATTTTTATTCCAAGTGAATCAAGTTCCTGTGCTCCTGCAACTGCTTCAAGTTCTTTACCGTCAGCTGTTTTCCTACCAGTAAGATCAGTAGCATCTTCAATATCAATCAGATAAACAATATTGCGCAGACCATCCTTACCTTTGCCCTGCTCTATGATAAGAAATTCTGTATCGCTCACAGCCTGCAGGTCACCGATTTTAACATCTTTACATTTGTTATAAGATTCAACATCCACAGGATAAGCAAACATCTTTGTTTCTCCTGTTTCAGGATCAAGCAGGACTAAACGGGTAAACGGAGCTTTACTATTGGAAACATCACCATCAATGTCACAAATGGACTGTACTGCTCCTAGTACTGTATTCGATGGAGTTACAGCTATTCCTTCCATACCTCTGTTCGGCTGTCTCTTTCCTACAATAGTAGGCAACCCGTTGCCGGGAGCGTACTTTTTCAGTAAACGCCCTGTATTAGCATCCATTTTAGCTATAAAAGGTCCATATTCATCACAAATCCATAGATTACCATCTTTGGCATCAATGGCAATTCCTTCTGTATCCAACCCCTCGCGATCATAACTTAAAACTTTGTAGGAATCAGAAAGCGGAATCTCACCAGTTGATCCTACAGTCCCCGGAGGGATAGGACGTCCGGATATCTTATTTCCTTTAAAGTCCCTAATATCAATAATGCTGCGGAGAGTTATTTCACCATTTTTCAATCCCAAAGCTCCATATGAAGGAGTATACTCTGGAGCTGGAAAAACCTTTGATGATACTTTCTTACCATCAACCAGAACCTTTGGACTGCCAGCATTGGGTCCGCGATCGCTAATAGCGTAGAAAAAAAGGGTTCCATCCTTTCCTTTACCGATATAAGTCATTCCAGAACCAATTCCAATTGGAAAACCGTCATTAAATTCGGCAGAGAATTTTCCAGAATATGGAACATTATACTTTTGCGGAGTATCTATTTCATATTTTTGAATCTTAAATTCAGACGCAGCTGCAGTTCCTACACTCATCGCTAAAACAACACCAGTCGCTATTAATTTTTTAAACATTTCTAGCATAGCCTCCTTTTTTTTAATAAATAAGGCTACATCATAGAACTAGTTCATAAATCACAAACCGGTTACAAATGAGTCATAAATATAACTATTGTCATAAAATTAAGAAAATTAATTCAGCAAACTCATTAAAGCATCTTCAATATCCAGGTAATTAAAATGAAATCCGGCTGCTATTAACTTTTCCGGTAAAACAAACTGCCCGCAGAGCAAAACTTCTTCAGCCATCTGGCCGAGCATCAACTTAATGATAAATCCAGGAACACGTATTCGCACAGGCTTACCAATAACTCTGGCAAGAGTATTATTAAACTTGTTTGACGTTACAGGATTTATTGAGCTTAAATTAAAGACACCCTTGCATGTATGATTCTCAATCAAAAAGATTATTGCTCTGACTTCATCATCGATATGAATCCATGAAACTCCCTGATGGCCATCACCAAGGTAGCTGCCAAGTCCGAATTTAAAAGGTGGAACCATTTTAGAAAGCGCTCCGCCACGCCCCAGAACCATAGCAGTTCGAATAATACACCTGCGGACAGCATGATTTTCTACTGGAAGAGTCGATTCCTCCCACTTACGAGCCACCTCTGAAAGAAATGATGGAACCTGATCTGAACTTTCATCAACAGGCTCAGCACCGCGAGGCCCGTAGTAGCCAATTGCTGAACCTTGAATCAAAACTTTCGGTTTTTTATCAGCTTTGGCAATAGCTTCACAGACAGCCTGCCCGGCAAGTAATCGGCTGCTTTCAATAGATTTCTTTTTAGACTCAGACCATCTGCCCGAAGCAATACCTTCACCAGCAAGATTCACTATAGCTGTAGCACCGTCAGCATATTCCTGCCATCCCGAAGAGCTTTTGCCATCCCAAACAACATTGCGAACACCGGAAATTTTAGAAGGCCTGCTTGATCTTGTCAGTGACACAACCTGATATCCTTTAGACACCAATTGTATACTTAAATTTCTGCCTATAAAACCTGTTCCACCCAGAATAACTACTCTCATAACTCCTCCCACAAGAATCATTAACGCTGACCAAGTTCATATTCCTGATCTATTATAAACCTATAGTTCTCAATCAAAAGTAGTCGGAAGCTTAATTATAAAACGTGTCCAATGGCCAAGCATTGATTCAACCTCAAATGTTCCTTTATGGTGATCTGTAATAATAAAATATGAAACTGAAAGTCCAAGCCCCGTTCCTTTCCCTACATCTTTCGTAGTATAAAACGGTTCAAAAATTCTTTTCTGAGTATCTTCGTCCATACCTGGACCATTGTCTTCAATTTCTATGCGAACCATCTGACTAGCACGTCTTACCCTCAAAATAAAACGAGCTCCTACAGTGCTATATACTTTCCCGCTCATTGCTTCAGCGGCATTTCTAAAAATATTCAAAAAAACCTGCTGAATCTCATTTTCTTCACAGTAAACAGGAGGAATACCTGGTTCATATTCCCTTATTATTTCAATCCTTTTAAAATCATACTCTTTTTTCAAGTCATAATCGCTGGATGCCAGTTCAAGTGTACGGTCAAGGACAGCAGCGATATCCTGTCTATTAAAAACGTTGTCGCTTTTACGACTGAAACTAAGCATATTCATAACAATTTTAGCAGCACGGTTACCGGATTCAAGGATCCCGTTCAACATTCTGGTAATTCCTCTCTCATGCATATACGTCTGAATTACGTCAATTGAGGTGCCACATTCTTCAGCCATATTTATATTCTTTACCAGATCAACGGATGTCCTTCTTTGAATATTTTGCGCATGCCCTACGATAACAGCCAAAGGGTTATTAATCTCATGTGCCATGCCTGCTGCAAGTCCACCTATAGAAACCATTTTTTCACTTTGCATAACCATCTGTTCAAAATTTAGCCGCTCAGTAATATCATCAATCCTAATTACGGCTCCTTCAATATTATTTACAACGAGAGGATAAATTGTCATATCCTGATACACAGTTCGATTATTTCCATAACCGCGAAGCTTAGAATCGATCTGTTTTTTACCGGTCTTGAGAGCCTCCCGAACCAAATCAATTTCAAAGGCAAGCTGCGGCACAGCTAAATCAAGCGGAAACCCTATAACATCTCTATGCTCTGATTCATAAACGCGTGCAGCTTCCCTGTTCCAGTGGGTTATATTACAATTATTATCCACCCCTATTAGTACAGAAGGCATTGAATCAATTACACTTGCCAGATATCCTTGAGCCTTTTTCAATTCCTCTTCTGCTCGATTCCTTTCGTGTAATTCCAAGGTGAGCTCTTTTGTCTTCTGCTTAACCGACTTTCGGAGCATCCATGTCCAGATTATAAACCCAACCAGAAAGAGAATTACCGGAATCAGAACGAGTACAACATAATAAATTATTTCTCTGAAATTATTCCTGCGCTCATGAATCCCAAACCACTTTTTGTAAATTTCATCATATTCTCCCGTCTTCTTTATGAGATTAAGACCCTCATTTAATTGACCAAGTAATTTAATATCATCCTTTCTGACGGCAAAACAATACTCCCCAAACCCAAATCCAGAACCAACCGACTTAATATTTGTCAATCCATCACGTTTTAATTGAAAAATAGTTTGAAGCTTACCTAGCAACGCAGCATCATGTTCGCGGGAAGCAAGAAGCAGCATGGCTTCACCTTGCGAGTCTACTGCTACTATTTTAGCCTGAGTAAAATTTTTTAACGCATACTCGTGCATTATATCACTTTTCTGCACGATGATCTCGCTATGAACCAAATCTTCTAATTGCTTAATATTTGAATCAGCATGCACAAAAATTGAATGAGAAAGAATGTTATGAGGAATCGAAAAATCAAAAAAAGAAGATCTCTCTTCTGACTTAACCATGCCTGTAACCACATCACATTTTCCACTCTTCAAATCGGAGACAACATTGCTCCAGTTTCGCAAATTTATTTTGATGTCGAGAGCTTCAGCTTTGGCTACAGCCCTGATAATATCGATATTAAACCCGGAAGGAATTCCATTATCTAAAAACTCATACGGAGGATAATCATAATCACCTTCGACTATGATCAGGCGGGCAAAAGAATGGGCAGGAAACAAACTAAAAAGCAGGATCACGGATAAAATAAAACCAAAATGCATATACCGTAATTCTAACTTCATATATTAAATACCTTCATTTTAATAACTACTTATAAGACATCGGTACACTGACACAGCAATTCAACTAAGTTCTTATCCTTATTAATTAAAACACTTTTTATACAAGCTGTCCAGATAGCTTCAAAAACAAAACCACAACCTTTACATATTTTTGTAGCTAAAATTTATGTAAAAAAAAGGTCCTGAAACAAATTCATGTTTCAGGACCTGAAAATTTAAAAATAAATCAACTCTATTTGAGAGCCCTCATAATAAAATTCAGAGCTTCTTCATAAAGTTTTGGAGGACTATAAGGAGTCAACAGTTTAGTTCTGACTGCTCCAACAAGATTACAAAGAACGACAGAAGAAGTTTCAGGCACAGGAACACTCGGTATTGAGCCATCGCGAACACCACGTGCCACACAATTTTCCAACAATACAGGAATCTGGGCAAACTTATGGACCATAGCATCTCGGTCTGCACCTGTCTTTAAATCACTAAATGGTGAACACCTGATCAACACCAGAAAGTCTTCGTTTGGATCGATAGAGAACTCAAGATAACGACGGGCAAATCTAACTACAGCATCATAACCATTCTCAGCCTGCACAATCTCATCCTGCAATGCCAGACTCAACCTTTCCGCTACATCAAAACCAGCTGCGCGAAAAAGCTTTTCCTTATTTCCGTAATGATGAGAAAGCAACCCTACAGCAACGCCAGCACGATCTGCAATTTTCTTAAAAGTTGTTCCGCTGTAGCCTAATTCTCCAAACAATTCCTTAGCAGATTTTAAAACAGTATCCTTTTTGGTCATGTGCGCACTCTTTAATTTCAGCTATAAAATATTTCATTACAATACAGTTTATTACGTAAAACACTTGTAAAGGTCAACACGCAAAGGTGATCACAATCCATCATAAATCAACCTTCAATCACAGTGAAATAGAATAAACAACCAAACAATACCCCCTAAAAGCACAAAAGCCCCTCCAATCGGAGGGGCCTTTGTTTTTTAAGGAATGGAAACGGAAGGTGGTTTTACTAATCTGATCTATGAAAAAAGATATATAAAGTTGCGGCTTAATACACCGGTTTTTTCCATATAGACCATCGTTGAAGTCCATAAACACGAAGGAGAGATGCGGGCTTCTCCCAAATGTTGCGCCGAAGTGATTCTCACAAAAAGGTGCTGTCATGAATGGTTATTCAACTATTCTTATTGATGCTGTTCAAACTTGATCTTACAGACCCCTACAGTCTTCCGGTCAAGGAACCATACTACTATAAAAATAAAACAAACTACTTTTTTGTGGACATCTACTCCGATCTCCTTTCAGAGCGACATCAACTGGATATAGTATCTACGTTCAGTTTTTACTTCTGTCAACACTTTAAAACACTTTTTTGGACCAAACTAAACTTTTAAAATTAACTACCTGTTTTATATATATTTTTATTTTAAAATAAACGTAATTTTTATGCATTAATTCAATGTTTTTAAGCTGAAATATTCTACATCACAACACTGATCAAGCATTCAATAAATAAATTAAACCGGATGTTTCAATATTTATCTTTACCGCAAAATTCCATATGATTGTTGCAGCAAATGCAAGGTTCACGTAAGGTAAATTCAACAAAAGAAGGAGAAAAACATGATCTTCACAAAAATATTGATCCCTGTTGACGACTCAAGACACTCTGAAAATGCAATTAGTTACGGTTCTGAGCTGGCAGAAATTTCAGGAGCTAAAGTAATCATTATTCATTGTCATCGTCCTGTCCCCACAGGATTGGGAGACCCCAATTTTCAAAAAGCTATAGACCATGAAACTCGCGAATCATATGCGATCCTTGAAAAGCATACAGCTGTATTAAAAGCTAAAAATATAGAATTTGATGAAAAGATTATTGGTGGATCAATAGCAAAATCAATTAAAACAGTAGCCGAAACAGAAGGATGTGATCTCATAGTAATGGGGTCAAAAGGCAAATCAGATCTTGAAGGACTGGTTGTAGGCAGCGTCACACACAAAGTTCTGCATATTGCCCCCTGCCCGGTCCTTGTAATTAAATAATTGAGAATTTATATATATCTGATGTATAGTTAACTTTGAAATGCAATTGTCATTGTACTATTTTTCATTTAATTTATTTTATAAGTTTTAATAAAGTTTAATTATATTCTCAAATTTATGGAGAAGTTCATGAGGCTTTTGACTCGATCTGACTTTGACGGCTTAGCCTGTGCTGTTTTGCTTACAGACGTAGGGATCATGGATAACTGGATGTTCGTACATCCCAAAGATGTTCAAGACGGAAGGTATCCAGGTGACCCCAATGACATCGTTGCCAACGTCCCTTACATTGAAGGTTGTGGATACTGGTTTGACCACCACTCAAGTGAAGAGGAACGGTTGGGAATAGATTTTAATTTTAAAGGAATGTCTAAAAGTGCTAAAAGTGCTGCCAGAGTTATTTGGGAATATTTCGGCGGTAACAGTCATTTCGGTGATAAATTTGATGAGATGCTGCACTATGTAGATAAAGTCGATAGCGGAGATTTGACGGCAGAAGAGATTGAAAACCCTAAAGGATGGGTACTGCTAGGCTTCATAATGGACCCCCGCACAGGACTTGGACGGTACAGACATTTCAATGTAAGCAATTACCAACTCATGGAAAACCTTATTGAATACTGCAGAAATATGGAAATCCAAGAGATTCTGACCCTTCCAGATGTAAAGGAACGTGTTGAGCTATACTTTGCACGTGATAAACAGTTTCGGGAAATGCTTAAAGAGCGAGTTGAATTATTCGGAAATGTCGCAATACTGGACCTTAGGGAACAGGAAGAAATTTACCCCGGAAACCGTTTCACCCTCTACTCAATGTACCCGAAATGTAATATCAGCATTCAGATCATATGGGGTAAAATGAAACAAAACACTGTTTTCTCAGTAGGACACAGTATCATTAACCGCACAAGTAATATTGATGTTGGAAGCGTTATGCTTAAATTCGGAGGAGGCGGACATAAACAGGTCGGAACCTGCCAAGTTCCCCACGACGAAGTAGATGCAGTACTGGGACAAATGGTTGCATCATTTATGGAAAACTAATAATTTTTAAGTTACAGAAAAAGCCTGCTGAAATGCAGGCTTTTTCTGGCAGCGGACTTAACAAGACTTTAACTTTTCATCGTCTCAGCAACAAGACGGGTGCAATCTGTTAAAGATTTAATTTTAATAAACTCATCAATAGTATGGACTTTTGACATCCCTATGCCCAAAGTCAACACGCTATATCCTTTACCATAAAGGACATTCCCGTCACTTCCTCCTCCGGTAGCCACCCTGCTGGATTCAAGACCTATTTTTTTGCAGCATTCTTCGACCTTACAAAGCAAAGGACTATCAGCAGCAACATGAAGTGCAGGATAAGAAATATCATATTTAAATTCATATTCACCACCAACCTTTTGAACAGCATCAGAACAACACCTTTCCATGTGCTGAAGTTGTGTAGACAAAGACTCATCTAGTGTCGAGCGCGCTTCTGCCGTAAGCACAGTTCTGTCTGCAACAATATTTGTTACTGTTCCACCCTCGATATGTCCTAAGTTGGCGGTTGTATTCTTGTCTATTCGCAGCAGACTCATATTGGAAACAGCCTCCGCTGCAATCTGGATAGCACTTATTCCATCTTCAGGTACTATTCCGGCATGGGCTGACTTACCAGTAAACGTCATCTCAATACGTGCTTTTGCAGGGGCTTCAACAACTAAACTGCCGACATGTCCTCCAGAATCAAGAACCAAAACATTTTTAGCAGGAAGCAGGCTCGAATCCATATATTTTGCGCCATACATACCGGACTCTTCACAAATAGAAAACATTAAATATATATCAGGATGTAAAATAGACTCTTCTTCAATATGTGTTATGGCTTCGATCATGACTGCAATTCCGGCTTTATCATCGCTGCCTAGAACAGTATCACCTGCACTGCGCACAACATCACCATCAATCACAGGCTCAACACCTAAACATGGCTGCACGCAATCCATATGAGCAGAAAAAGCTATTGGATCACCACTTCCTGTTGCTGGAATACGCACAAAAACATTTCCAGTATTACCTCCGCAATTATCCCCTGCATTGTCTCTATTAACTTCATACCCTCTATCTTTCATCATTTCATATAAACAATCTGCCATCCCTTTCTCTTTTAAAGAGGGGCTATCGATCTTCACCAACTCAAAAAAAAGACTCAAAATTCTATCTTTATTAATCATATTATCTCCATATATTTTAAACAAAAAATATCATTTAACACGCTGATTGAACAGATTAAATTTTACCCAAAACGACCATGAATGAAATCTGTAGATAAAAACAATAAAAAATAACATTCAAACTTTGTAAAAATTAAATTAAAAAAAAACTTACATTAAAAATCAAGTAAAATAATTTTATACTTGATTGATAGGAAGTAAGTACATATATATAGAGTATAAAGATGGATTAAAATATCCTGGGGAGGATAAAATGAAAAAAACATTAGTAGTAGTCACATCGGCAATACTTGTAATTATACTTACAATTCCGGCTGTTGCATCAAATTTTGTTTTAGGGAATTCACAATACACATTGGTAAAATCCAGCGGAATAAGCTGGGACGATGCAAAAAATGAAGCAGCAGCCAGAGGAGGTCATCTGGTGACCATAACCTCTCCAACTGAGAATGACTACATTAAGAACACAGTACTTAACGGTCAGGAAAAGGCTTATTGGCTGGGAGGAGTTCAATCTGGCGATCAAAATAAGAAAACTCCTTTAAGTAACTGGAGCTGGATCACCGGTGAGGATTTTACTTTCACCGACTGGTATCCGAGTGAACCGAATAATGCCGGTAATAAAAATGAAATCCACATGAGCGCCGATTCAAGATACGGTTTTCAGTGGAATGATGAAGGTGCAGCTGTTAAACAACAAATACGTGGATATATTATAGAAACACCAACAGCTCCAACACCTATCCCAGGCGCTGTCTGGATTCTCGGAACCAGCCTTGCTGCTCTTTTCGGATTTAAGCGTAAGTTCAAGAAGTAAAACTTACCTCATTAAAACAAAATAAAAGCCCCGGATTCAAGCTTGAAGCATGAATCCGGGGCTTTCTTATGACAATGAAAAATTATTTAAAAATTACACGCTTCAGGTTCAGTCCCATCGGCCAATTTGACCATATCTCTTAATATTTTAAGTGTTTCTTCAGCTTCTTTGGGATCAAGTTTGCGTAATGCGAATCCGGCATGAACTATCAAAAAATCACCGACCTCGACTTCATCAGCCATAAGCATCAATGAAGCATCGAGAAAAGTTTCACCTTCTCCCACCCGGCAACGGGCTATTTGATTGTCAATGGATTCGATTTCAACAGGAATAGCTAAACACATAGAAACACCTCTTAATTTGCTATTGATTAAGCCCGCTTTTCAAAACTGCCACCGGCAGCTGTAACTTCTTCAAGCACTTTTTCCATCATAAATGGAAGACGTGCCATAGTAACATCAGAAACATCATCATGCATGGTCTGGTAATCCTTAGGTTCAACACCTATAACCACACATTCAGGACGTCGATCACACAGTTCACACAAAACCATTGTATCAAGAAGATCAGTCTGATGCATTGAATCTTTAAAAGCAAGACTCCTACGCAAATCCTCTCCTGTCAAGCGATAAACCGAGCCGGGTTCATCATTGCCAAGCACAGCATCAACAACGATCAAAATATCACATTCCATCATGGGTCCCATCAACTTGGTCCCCAACGTCCCACCGTCCATCAGCTCAACATTTGAAGAAAAAGAATATTCCTTTTCAAGCTCCATAACGACCTTAACACCGATGCCTTCATCCGTAAAAAGGATGTTTCCTACACCAAGTACCAAAATCTTCTTCTCATCCGTCATTAAAGATGCCTCCGGCGGCTTTTTGGGACACTACGAAATCCTGATGAAATAAGCTTTCACAAATTTTTATTAAAAGGACTCTGCTTACCTGATCGTGTCCGGTTTAATCAAAAAAACAACCAGCATTATATGCCTAACCAACTAGAATATTTATTATCTAAAAACATCTACGTAAAGAAACTTAAATGAGAATTCCCAATTCAGCAAGTGTCAATTCGCATTTTGAATGGCTTAAATAATAAAAAACGGGAACCCGGTGAACCCGGATTCCCGCCTATAAGTCTTCAGTTCAAGTTATTACATAATCTTGAATTTGTGAACTTCGTTAGTCTTTGCATCAATAACGTGTACACCACATGCGATACAAGGATCGTATGAATGGACAGTACGCAGAATTTCAACAGGACGTTTAGCATCAGCAATAGGAGTACCCATGAGGGCTTCTTCAACTGCAGACATTTTATTCTGGTTACAACGGGGGCCGAGGTTCCATGTTGAAGGCACAACAAGCTGGAAGTTCTCGATTTTGCCACCTTTGATTTTAATCCAGTGAGACAGACCACCACGAGGTGCGCCAACAAATCCAACGCCTTCTGCTTCATCAGGCATTTCCCAATCTACTGCGAGATCAGTATTTCCGGAAGCAATGTTGTCTTCAAGGTTGTTAACCCAGTCAGCAATCTTGTTACCAACAACGAGTGTTTCAATACCACGAGCTGCAGTACGACCCAAAGTTGAGAAAAGAGCTTCAGGACCAACACCGAGAGTGTCTAAAACAGACTTTACAACAGGTGTGAAATCTTTTTGTCCTCTAGCAAAAGCGGTGAGAACATGAGCCAGCGGACCTACTTCCATGGACTCACCTTTATAGCGGGGAGCTTTCATCCATGAGTAGCGGTCACGGTCTTCATAATTTGTGTACTGAGGATCGGTTTCACCTTCATACGGATGCAGGGAAGATTCACCTTTGTACCAGCTATGTTTGATGTCTTCTTTAATGGCATCAGGATTGAAATCCATTACATTGCTGAGATCTCTGTTCATGATAACACCCTGAGGGATGAAACGACTGTTGATGTCGGTTTCTTTTTCAGGGAATTCACCAAAACTGAGGAAGTTATGTGTTCCACCGATTCCAGCCCAGTCTTTGTAATAAGAAGCAACCATAAGCAGATCAGGAATATAACACTCTTTAACGAAAGCAAGTGTTTCGTTATAAAGATCTTTATACTGCTGAATGCGTTCTTTGCTCAAAGAATCGTAGCAGGTTACGCCGCCGACGATTGTGAACTGGGTGTGGGGGTTCTTTGCACCGAATACAGCCATTGCACGTGCAGCCTTAACCTGAAGATGAAGACCTTCAAGGTAGTGAGCAGTAGCAATAAGGTTTTCTTCAGGCTTCAGATAGTATGCATCGTGTCCACCAAGGAAATATGCATTGGTGAAAATACCAAGCTGGCCGGAATCAACAAAAGCTTTCAGTTTAGTCTGAACTGCTTTAAGATCTTCAGGCTTGGTAACACGTTCTGACTGACTGTTGGCAATTGCAGCAGCTTTAACAGGATCAGCCTGCAATGCGCTTACTACATCTACCCAGTCCAGAGCATGCAGATGATAGAAATGAACAATATGGTCATGCAGATACTGAGATGCCATCACCAGATTACGGATGATACGGGCATTTTCAGGCAGATGTTTATCAACACCTACAGCGTTATCAACAGCGCGGGTAGAAGCAAGAGCATGCACGTAAGTACAAACACCGCATGAACGCTGGGTAAAATGCTGAGCATCTCTGGGGTCACGTCCTTTCAGGATGATTTCCAGACCACGGAAGAGCTGTGCACTACTCCAGACATTGCTTACTTTGCCGTTTTCCACTTCAACTTCGATTTTGAGGTGTCCCTCAATACGGGTAAGCGGATCGACAATTACCGGACCGGTATATTTTTTATCGAAAGGGGTAGCCATTACAGCTGGTCCCGTTTTAGTCCTGCAAGAAGACATATACAATCCTCCAAAATAGAAAGTTAGTTCAATAGACTATAACCCAAGTATAACTAGCTTTGCTCGTAGAACGGGCTCATTTCATCCCAGAAATCCGGCTCACTACAGCCAATACAGGGATGGCCAGCTTCGACAGGCCAGTTGGTCTGATTAAACTTGACTTTAGGACAGTTATTGTAGGTGTCTGGTCCTTTACAACCCAGCTCGTAGAGACAATATCCTTTTTTAGCTTCTTCAGATGCAAAGGAAGGTGCAAATTCATCAGCTTCAAAGTGTACAAGTCTCGGACAGTTGTCATGTACGGATTCACCGTAAAAGAGAGAAGGACGGCCATCACTATCGAGTTCGGGAACCCCCTTAGTCAGATAGTGAACAACAGTTCCAACGAAGTTGAACGGGTTGGTAGGACAACCTGGTAGATTAACAGTAGTCACTCCGCCAAGAGCTTTGGAAACACTCACAGCTTTAGACGGATTTGGTGCTGCTGCCTGAACACCACCATAAGAAGAACAGGTACCGATACAGATAGTAGCTTTTGCACCAGGTACGATTTCTTTTACGATATCCAGCATTGATTTGCCGGCGACCTTACCCCAGGCACCATCTTCGATTGTAGGAACAGCACCTTCAACAACGCAGATATAGCCTTCAGGGGAATGAACTGCTTCATGCAGAGCTTCCTCAGCTTTATGACCTGCTGCTGCCATGATTGTTTCATGGTAGTCGAGAGAAATAGTGTCAAGAATCAAAGCATCAATGTACGGAGAAACAGTACGAAGAACAGCTTCTGAGCAGCCGGTACATTCAGCTGCATGCAGATAAACAACAGAAGGACGCCTCTTCTGGGTGAGAGCTTCCGCTACAGTTGGCGCAAAAGCGGGTCCCATACCCATAACAGCGGCAGTTGTTGCGCAGAACTTCATGAAGTCACGGCGTGATACGCCATTCTGCTCAAGGCGTTTTTCCGCTCCATCCTTTCCGAGTCCCACAGAGAATTTCATAAAAACCTCCATCCTCTAATTAAAGATCAGTGGGCCTAACCCCCTGGCATCCAGATTTTCGATCCGATGCCTGAAACATATCTGGCACCAAAACCCGAATGCATACAAATTTTATTTAACAATAACTGTTGTACTCAAAATATAAACACTCTTGCTATTACATTTGTCATACAGTGGCTAATGTATTGAAAAATCTAATTACTCTTAAACCATTTTACTATGATAGCGTCAACCCCAAATGGTGAATTATTGATTTGAATGGCTTATTTATGGACATATAGAAAAAAACAACACCAAATCACACGAATTTCGAATTCTTACTACATTGCGATACACAAATTATAAAAACATTATCATCGTCCACTAAAGACTTAGCTATTTAATAACATAATTGCCATTCTACTGAAAATTTAATTAATAAAATATCCTGAATAAATAAAAAAAAGCGCAATCCCAAAAGGATTGCGCTTACAAAAAAACCAAAATTATCAATATGTTAAACTTTAAAAAAATTTTAACATTATTTATCTATTTTTTAGGACCTCAACTGTTTTTGCTTTAATCTGCTCAAAAATTTCATCTGGAGTCTGTGCAGCGTCGACCACAAAGAAACGTTCATGGTTAAGAGCAGCCCAAGTCAGATAACCTTCACGTACACGGTTGTGAAATTCCAAAGATTCTGCCTCGAAACGCCCTTCCTCCTGCATTTTGTTCTCTTGCAAGTTGCGGGTCATAGCACGTTTAAGTCCCATCTCCGGATCAATATCAAGCAAAATAGTCAAATCAGGCCAGCAACCGGAAACAGCAACATCGTTTAATTCACGCAGCAACTTTGGATCAAGACCTCTTCCATAGCCCTGATACACAATTGTTGAGTCTGCAAAACGATCAGAAATAATAACTTTTCCAGCTTCAATTGCCGGACGGATTGTCTGGCTGACATGCTGCGCGCGATCAGCCAGATACAGAAAGAGTTCACTTTCACCTGTAAGGTCAGTGCTATCCATATTAAGTAAAATTTTGCGTAATTCCTTACCTATACGACTCCCACCGGGTTCCAGGGTAACATCAACAGTGTGACCTGCCCCTTCTAGAAAAGCCTTAATAAGCTTAATCTGAGTAGTCTTTCCGGTTCCTTCTATCCCCTCAAAGGTAATGAACATTGAGCCTCCGTTTTTTTTATATCGCACTTGCTTGACGGGTTATCCGGAGATTTTTCCGGCTTATACAGATATCGGTCTAAAAATCTCTGGTAAGGAGTCCAATTTGAACCGGAACCTTCCAGTTTATCCAGTTCTGCAAAAATGGTATTCATTTTCGCATCAATATTATCTGCAAAATGTAAAATAAAGGCCTCAGGAGTCTTAGGCCGTTTTGGTGCACCATATTCATATTCCCCATGATGAGAAAGAATCAAATGCTTTAAATGAAGTTTAAGTTTACTGTCCAAATCCTTTGCTTTTTGCAGAAAAGGTTCAAGAACTTCTACTCCAATATAAATGTGCCCTAACAGCCGTCCCTCATCTGTATAGTCATTGGTAAGCCCACCGGACAACTCCCAAGCCTTACCAATATCATGAAAAATTGCAGCCGCAAGAACAATCTGGCGATCCACATCTGGATAGTTATCACAAATAGACATACATAGCTTAGCAACAGTCAAAGTATGCTCAAGCAGACCTCCTACATACGCATGGTGTACTGTCTTGGCTCCAGTTGCTGTCAACAGCCTGTCATAAACTTCTTCATCTCTCAACACCTTACGGCAGAACTTCTTCCACGGCAGATGAACCATGTGCTCTGCTATCAGATAGTCCAACTCCTGCATCATTTCTTCAGGTTTTTCAGGACTGGAGGGAAGAAATTCAGTGATGTCAAACTGATTATGCTCAGGATTTAAAATTTCAAAAACCTCAACAGTAAGTTGCGGTTTATCTCTGTAAGAACCAACCATTCCTCCGGCAACAACAAACATTCCTGATTCAATAGTTTGAAATGATTGACTTAACGGGCTCCAGATTTTAGCTTCAACCGTACCGGAATTGTCCTGCAAACGCAGATTCCAGAACGGACCATTACGGGATTCACGGAGCTGAGCATCCCCCACGAGGAAAAGATCTCTGACCCTTTCCCCGTTTATAAAGTCTTTAATATATGTAGTTTTTTGCGACACTTCTTGCTATTCCTAAATTGCTTTGATACCTCGCCCCTAGGCGTTCGCATTTTTAATTAACCAATGGCGTTTTACAACCGCCCGGAATTTGTATTCATAGTCAAACCATCGGAAGCCTGTCCAATTTTTTTTGGCCTTTTCTTCCTTGGAGAACAAAATTGAATATACTTTTAACAAATGATGACGGAATTCAAGCCGTCGGACTCAGAGCGCTTTACCATGCCCTGAAAAGGTCCGGAATGAATGTTCAAGTTGTAGCCCCGGTTGCAGAGCAATCTGCTGTGGGTCACGCTGTATCATTATCATCACCCCTTCGAGTAAAAAAATTTGAAGAGGACGGCTTCACAGGTCTAGGTGTTTACGGAACACCGGTGGACTGCGTCAAGCTCGGATTAACCACTTTGCTGGAAGAAAAACCGGATATTGTTGTCTCCGGTATCAATAGCGGAGCTAACGTCGGTGTGGACATTTTGTATTCTGGTACGGTTTCAGCTGCAACAGAAGGAGCCCTAATGGGCTTTCCCGCACTGGCTGTATCATATGATAATTTTAATCCGAATGAGCTTACAGATCAAGGCGATTACTGCGCGGATCTGCTCACCCAAATACCGTGGTCCAGCCTAGGTGAAAAAACAGTTGTTAATCTGAATTTTCCGGCAATGCCTGTAAAAGAAACCAAAGGGCTTAAAATATGCCGGCATACACGTGTCTCCTGGCAGGACTGGTATGATGTGCGCAAAGACCCGCGAGGCAGAGAGTACTACTGGCTTGACGGAGTTATGCCTAAAGAAAAAATCAGCTCAGGAACTGACAGAGATCTGCTGACCAAAGGACATATTACTATGACTCCTTTGCACTTTGATTTCACAGATCGTGAAGCAATTGTTACTCTTGAAAAGAGTTTCAACTTATAGCTCATATACAATTTATTATGTATGTGGACATTTAGTTTCTATATAGTGTATAAAGGCAATATTAGAACAAAATTAGAAAAGTTATATCTGACTGTGGATTGATCAAAAATTCAGGATATTTTGTTTAGTCCATTTAACTTTCAGAGAACCTTCCAAGGTAGTTATTTATTTTGGCTATCAGGACGGGTCAAACATATAAATTAAGTACATGTGTGTATCTCCTGAAACATGATGCAGTTATCACTCTGCTCATGGTTTTAACGAGCCTGACACATTGAACTTTATTTTTGACCGCCTGTAAAATGTTTTTCAACAGACACTTATTCCATCAGGAGGAGTAAATGCCACTCGTTTCGCCTAAAGAAATGTTTGAAGGGGCCTATGACGGCGGTTATGCCATTGGTGCATTCAATGTAAACAATATGGAAATCATTCAGGGAATTATGGAAGCAGGTAGCGAAGAAAATGCTCCCCTGATTCTTCAGGTTTCCGCTGGTGCCCGTAAGTATGCAGGTCAGGGATACATCATGAAATTGATGGAAGCCGCTCTGCTTGAAACAGACCTGCCTGTTGTACTTCATCTCGACCATGGCGCAAACTTTGAAATTTGCAAAGAAGTTATTGACGGAGGTTTTACCTCTGTAATGATCGACGGTTCGCACCTTCCATTTGACGAGAATATCGCTCTCACACAGCAGGTTGTTGCTTACGCTCACGACAAAGGCGTCTGGGTTGAAGCAGAGCTTGGTCGTTTAGCCGGAGTCGAAGAAGATGTTGTTTCTGATGAACATATTTACACAGACCCAGATCAGGCTGTAGAATTTGTAGAACGCACAGGTTGTGACTCCCTTGCAATCGCAATAGGAACCAGCCACGGTGCATATAAATTTAAAGGTGAAGCAAAACTTGATTTTGATCGTCTGGACAAGATTGCATCTCTGATACCTAAATTCCCCATTGTTTTACATGGCGCTTCAAGCGTTGTTCAAGAATATGTTGTCATGGCTAACAATTTCGGAGCAGATATTGGAGGCGCAAAAGGTGTTCCCGAAGACCTGCTTCGTAAAGCCGCATCTAAAGCTGTCTGC
Source organism: Maridesulfovibrio zosterae DSM 11974 (assembly GCF_000425265.1). Classification (NCBI taxonomy): domain Bacteria; kingdom Pseudomonadati; phylum Thermodesulfobacteriota; class Desulfovibrionia; order Desulfovibrionales; family Desulfovibrionaceae; genus Maridesulfovibrio; species Maridesulfovibrio zosterae. The sequence goes on from NZ_KE384342.1 coordinate 915,171, forward strand.
AAAATCAATATTGACACAGACATTCGTCTCGCAATGACTGCCGTTATCCGTAAGTTTCTGGTTGAAAACCCTGCTGCTTTCGACCCCAGAGGCTACCTCGGAGAATCACGCAAGGCAGTAAAAGAGATGGTCCGCCATAAAATAACCAAAGTGCTGGGCTGCTCAAACAAAGCGTAATTACATAAAGCCGCCTACCAGGAAATAGGCGGCTTTATTTGTTTATAATCAACAAGGGATCTGCATCTGGAATAAGATGTATAAATGGGAAGATTGTCTCTAATACCGAAAATCGCCGAACTGCTTCTACCTGCATCGCACACTTACCCAGGAAATAAGTCTGCTTTGTATCAGGTATCAGCCTAGATTTTCACACTCCCCTCCCCCTTAAAGTCAGCCAAGACTTCTGAGGGAGATTCAAGAGACAAAAAATGGAGAATATTACATGGCCATAAAAGTTGGTATTAATGGATTCGGAAGGATCGGACGCTACTTGGTTCGGTTGATTCATGACAGTAAGGACTTTGATCTTGTCGCAATCAATGCCCGTGCCTCCAATGAAGACCTTGCTCTTCTTTTCAAACACGATTCAGTTCACGGAACATTCAAAGCAGATGTAAAGGCAACTGAAAACGGCTTTTCCGTCAACGGCAAGGAAATCAAAGTTACCCGCTGTGCTCCCGGAGAATGGAAATGGGCAGAACTTGGCTGCACCATGGTTGCAGAAACAACCGGTAAATTCCGTGACCGCGACAGCTGCGAAAAGCACATCGCCTGCGGTGCTAAAAAAGTTATCATCAGCTCCCCCGGCATTAATGCTGACGCAACAGTAGTTATGGGTGTTAACGATGGGGAACTAACCCATAAGCACAACATCATTTCCGGTGCATCATGTACTACCAACTGTCTTGCACCGGTTGCCAAAGTCATCAACGATGAATTCGGCCTTGAACGCGGACTGATGACCACAATTCATGCGTACACTATGAGTCAGCGTGTTCTTGACGGCTCACACAAAGATATCCGTCGGGGCAGAGCATGCGGCGTCAACATGGTCCCCACAACAACCGGTGCGGCTAAAGCTGTCACTATGGTCATCCCTGAACTGGAGGGTAAGCTGGACGGCATGTCCATCCGTGTTCCAACACCGAATGTTTCACTGGTAGACCTTACCTGCGATCTAGGACGTAAAACAACAAAAGAAGAAGTAAATGCAGTTCTTGCCAAAGCTGCAAATGAACACATGGGCTATACGGAAATGCCGCTGGTTTCCACCGATTATATAGGTGATACACATGGCGGAGTTGTTGACGGTCCCTTGACAGATGTTATGGAAGGCAAAATGCTGAAACTGATCATCTGGTATGACAATGAAGCCAGTTTTACAAACCAGCTTGTACGCCTCATGGCTAAAGTTGCTACTTTTATGTAACAAATCTGCTCAAGAATTCAAAATCCCTCTCTGGTATTTTTTTCAGAGAGGGATTTTTATTATATACCTTTTATATTTACTGCTGACACACCCAACTACACAAATTTACGACATTAATCTGATGCATGGGAACGTTAGTCAGTCAATAGTAAAAAATATTCATGAAATATGCCTTTGGCAAAACCTCCCAATAACCAAGTAGATTTGTTTTCAATTAAATAGTAACTATCTAAGATATGCTACAGAACAAAACTTCGTTTTATAAAAAAAACGCAAGAAATAAATTTATCCTAGACAGTCTGTTATTTGCCATACTCTTAATTCTGTTCAGCATCTTTTTATATAATGGAACAGAAGAGCTAGGCTATAACTGGCAATGGTTCAGGGTTCCTGATTTCATTTTTTCTTTTAAGGACAAAACATTCATCCCCGGACCACTTTTAAAAGGGCTAGGTGTAACTCTTGAAATTTCAGCTTTAAGTTTTATACTAACCTTTGTAATCGGGCTTGGAACAGCTGTTTTACGCTTATCAAATTCTTTTGTCGGAAATATTATAGCCCGCATCTATCTGGAGACTATCCGCAACACTCCGCTGCTCATTCAGCTGTTCTTCATATATTTTGTTATCGCCCCTATACTGAATATCAACGGTTTCTGGTCAGCGGTAATTGCGCTCAGTCTATTTGAAGGAGCCTACGCATCTGAAATTTTCAGGTCAGGTATTACTTCCATTGATAAAGGGCAATGGGAGGCTGCATTCAGTCTTGGTGGAAATAAGAGTTTTGCCTATATAAACGTGATTCTTCCCCAAGCCATTCCCCGCATAGCTCCACCACTGGCAGGACAGGCAATATCACTGGTAAAAGATTCTGCCCTTGTGAGTACTGTTGCCATTTATGACCTGACCATGCAGGGGCAATCAATAATTTCTGAAACCTTTATGACTTTTGAAATATGGTTTACTGTTGCAGCCATATATCTTTCTATTACTCTGCTGCTATCTTGGACTCTGGACAATATGGCCCAAAAATTCAAGAGCAGATGGTAACCTTAACCGTACAGAATATATCTGGAGGTAAAAATGACTTTGTGGAGAACTGTAAACATAGGAATTGCTGCTGTAATTATGATAGTAGGACTCTCTTCTGCGGTCTGGGCCGGAGATGCCAGACTTGAGCTGTCTAAAGACAGCACTCTTGAAACTGTTCTGAAACATAAAACTCTGCGTGTTGGATTTTCCACCTTTAAACCCTGGGCAATGAAAGACAAGGATGGACAATTTATTGGTTTTGAAATTGACGTAGCCAAACGTCTTGCCTCAGAAATGGGTGTTGAAGTCCGCTTTATTCCCACTAAATGGGATGGAATCATCCCGGCCCTGCTGACCGGCAAATTTGATATAATCATCGGTGGAATGGGCATTACACCACAACGTAATCTGAAAGTTAATTTTTCTGATCCTTACGAGTTCACAGGAATGGCGATTGTTGCCAACAAAGCCGTTGCACCAGACAAAAGCTCGCTTAAAGAATTCAATATGGCTTCAACAAAAGTTTCGGTACGTCTTGGTACAACTGCTGAAAAAGCAGCTAAAAACTTCCTTCCTAAAGCCGATATCCGTAAATTCAGTGATGAGGCAGCTTCGATTCAAGAACTTCTTAATGGTAAGGTTGCATGCTTAATTGCTTCCAATCCGCTACCTGCCAATCTGGTTAAGAAATATCCTGAAAAACTTTATCTTCCACTTCAGTCTGATTTTACTCAGGAACCGATTGGATTTGCTGTTCGCAAAGGCGACCCGGACTTCCTGAACTTCCTGAACAACTGGATCAAAGTAACCAATGCACAGGGCTGGCTTGAAGCACGATTCAATTACTGGTTCAAAACCGATGATTGGAAATCTCTCGTAGAGTAATTGTAATTCATGCCAAATAATTCCAAGAGGATTACCTCCCTTGATGTGCTGCTTCTGGCAGCCATCTCGGGAGGATTGATCTGGTTTGCCTATCATATTGTAACCCAGCTTAATTACAGCTGGGACTGGTCAGCTGCGCCCGGATATATTGCAAGATTCGATAAAAGCTCACAGCAGTGGAAAGCAGGTCTGTTGCTGCAGGGCTTGATTGTTACTCTGCGTCTTTCAATATGGTCTGTTTTTTCAGCACTTATAATCGGAACGATCATGGGAATATGGCGCACCAGCCCACGTCCTCTGCTAAGAATGATCTCAGGTTCATACGTTGGATTAATTAGAAATATTCCACCGCTGGTCCTGATTTTCATCTTTTATTTTTTTCTTGGTGATCAAATTATGCGGGCAACTGGTATCACTGAACTTTCATACAGCTTAAACGACAAAACTTCGCCAGTACTCAATGTCCTGTTCGGCTCAGTTGAACAACTTCCAGCCTTTTTATCAGGTGTAATTACAATGTCACTTTTCGAAGGGGCATACATTACAGAAATAATACGCGCAGGAATTGAATCTATAGAAGAGGAGCAATGGGAGGCTTCAGCAGCACTTGGATTTAACAGACGCAATCAGCTCATTCATATTATCCTTCCACAGGCTTTTTCGCGTTGTTTGCCCCCTCTTGCCGGACAATTCATTTCTACGATTAAAGATTCTTCGATTGTTTCAATTATTTCAATACAGGAACTGACATTTGCAGGACAGGAATTAATGTCAGCAACCTATAAAACTTTCGAAATATGGACAGTTGTTATTTTTTTATATTTTGCGCTGACATTCCCCTGTTCCATCGCTGTTCGGGCACTCGAGAAGAAAATGAATAAACAAAAGAATCTATGATTTGCTAATTAGATGGACATACTTTGAAGCTCGTTATCGATCCCGGACAACATAAAATCATCAGACACTAATTCCCCACAACTATAATATGATTCTATCCGATCAGCTATTTTCAGAAACTCTTTCACAACTATCGGATCAAATTGAGAATTAGCACAATTAGCTATTTCAGCTATTATGTCAGAAAATGGCATGGCCGTACGATAAGGACGATCCCGAGCCATAGCCGATAAAGTGTCTGCAACTGCAATAATTCTTGCCTCAAGAGGAATAGCTTTACCTTTTAGTCCATGAGGATATCCATTTCCATCATATCTTTCATGATGATGTAAAATAGTATCTGCAATAATATTTAATCCTGAAACGGAAGCCATAGGAGCAACAATCTGTGCCCCCATCTCAGGATGCTTCTTAATTATTTCATACTCTTCAATTGTAAGACGTCCTGTCTTCTTTAAAATGGAATCAGGAATACCTATTTTACCAATATCATGTAAATGCCCTGCAATATGAATAAGCTCACAACATTCATTATCAAGCCCCATCTGCACACCAATTGCCTGCGATACAACAGCAACTTCTTCTGAATGAGAACAAGTATAGTGATCTTTGGCATCAATAGCATTACCAAGGGACTCTGCAAACTGATGTATTGTTAAATTTATTTTATTCTTCTCAGATATTTTAGAACTGGTATCTATTACTTTTAAAATATTCTTCATTTGCTTCACTTCATTTTAATTATAATTATATCGCTGAACAACATATTGACCGACTACTGAATATGACAATCATTGTCAACTGAAACGGCTGTCATAAATTTTTGCAAACTGCTGAACAAAAGTAACACCTAAAATTAAGTTTAACCTATAAATATTCTTAAATGTATGTAATTTACAACTAAATTAACCATACTGTAACATCTATGACACTTGTCCATAACAGCACTGACCATAAGTATGCTTCAGCAAACGCTGAGGAGGAAAATCGGCATGTCGCTTAAATTAAAAATGATCACTTTCTGTGTAGCTATAGGACTTATCCCGCTAATTGTCGTTGGTGTACTTAGTGTAGGAATGGCCTCAAAAGCCTTATCAGAACAGGCCTTCGGACAACTTGAATCTGTCCGTGACTCAAAAAAGAAGAATGTTGATGATCTCGTATCTAAATGGTTTCAAGAAATAGAACTCTTTTCCAATGTAAAAGAAGTATATAATGCAGTAGGAGTCCTTGGCGAATATAGTCTTGAAAATGAAATTTCAGGTAAACCTCTTGATGTTGCATCTGCTGAATACCTCGAAGCGCATCATTATGTATCTCCCCCCTTTATACCTTTTGTAAAAAATCTTGGATATGATGACGCAATTCTAATAAATGATTACGGACGTGTTCTTTTTACACTTAAAAAAGAAAACGATCTTGGCGCAGATCTAAAAAATGGACAATATAAGAATTCAAATCTGGCCCATGCTTTTCGAGAAGCTGTAAAGGGCAAGATTGTTTTTGCAGACTTCGAACCATATGCTCCTATGGATGGAACTCCTGTAGCCTTTATTGCGGCTCCGGTCCATTCACACGCAGGAGATATCCAGGGTGTAGTCGCACTTCGCATTCCCCTTAATGAAATCAACTCAATAATGACATTACGCTCAGGCATGGGAGAAACCGGCGAATCCTACCTTGTAGGACCAGACTTTCATATGCGTTCTGATTCTGAACTTGACCCGCGATACCATACAGTTAAATCATCTTTCGCATATCCAGCAAAAGGTGAAATAAAATCTGAAGCAGTTAAGGCAGGTCTTAGCGGAAAATCAGGATCAGCCATTATAAAAAATAACGATAAAATTAATCGCTTAATGGCTTATTCTCCGATCAAAATTGGCACATCAACATGGGTTCTTATCTCCGAAATCAATAAGGATGAAGCCTTTGCAGCAGTTGCAAAATTGAAAACCACAGCCTTGATAATCTCTCTCGTGACAGCATTAATCGTAATTCTCTCAACAATATTCTTTCTAAATAAAGCCTTAATAACTCCCTTAAAAAACATTGAAAAATTTGTAACCTCAATCACTGCAGGAGACTTTAAAAGCAGTCTTGAAGGTAAGTATAAAAGTGAAATTAAAAAACTGGCTGACGGAATTCAGCTGATGGTTGCCGAGCTGAAAAACAAACTGGGGTTTTCTCAAGGAATGCTCGACGGTATGACTGTACCCTGCCTGATATCTGATACAGACAAAAACATCACATATCTGAATCAGCCTCTTTGTGACCTGCTTGAAAGCGGCAGATCGTGCCAGAACTGGGTAGGCCGCCCTGTAAAAGAACTTTTACAGGCTCCTATAGGTGAAAAAGGTATTATTTCCAGATGCCTTGAAAACAAAGAGCCAGTTGTAAATATAGAAAGAAGATGGACCACAAAAAAAAATAACTACCGTGATGTACGTATTGATGCAGCCCCGCTCTATGATCTAGATAATGAATTAATCGGAGGTTTTGCAATTATAGTCGATCTGAGTGACATGAAAACAAAAGAAGATCAGATAAATGAACAGCATAAAGTCATGATTGAGATAACTGAAAAGGCCAAAATAATATCAAGCTACCTGACTAAAGGAGCTTCTGAGATAGAAACGCAGGTCGATCAGGTTTCATCCAATACAGATAAACAATTTGATCGTATTGAATATTCCTCGCAGGCAATCACTGAAATGAACCAGACTCTTCTAAACTCAGCAGAGAATGCTGAGAATGCCGCAACACAAGCCCAGAACACTCAGCTGCAAGCTGAGGATGGTCTGGTAACCATGACTGAGACAAGTGTGGCAATCAACCAACTGCAATCCCTTTCAGATATTGTAAAAGAGAATATGCATACCCTTGGTGAACAAAGTGTCTCAATAGGAGGCATCATCGGCGTTATCAATGATATTGCCGACCAGACAAACCTGCTAGCCCTCAATGCAGCGATTGAAGCAGCCCGTGCAGGCGAAAAAGGCCGAGGATTTGCGGTTGTAGCTGATGAAGTACGCAAACTTGCTGAAAAGACAGTACAATCAACAAAGGAAGTTGAGATAGCAATCAAAAATATTCAAAAATCTGCCAGCTCAAATATTGAGAACACAGATATGACAGTTGAAGCTGTACAACACGCCAGTACACTGGTCGGCAAATCGGTTGATGCTTTCAAGAAAATTTCCGGTATGTCTGACAACACAGCAACTGAAATTCAAAGAATTGCACAGGCAACTGACCAGCAATCAGAAGCACACAGCCAAATTCACAAGAGCGTAGAAGACCTGAAAATGCTGGCCAGTGATACCAGAATGGATATGAGGGAGTCAGCAAAATCAATTACCAGCCTATCCAGAACAGCTCAGGAACTGGAAAAACTGATTGAAAGACTCAGCACTGCCGCTGGAATATAACCAGCTTAAAAGGAACAAACAAAAACCGCCCTGCTCAAAAAAGAACAGGGCGGTTTTTGATTTCTTAAAAAAGTAAATAAATTATTTACCTAATTTATTCATAATTCCCTCAAGACGAAGAGTTTCACTTTCCAGAATATCACCTTTAAGCTTTTGATCTGTAATATCAAAAGGATCTCCCAGGTAGACCTTGCACGGACGGAAAGGTTTTGGCAGCTCAAATTTATCCCATGATTTATTGAACACGATTGGATTTGAAGGATAAGCACGGGCAGGAATGATGCATGCGCCATTCTTTTGCGCTATAGCCAGAATTCCGGGTTTAATCTTATGACGAGGTCCCTTAGGACCATCAATTGTTATAGCCCCGACCTTCCCATGTTCACGCATAATCCTCGCAATATCCAGCATAGCTTTAAGACCACCACGCGTTGATGATCCTCGAGCTACTTCATACCCGATACGCTCAAGAACCTCAGTGATAACCTGCCCATCTTTACTGTCGCTGGCCATGGTTACAAGTGAAAGTCTTTTTCTATATCCAAACCCGATCAAGCTGAACAGTTCATTATGCCATAGCGCAAGCATGACAGGCCTTTTGCTATCCATTGCACGGATAAAATTATCATAGCCTTCAACTTCAAAAGGTATAGACCGCACCCACCAGCGAAATAAAGAAGCAATAGCAGGTGATAATTTTACAGGATCAATCTTCATCTTGTTTACTATACTAATGGTTATCTTGGAACTGCATATTGTAAAGCTTCAAGTATAATGGAGAAGTTTCAAGCAATTCTTTATGTGTGCCCTTGGCAACAATTTTACCACTTTCCATGACCACGATCACGTCCGCAGAAAGAACTGTTGAAAGTCTATGAGCGATAACAATGCTGGTTCTGTCTTTCATAAGATTCTCTAAGGCCAGCTGCACAATGCGTTCAGCTTCAGTATCAAGAGCACTGGTTGCTTCATCAAGAATCAACAATGGCGGATTCTTAAGCAATGCCCGTGCAATTGTAAGTCTCTGCTTCTGTCCGCCGGAAAGTCTGACACCTCTTTCTCCAACGAGAGTATCATAACCTTCAGGAAGAGACTCAATAAATTCATGAGCAAATGCTGTCTGTGCAGCGTCTATGACTTCCTCTAAAGGAGCATTCTGGCTGACATATGAAATATTATCACGGACACTTGCGTTAAAAAGAAAAGTATCCTGCGAAACCATTCCTATATTTAACCGCAGTGACTTGAGAGAATACTCATCAACAGGCTTATCATTGATTTTAATTTCACCCTTCTGGCACTCATAAAAACGTGGAATAAGGTTTACCAGAGTAGTCTTACCAGATCCGCTTGGACCTACAATGGCAATTTTCTGCCCCGTCACAACATCAAGATTAATATTATCAAGAACTGGATGTTCCGAAGAAGGATATTTAAAAGTAAGATTCTTGATCTCAAGCCTCTTGAACGATTCATCTAAAGAAACATCCCCTCCTGTTTCAACTGTGATATCAGGGGAGTCTAAAATCTCAAAAACTCTTTCAGCTCCGGCAAAAGCACGCTGAATAGTAAGGTTGGATGTGTTAATTTTCTTGATAGGCTCATACAGCATTATCAAAGCTGCAATAAAAGAAAAGAATGTTCCCGGTGTAGATTTCCCTTCAATGACCTGCATACCCCCGTACCAAAGTACAAGGCCGATACCGAGAGCTCCTACAATTTCCATGATTCTGGAAGATAGTTCGCTGTGTAAAACCTGCTTGATAGCAATATATACCAGACGACGATTCTCGTCTTCAAATTTTCCAGCTTCAACCTTTTCATTGGAAAAAGCTTTAATAACTTTAACACCGCTGAAAGCTTCTTGAAGCTGGGCATTAATGTCAGAAATTTTAACCTGATTTTTACGTCCCAGCTTGCGAAGTTTTCTACCGAAATAAAAGAAAGGAAAGATTGCCAGCGGCAAAACCAGAACAGCAAAAAAAGCAAGGTATGGATCACGATAAAAAACAAGCCCGATCAGACCGATAATGGTAACCACCTCGCGAATCATCATGATAAACGAAGGTAGACTTTGCCTGATTTCAGTAACATCATTCAGAATTCTGGACATGAGCATACCGACCTGACTTTCTTCAAAAAAGTTCATAGGTAGGCAGATGATCTTTTCAAAAAGATCATTTCTAAGTCTTTCCAGAACTAAAAGTCCAGTTGTATTCATCAAGTAAGACTGCAAAAATCTGAATACACCCTTAATGAGCATGACAGCGACAAAGGCAATAGGCACTATCATCAATGCTTGGCGATCTTTATTGATAAAGATATCATCCATTGCCGGCTGAATCAGATAAGCTGTAGCCGCTGTAGCTGCGGCAACAACTCCCATAGAAACAAAAGCAATAATAACCTTGAATTTATACGGAAGAAAATACGACAAACACCTTTTAACAAGCTGCTTGTTTTTCATGTAGCTATATTTTTCGCCTTTGGGCAAGATATACTCCTTTTTATGACTAAATGCCGATTGCGATATTTCCTTACTTGGCATTTGCTTTCATCGCAAGTACCGTTTTTTTGCGATTTAATTTTTTAATCGTTTACCCATAAAAAGATAAGTTTTATCAATTTGACCGCTATATCTCCATATGGTTCAAATAATTTCAGGAGGACATAACAAAATGTCAGTTAAATTAGAATGCCAAGGTCTCCCCTGTCCACAGCCGGTTATTAAGTGCAAAAATGCCATTGAATCAGATAACCCTGAACGAATTGAAGCAATTGTTGACAATGAAGCCGCAAAAGAAAACGTCTCCCGCTTTATCGCAACAAAAGGTTACACTGTCACTGTTGAGCAAAGCGATGCCCTATTTACAATAATAGGAGAAAAAAACAACTCTGAATATCCTGTCGAATGCGAAGAGTGTTCTATCATGACCGATGAAGAACTCTCTAAAATAAGCAGCAAAACTCTAGTCTTCCTTAACAACGAATTTATAGGTTCTGGCGATGATGAACTGGGCGCAAAACTTATGTTTAATTTTATAGCCACCCTGCCTGAGCTGGGCGAAACGCTTTGGCGAATAGTGATGGTCAACAGCGCAGTTAAACTCGCGACTGAAAACCATATCTGCCTTGAAAAACTAAAAGAACTTAAAGCAAACGGAGTATCGATCCTCGTTTGCGGAACATGTCTTGACCATTTTAATATGCTTAGTAAAAAACAAGTCGGCGAGACAACAAATATGCTCGATGTTGTTACATCACTCCAACTTGCCAGCAAAGTAATTAAAGCTTAGTTAGATAATGTCTCCAATGTCTGGGAAGGGAAAACTTTTGATAAAGTTTCTCCTTTCCAGACTTTAGCTTTTAAAAAGTTATGATCATTTTACGTCTGATATCGTTCAGTAAAGCCTACATTTGGTAGGCTTATTCTTAGTGCAGCATAAATAAGTAATTATAATGATTATTAAAAGTTAAAAAAAATGATTAAAAGTGAGACACCCTCAACTAACTACTATGAGTGAAAATGACTGAAAGAAAAAGTATAAGATTAAATAAATTTATTGCCGCGGCCGGATTAGCATCAAGGCGCGGAGCTGATGAACTTGTGCAGCAGGGAAAAGTTAAAATCAACGGCGAAGTTGCCGACTCGCCCGGCATTCAAGTTGATCCTGAAACCGATCAGGTTGAAGTAAGCGGCAAGCTTATTGAAAACGATTTAGAATCCAATGAAACATATATATTGCTGCATAAAACCATTGAAACGGTAACAACAGCAAAAGATCCCCAAGGCCGCAAGACTGTTCTTGATTTACTTCCTCCTGAAATTGTAAAAAAACGCGTTTTTCCAGTAGGTAGACTTGATTTCTATTCTGAGGGATTACTTATGCTCACAACAGATGGAGAACTGTGCAACCGCATGACCCATCCCAAATGGCACCTTCCTAAAGTCTATCATGTTACCATCAGAGGAAAACTTTCTGAGCGCGAAATGTCTATAATGCATACCGGTATGTTCCTTGAAGAAGGAGAACTTCTTGCTCCTGTTGAAATAAAAAATATTTCGGTAATAGGAGAGACTGCAAAATATGAAATGATTCTGCATCAGGGACTTAACCGCCAGATAAGAAGAATGTTTAAAGAATTCAAAAAAACAATTCTGAGACTCAAAAGAGTTAAACAGGGAAGAATTGAACTGGGCGATTTAAAACCAGGAAAATGGCGTGAACTGACAGACAAAGAATTAACTACTCTGAAAAAAGATCTTAAAATGTAATAAAAAGGGAGACCTGACCACCAGTCAAAGTCTCCCTCTTTTTATATTCAGCTCTATAATTGAACCATTTTATTTTCTGTGAAAACGGAAAAAATCATGATGCTTGAATCAAATATCAACGTCAAAATATGAATTATCCCCTGCCCGTCTATAGGTAAAACATTTATCTGTAGATATTCCTAATTTTTCATGAATACCTTCAAGCCACTTTGTTCTGCCTAATGCATGGGCCGGTACAAAAACCTGCGGGTTAACCGTTTGGACAAACTCCGGGCCTCCTGCAAGATTATCAAGACGTCTGTCAACATTTGAAAACGTAATATGCACATTCTTCGAAGCTATCACACTGACAGCTTCTCTAAAGAAATTACGGGTAAAATTACGCTCAGCACTGCTCGCCGTATTCCAGTCCCAGCTAGCTAAATCGCCGCCATTGTATACTTTCAGCCCCTCTTCAGTCGTGAACAAAAAAGCAACACCAAGATCGTTGGACATAAGAGTTTCGATTTGAAGGCCAGCATATTTGTACACCGTATCAGGTTCAACAATGAAAGAATTGCTGCTTTTTATATTCGGATACATTTCTTCAATATCGTCAGATATTATTGCATTAAGCGATTTGGCACTGCTGCAAAGTTCTGCATAATCAGGCGCAAAATGATCTAAATGACTATGGCTGAAAAACGCAATTACATTGCGTCCGGCAATTGTCTTCTGTAAAGCCTCAACAGCTTTTGTCGGCCTGAATCTTTCTGCGGGAATATCAAAGACATAACAGGTATTCCCGGCATCAAGAACAAAACAATTATGAAAAATATGAGTAATACAGACTCTCATAAATTTATTGAGCCTGTTTTTCTTCAAGATATTTTCTGCTTACCGGAAAATATATATGTGACCATGAATTCAAATGTCCGGCAAGGAACTCAGCATCAGGTCCTGAGCCGCAAAAAAGGTCAACACGGGTCCCTTTAATTGCTCCACCACGATCCTGTGCCATTACAATCTTGGCCATAGGTTCTTTTGTGTCAGCATCAGCAACAGGCAGACGGGTTGTAAGCATAGCCAGAGCGCCACTTGGCAGAACTTTTGTATCGGTGGCAATACTTGCCATAGGAGTAAGCGGAGCAGCCATTGAACCGAAAGGACCGTCATCATCCAGTCTGAAAAAAACATAGCTTGGATTTGTGCTTAACAACTCTTCCACCAACTGAGGATTCTGTGACAGAAATTCTCTAATCTTCTGCATACTCATACCTTCTTTAGGAAGAAGTCCCCGCTGAATAAGGATTTTACCTAAAGAAACGTATTTCAACCCATTCTTACCAGCATAGAGAATATGCTTTACACTACCATCTGGCAAAATAAGCCGACCTGATCCTTGAATCTGAAGAATAAACACATCGACCAAATCCTTAACCCAGGCAACTTCAAGCCCGCGCCCCTGAAGCGCACCTTTGAAATCAATCTCATCACGATCATAATAGGGAACAATAGTGTCACCATCTACACGAAAAAGTAACTTCTGACCTTTCCAGCGATGATGAAAATCCCCAAGATCAATCTTCTTTAAATCAGCAGGAACACTGTAAAGCGGATAAGGAAAACGAGGATCAGGGGTTAAAGATGCCTCCAGATAAGGTTCATAGTAACCAGTCAATAAAGTGCGGGGAGACAAAGCATACCACACGAAATTTTCTTCCAACAGCTCAGGTTCTGTATCAAGTTTTGGCAGGATATTTAGAAAGTCTTCATTTGTACGCCGCAGCATATCCCATGTAATTTCAAATTTTCCATACTTTGCAGCAATCCCATTCTCTGATTTTCGAGACAGATATTTAATGTTGTGCATGATGCCTTTTTCAAGATCCATCCACGAAAAGTCCGGTCCAGCCTGAGTATATAAACGATTTATGAGTCCCTGAACCTCAGGAGAATCTATCTTATAATATCCGGTTGCAGGACTGATTTGAGGGCTATCACTTATTAGTGAACAACTGGAAAGAAACAAAGAAAGAAAAAGCAAAATTACAATAAAATAATTACTTAACGTACTATTTCTATATAACATTTATACAGGCTCCGAATATGATATATTATTCTTACTGGGTAGAATTTTTTTTAAAACTGACATATTAAAAAGTACATAGTATTATATTATTGCCCGCTATCATAATGAAATATATTTTACTCAAATCATAAAACAGCAGAGACTATCTATGCGCATCCTCATCATAGCACTAAGCATGATCACAATATTCCTATCAGCAACCGAGAGTTTTGCCTCCAGATGGGATCTGGTACTTTTGACCACTTCAGGTCTTAACGGTCAATTAATGCCCGACAAGGATGAAAATAACAAAAGCAATGCAGGCATGGTACGGACTTTCGGAGGATTTGCAAGAATTCAGTCAGTATTTAAATCATATAGAAACAAATTTCCAAACAAAACAATTACTGTCGCAACAGGCGATGATCTCATGGGAGAATCCCTGACCAACGAACAGGGAAAAACTGTATTCGGTACAATGAACATGATGGGCTTTGATGTCTCTACCCTTGGTAATCATGAGTTTGACCGAGGCTCTAAATTTCTGGTCAAATGTCTTGAAATAAAAGAATTCCCTACCGTTGTAAGCAATCTTGAAATAACACCAAGCAGCAGGCTCCATAAATTTATCAAGAAGGATCTGATTATTAAAAAAAATTTCCTGAAAGTAGGCTTTCTGGGGATGATTCTGCCACAATTAAATATGATATCAAATCCCGGTACTGGAATTTCTGTAACCCCTGATTTAATTAAGACAGCTCGTGACGCAGCTATAAAATTGAAACATAGCGGCAAGGTTGATATCATCGTTTTACTTAGCCATCTAAGTATTGAAGACCAAAAAAAAATACTCGAATCTGTTCCAGAAATTGACATCATATGCGGAGGACAAAGCCACGTAGATACTCTCCCGGGACAGGAAGTCATTGCCAGAGATTCTCAAACCGCGGGACTGATGGTTCAATGCGGAAGCCATGGGCGATTTGTCGGCGTACTAAAATTAAAAATAGTCGAAGGTATGATAGATAAACACGAATGGACAATGATTCCAATTGCCGACCAAACTGAAGCTGATAAAAAAATAGAAACATATATCAACTCACATGCAGTAAAATCAGAAATCTCTAAGCCCCTTGCAACAACCCCGATAATTCTGGATTCCAGAGCAAGCTTTATACGTACACAGGAAGCCCCTGTAGGAAAACTAATAAGTTCAATAATGCGTGACAAGTTTAAAACCGACATTGCATTTCAAAATAGTGGAGGGATACGCGGCAATAAAATAATAGCTAAAGGGGCTATCAGCGGAAAAGATATAACAACCATGTTTCCCTTCGGCAATACAATCACAATTTTAAAAGTAAAAGGTTCAACGATTAAGCAAATACTTGAAAGATCGGTTCATAAGCTCCCAGATCCTTTAGGAACTTTTTTACAGACAACAGGTCTTAGATATGTGCTCGATTTAAATGGGACTGCTCAGGAATTGGAAATTAACAGTATAGGGAAAGCAATACGAATTAAGAGACCAGGAAACCGCATTTCAAAGATTGAAATAATGGGCAAGGATGGTTCCTTTTACCCACTGAAACCTGAACATAAATATTCAATAACCACCAACTCCTTCCTTGCCAAAGGCGGTGACGGTTATTTGATGCTTGGCAAAGTCGCAGGCAAAGTTGAAACATTTATTAAAGTACGGGACGTAATTAAATTTGGATTAATGGACATGAAAACTGTAAAAATTGATTTGAGTCCTTCTATTTTACAAAAAAGCGGGCAGCCATTTTTCAAAAACTAACGTCATTATATACGCTAAAAAAAATCAGGCTTAAATATCTATTTAAGCCTGATTTCTAAAAAATTTATTGATCACTTTACTTTTTATCTTCCAAAACATCTTTAAATTCTTGTCCGTATATATGCAGCATAACCATTAAAAAGCTCAAAATAAGAGGGCCATAAAGTATACCGATAGGCCCGAAAGAACTCAGCCCGCCCAAAATAGCCAAAAAAACATATACAGTTGAAACTCTTGCTGACTCCCTCACAATTATAGGACGAAGCACGGTATCAATACCAGTAACCAGAATACCACACCATAGCAGAAGAAAAACAGCCAGTTTCATCTTACCAACTATAAGTAAGTAAATAATAGCCGGTATCCAGATAATTCCAGTTCCAAGAACAGGAATCAGAGATGTGAAGCCCATCATGGTTCCCCAGAATATTGCAGGAATACCTGCAATAGCCAAACCTATTCCACCAACAATGCCCTGTAATACCGCAATAAAGAAACTTCCGAAAAGAACTGATTTAGAAACTTTACGTAAACTTGAAATTATAAATTCTTCCTGCTCAACTTTTAGAGGCGAAAGAGCACTTATTTTCGCAAAAAAATGATCACCGTCTTTAAGAAAAGTAAAAACAAGAAAAATCATAATAAAAAAATGAGCAACCATACTCGCCATGTTTCCGGCAAGCCATGTTCCAGATGTAAGCATAGACTGTCCAAATGTCCGAGATATTTCCAAAATTTTGGTTTGTATATCACGGGAATTAACCTCAATAAACGGAAAATGCTCTTCAAACCACTTAATATAGGAATTGTAATGCTCAGTATTGAGCAATGTAGAGAAATCAGTGCTTCGTATCCAATCATTAATGGCAGATACAGAATGGATTCCCTGCCCGATAAGTCCTAAGAAAAAAACAACCGCAGGAATAATTATAGCAAAAACAATAATACAAACAGTCAAAGAGGCTGCCAGACCCCTGCGATTTCCTAAGCGGTTGCTGATTTTACTGGTCAAAGGATAAAAAATGACAGTCAGCACCATAGAAAAAATTATAGTGTTCAGAAAAGGCTTGGCAACTGAATATCCTAACGCAACAGCTGCGATGAATAATAGAACCAGAAAAAGTGTATAAATTTTTGGAGACTTGATAATCTCATTATCTGGAGGAGTCATATACCGATCCGTTAATCGTGTTGATATAAATTGGAGTTATTTTTTTCAGATAATGAGCACTGGCACAATTAAAATCAGGATGATCTGAAAATATAATCAGCCATTGCTGTTAATGTATTATCCGCTTCACTTCTTAAACTTGAGACTAAAACTTCAACTTTGGAGATATTTTCATTTTTTAGATATCTTTCTATCTCATCGGCCAGGGAACTTATTTTATACGCACCAACATCAAGAGCAAGCCCTCTTAAAAGTATAATTTCATTATGTAACCCGTTCAAATCACATTTATTGGCATATGACTCTACTTCTCGAATATGCTTGGGAACAAGTTCAATAAAATGAACATAAATATCACGAACAAGGGAATCATTGCCATCCATCCGGGCAATAGTACCACGAAAGTCCAGACAAGAAGACCCATCAAAGACTTCAACATGATTATCTTTAATTATATTCTTGCGGTTATCCCCTTTCATAACAGCCACCATTGCCTCCATAAGGCTAGATGAACTAAATGGTTTTGAGAGATACCCATTCATTCCCACTTCAAGACACCGCTCCCTATCGCCTTTCATGGCATGCGCTGTAAGAGCCAATATAGGAGTAGATGGATCGATGTTCTCAATATGTCCGGAACGGATCAAACGAGTTGCCTCAAGCCCGTCCATCACCGGCATCTGAACATCCATAATAACCAGATCACAAGGTCTTTCCTGTATGGCATCAATAGCATCTCTACCATTTTCTACCATTTCAAGTTCACAATTTGCATTTTCCAGAAAAGCAGAAACCACCCTGCGTGTGATAATATTATCATCAGCAAGAATTACCCGTTTCATATTCTTAAAGACCCGACACTCATGAACAAGAAGACCGTTATCATCCGCATTCTCGCGCTGAACCTGCTTGAAAACGGCTGTAAACATAAAGCTACTGCCATTTGCCGGAATTGTTTCAAGCCACATAGACCCTTTAAGCATGTTAACAAGACTATAAGAAATTGTCAGTCCAAGACCTATCCCGCCATGCTTTCGGGTCATATAATCTTCAAGCTGTGTGAAACTTTCAAAAATACAATCTGCTTTATCACGTGAAATACCAAGACCGGTATCGCTGACGATAAAAAGAAGTCTGGTACAACCTTCAGGGTATGGATCAGATTCAAAATCATCCAGCATTACCTCAACTATAATTCCACCCTCATCTGTATATTTTATAGCATTACTGACCAGGTTATTGAGAACTTGCGTAAGTCTGCCGGAATCGCCCTGCAATTCACTGGAAATATCTGGATGAACACAGCATTCAAGATGTAAACCTTTCTTTATAGCCAGCGTGTTATGAGTACTCATAACCATACCAATTATCTGACGTACATTAAAACGACCTTCTCTTAACTCAAGAATACGGCGCTCAATTTTAGAATAGTCAAGCAGGTCATTTAAAACACGCAGCAATGAATTGGCTGAACCTTTAATCAGTTCAACGTACTCCAGTTGTTCAGTATTAAGTTCGGTACCAAGCAATATTTCGCTAAGCCCCAGAATTCCGTTCATAGGAGTTCGAAGTTCATGGCTTATAGTTGCAAGAAAAGAACTTTTCGCTTCGTTAGCAGCTTCTGCATCATGTACAGCCTGCCTGAATTCCTGCTCCATACCGTGTTTATATAGAGCGATTTCAATAGCAGAGCGCAAATCACGCTCTTCAAAAGGCTTTAAAAGATAACCGAAAGGTCCGGATAATTTTGCTCTGTTAAGAGTCTGATCGTCTGAGTAGGCTGTAAGAAATATGACTGGTATATCATAAGATTTGATAATAAAATTTGCAGCTTCAACCCCGTCCATTTTACCACGGAGTTTAATATCCATGAGAACCAGATCAGGTTTTAACTCAGCTGCTTTTTCAATGGCTTCAGCACCGGATACAGCATCACCTACTATCGTATAGCCAAGACGCCTGAGAGTCGCTTGAATATCTAGATTTACAATCAGCTCATCATCAACGACCAGTATCCGCTTCCCTTCCATCAACAACTCCACATTACTATAAAATTAAATTTGATGTTTCGATGATATAATAGATATTCCAAGAAAAGCAAAGATCTTCTGAGAGTTAGAAATAAAAAAGCCGGATCTGAAAAGCAGAACCGGCTGAAGCTGACACATTATAATTTACAGAATCTGATCCAGAAACTGTTTTAATCTGGGATGTTCAGTATTATCAAAAAACTCGCTGGGAGGAGCATTCGCAATCATCCGACCATCTTCCATAAACACTATCCTATCTGCAACTTCACGGGCGAATCCCATTTCATGGGTTACAACTACCATAGTCATACCTTCACGGGCAAGATTCTTCATAACATCAAGAACCTCGCCAATCATTTCAGGATCAAGTGCAGACGTAGGTTCATCAAAAAGCATTATCTTAGGATTCATAGCCAAAGCACGGGCAATAGCGACCCTCTGCTGCTGTCCGCCGGAAAGCTTTGATGGATATACATTGGCTTTTTCACGGATACCTACTTTTTTAAGCAGATCAACAGCAATAGCTCTTGCATCTTCTTTTTCGAGTCCTTTAAGCCTGATCGGAGCCATAGTCAGGTTTTCCAGAACTGTCTTATGCGGAAAAAGGTTAAACGACTGGAACACCATACCAAGCTCCTGCCTGATACAGTTAATATCATTATCTTTATCATGAACATCGAGACCATCAACGATAATCGAGCCTTTGTTGATCTCTTCCAGACGGTTGATAGAACGCAGCAGTGTACTTTTACCTGAACCGGAAGGGCCAATGATTACAACTTTTTCACCTTGCTTAATATCAAGAGAAACATCACTGAGCGCAGCCAGATCACCAAAGAATTTATATACATTCTTTATTTCAATAATAGGATTAGCGGTCATAGTGGTTCAACCTCGCTTCCATGTGACTTACACCTTTTGACAATATCAATGTAATCAGAAGATACAATAAGGCGATCATTGTATATGTTTCAAAATACTGAAAACTTTCTGCAGCAAACTCGCGTCCACGCCTTAAAATATCGGCAACAGCAAGAATGGAAACCAGAGAAGAATCTTTCAGCAACGCAATAAATTCGTTTCCAACAGGTGGCAGAATGGTTCTCCAGGCCTGAGGCAAAATAACAAGAAACATTGTCTCTCTTTTGCTAAAACCAAGAGATCTGGCAGCTTCAGTCTGACCTTCGTCAATGGATTCAATACCAGCACGGAACACTTCGCCCATATATGCTCCATAACATACACTCATAGCAAGAATTGCCGAAAGCATATCCTGAACCTGTAACACCCTTCCCATTGCGTAATAAATATAAAAGAGCTGTACTAAAAGTGGAATACCCCTAACCACCTCAACATACGTAGAGGCAATGAGGTTAATAAATTTATTACTCGATATTCTTCCAAGTCCTGTAAAAAGACCGATTATCAATGCTCCGATAATTGAGCAGATTGTAACCTCAAAAGTTACTATAATTCCATCAGGAACAAAAAGGAGAATATTCCTGTATGGATCTGGTTTGCTTATTACCAGATATGCAATCATCCCGATAGCACCTATAAAAGAAACCCACCACGCATTAAACATACTGGGATCCTGGCTATCAGGAATACTGGCTCCATCCGTTACTTCAATTTTAACTTTTTTTTCGCTCATATTTATTTTTACCCGACCTGCAGAAAAAAGCCGGGATCATGTCGACCCCGGCTCATGTTTATACTCAAGCCTTAAGTTTTAGCAGTTTAGTTACTGCCGAACCATTTAGCTTTAATTTTATCATAAGTGCCGTCAGCTCTAACAGCTGCAAGCCCTTTATCTATAAGGCTGAGAATTTCTGTATTGCCTTTTCTCACTGCTACGCCAAGATATTCAGCTTTATCACTTTTTACAGTAAAGGCAATTTTAAGTCTTTTAGCATAGTCTGCTTGCTGTAAAGCAAAGTCAGCTGCAATAGGATCATCACAAACAACAGCTGAAATACGACCATTATAGAGGTCTTCCATTGCAAGGCCGATTTCATCATATGATTTAGGTGTAACACCTTCTACTGTTTTAATCGCAAAATATCCTGTAGTACCGATCTGAGCACCAATATTTTTACCCTTAAAATCATCTAAGGTCTTAGCATTAGAATCTTTGTTGGTGACTACAGACTGCTGTACTTCAAAATATGGAGCCGAAAAATCCATTACTTTTTTACGTTTTTCGTTAATTGTAACGGAGGAGCAGATAGCATCATATTTTCCGGCGGCAAGTCCGGCAAAAATGCCATCCCAGGCAACGTTTTTAATTTTCACATCATAACCGGCCGCTGTAGCACAGGCTTTCATAAGATCAACTGAAAAACCAACAATCTGCTTATCCTTGTTTACAAACTCCATTGGTGGCCAGGTGCAGTCAGAAGCGATTGTAACGACAGGAGCTTTACTACCTGCCATAGCCGGGAAAGCAGTAAAAATAGTCAGCATCAGAGCGACGATGATCTTCTTCAACATAAATATTCCTCCAAAAAAATTGTTAAAACACCCTTAAATAACGCAGATAAAAATTATATAAATTGCGCATTCTGTCAATATAGGTTTACTGACACGAACTAACTTTATAGTATTCTTAGCGTTGTAAAAAAATGATATCTTGAATTTTATTCTTAAAAAGGTTAGTTTTCCAGATTATTTTTTCTAAGGGGCATTACTCATGAAAAAGAAAGTCAAAGAAGAAAGACAGGAAGCTGTAGAGGTGATCTGTCCTAAATGTCGAGAGACCCGTATTGTTTACTTCCCAAAAGAATCAATGCCGATCTGCTCTCTATGTAAAATAGAAATGATTGTTAAAGAAGTTCTGACTGAAGGTAAGTACGGTTAAATCGAAAACCTTATTGATGTACTTTGACTTACTTTAAGACAATAATTTTAAGGAGAAAGCTATGAAAAAAATTTGCATGATGCTGATGGCTTTAGTGCTCTGCTTTGCTATGAGTGCTAATGCTTCTGACATTGATCTCGCCAAAAAATCTACTCTCAACTCTATACTGAAAAGTGGAGAACTGCGTTGTGGTATCGCTTCCGGTTACATCCCTTTTCAGATGACTGACAAAAAAGGCCGCATCGTTGGTTTTGAAATTGACCTTGCCCGTGAAATGGCAAAAGCAATGGGAGTTAAATTTGTTCCGGTCAATATGGAATTTGACGGAATTATCCCTGCACTGCTTACCAATAAAATTGACGTTATCACAGCAGGCATGACAGTAAACCAGCAGCGCAACCTGCAGATTAACTTTGCAGAACCTTTCATGGTTGTCGGACAGACTGCACTGGTTAACAAAAAACTCGAAGGTAAAATCAAATCTTACAAAGATCTGAACAGCCCAGAATACACCATTGTTTCCAAACTTGGAACAACAGGTGAACAGGCTGCAAAACGTTTTCTACCTAAAGCAAAATATAAATCTTTTGACCTTGAAACAGATGCTGCACTTGAAGTTCTTAACGGAAAGGCATCAGCTCTTATTTACGACCTTCCTTTCAATGCAATCTTCATGGCTGAACAGGGTAATGGAAAACTCTTTTTCCTTGACAAACCATTTACATTTGAACCTCTTGGCTGGGGTGTACGTAAAGGTGATCCTGACTTCCTTAACTTCCTTAATAACTTCCTGCATCAGATCAAAAATGACGGACGCTACCAGAAGCTGTACAATAAATGGTTTGAAAGTACTGCATGGCGCAAAAGCATCCAGTAACAACTTTATTGCTTGAAATTATTCCGGGGGCGGATTTTCCGCCCCTTTAATTTTTTCAACGAATGTTAAAATTATAAAATCGGCTTAAATATTATGAGTGAAACATCACTAAGGGCTCCCGGCAAAGGCCGCAGCTACGAAATTTTCTGGAAAACGGTATTTTATATAGGCCTATTTGCAACTATTTTAGGGCTATATTGGGCAACACAGCAAGTTGACTATGTCTGGCGCTGGAAACAGATCCCAAACTATTTTTATTACGAAGAAGAAATAGATATAACATCTATGATTGAAGGCTCTGTATCTTCAATTGCTGAAAATGGTAAGACAGCAATAATCCTCGTAAAAGGCGAAGGAACAGACTCCGAACAATACGAAGTGCCTGTATCCGGGGTACGTGTCTATGAAGGTGATACCGTTTTCGCAGGTGACACTCTCGGCATTAAAAAAGAGTGGGAAATGGGTGTCATCCTTGAAGGACTTCTAGTCACGCTCAAGGTCAGCGCCATAGCAATAATTTTCGGCATCGGATTAGGCCTTTTTACAGGACTAGCCAGGATTTCACAAAACCCGGCACTAAGGCTTTCAGCCATTACTTATATAGAACTGATTCGCGGAACTCCGCTGCTTGTACAAATGTTTATCTGGTACTTCGTTCTTGGAACGCTAATAAACAATCTGCTGGACAAATATGCTATCCCCCAGATTCCACCTTTGTGGTTCGGAGTTGCATCCCTTGCTATTTTCGCTGGAGCTTATGTTGCGGAAATAGTTCGCGCCGGGATTCAATCGGTTCACAAAGGACAGATGGAAGCAGCTCGTTCACTTGGTATGTCAAAATATCATGCAATGAAGCAGATCATCCTTCCGCAGGCGTTCAGAAGAATTCTGCCACCACTTGCAGGTCAGTTTATCAGCATGATTAAAGATTCATCACTACTTGGAGTTATTGCAATCAGAGAACTGACCAAAGCAACACGCGAAGCAGTCTCTACAAGCCTGCAGCCATTTGAGTTCTGGTTTCTTTGTGCGCTACTCTACTTAGTCCTTACTTTTGCTTTCTCAATGTTTGTTCAATATCTTGAGAAAAGAATGGTGCAAAGATAATGATAGAAGTAAAAAATATATACAAAACTTTTTATGTACCTCACGAAGTACAAGCTTTGTCTGATGTTTCACACACAGTCAAAAAGGGTGAAGTTGTTGTTGTCGTTGGTCCTTCAGGGTCAGGAAAATCTACTTTCCTGCGCTGCCTGAACAGGCTTGAATACGCTGATTCAGGTCATATATATATTGATGGGGTTGATATCCTTTCCCCCAAGACTAATATCAATAAGATCAGGGAAGAAGTAGGAATGGTTTTCCAGTCTTTTAATCTCTTCCCTCATAAGACAGTACTTGAAAATCTGACAGTAGCTCAGACTGTAGTGCGTAAAAGGTCTAAAAAAGAGGCTGGCGAAATAGCCATGCAGCTACTTAAAAAAGTAGGAATTCATGACAAAGCAGGAGTGTACCCCACTCAGCTTTCTGGCGGTCAGCAGCAGCGTGTAGCTATTGCAAGATCGCTTGCAATGGAGCCTAAGGTTCTGCTGTTTGATGAGCCGACTTCAGCTCTCGACCCAGAAATGGTCGGTGAAGTTCTTGATGTAATGAAGACTGTAGCAAAAGAAGGCATGACCATGGTGGTTGTAACTCACGAAATGGGATTTGCCCGTGAAGTAGCTGACGAAGTTCTTTTTATGGACAGAGGGATGATTCTGGAAAAAGGAACCCCGGAGCATTTCTTCACCAACCCAGATTCAGACAGAACCAAACTCTTCCTCAGTCAGATTCTATAAAAAACAAAAAGGACCGCCAAGTTAGTACATGGCGGTCCTTTTTTAAAATATAAATACAGAGAGAGAATAAGACTAAACCTCTGTATCTTTTTTATCCCTGACATTCTTCATTGTA
Organism: Maridesulfovibrio zosterae DSM 11974; assembly: GCF_000425265.1. Classification (NCBI taxonomy): domain Bacteria; kingdom Pseudomonadati; phylum Thermodesulfobacteriota; class Desulfovibrionia; order Desulfovibrionales; family Desulfovibrionaceae; genus Maridesulfovibrio; species Maridesulfovibrio zosterae. The sequence goes on from NZ_KE384342.1 coordinate 939,862, forward strand.
AGCCCACCAATACATCCAACCAGCATACCAAGCAATAAAGCCCGCTGAAAATCCATAAAAAACCATCCCGCAATGGCTCCTACAGAACCTCCTACAAGAATCCCGCGAGCCATACATTCCAGCAGTCTTTCGAAATTTTTATCTACCTTCTTCTCACTCATTTCACACCTTCTTGCCCTGAATCAATTTTTCCAGCTGTTCAGACTGTCCATCAGAGATATTTAAAAATTCAACTCCGATACCGGGAATATTTGAAGTCTTTCCCCACACCACAACTCTTTTCACCTCGGCCTTGATTGGAGTTTTATCTGTAAGTTCTTTGAAAATTGCCCATACAGGATCTTTTTCTTTCCATATTGCTACAGAATAAAAAAATGCCCCTTCTGATGAAAAATTAATAGTTATACTTTTTTCAACAGCCCCTGCAGGAGAATGAAGGTTTCGATTCAAAAGGACATTCAAAACATTTGTCCCACGCCGAGTTCCGCGCAAAGAGCGCGGGATAAATTTATAACAATTGTTCAGCAAAAATTCTTCTAGAGAATTTCCATACCCGGAATACTTTCCAGTCGGGATACAGCGTACTCCGTTAGAAGAAGTATAGCTGACTCTAAGCACAGGAAAATTATCAATCAAAAGATTAATTTCAGATTTATCTACAGCCTTTAAGCGCAACAAAGTAGGAACATCCAGTAAGAAACCGTGATACCTTACTTTGCCATAATTCTCATACACTTCATAAATAGAACTGACAACATCTACATGAACACCAAAGCTTTTGATAGCTTTCAGATACACTTCTCTGCTTTCCCCTGCAGCGGCAATCAGAATAACATTTATATTTTCCACGCAGCAACACTCCAACCTTAAATCAGTACTTGGCTATTGGTTCATATCTATATATACTGATAAAATAAAAAAAAGGCATTATTATTAGAACTCTCAATGTTTAATTTTTATTAAACATCAAAAGTATGTGATGTTTCTTAAATAATACTGCAATCAGACCGTTTTGCAAGAATAAGTCAGAAACCATACTGCAAATGGAAAAGTTAATGGAAGAGTCAACTAAAATACTGACTATTGATGATGATGAAAGTGTTAGAATTTCCATAGCGCACTATTTAGAAGATAGTGGGTATGAAGTACTTCAGGCAAGTAATGGCTCTGAAGGACTGAATATATTTAGAAAAGAAGAACCGGAAGTAGTCCTCCTTGACCTGCGTATGCCGGAAATGGATGGTCTGGCTGTATTGAAAACACTTGGACAGGAAGCTCCGCAAACCCCGGTAATTGTTGTTTCCGGAACAGGTTCATTTGAAGATGTTATAGCAACCGTCAGGCTGGGATCGTGGGATTATATTCCAAAACCGATTACCGACTTAAGTGATCTTGAAAATGCCGTTGAACGCACCAGAACACGTGCCAGGCGTCTTGTTGAGAACGAACGCTATAAAGAAGAGCTCGAAAAGAAAATCAGTGAGCGAACTGACGAACTAGAGCGTATGAACAAAATTCTTTCCGAAGAAATCACTGCCCGCAAAAATTCTGAAAAGCTGGTCCGAGCATCACTTGCCGAAAAAGAAGTTATGCTTAAAGAAATTCATCATCGTGTTAAAAATAATTTGCAAGTAATTTCAAGTCTTTTGAGTCTGCAAAGCGGTTATACCGAAGACATTGAAGCGAGTAATTTACTACGTGAGTGCCAGCACAGAGTCAGGTCTATGTCCATGCTGCACGAAAAGCTATACCGCTCTGAAGACCTTACACGCATTGATATGAATGAATATGCACTGACTCTTATCGATTTCCTGCTACGCTCTTACTCAGTAGATGGTAAAATAGAACCCAATGTTGATATTCAGGATATTCATCTCAGCATTGACTCTGCAATTCCGTGCGGGCTTATCATCAATGAACTGGTCTCAAATTCCTTGCGCCATGCATACCCTGGCGGCGAGAATGGTGTTTTAAGAATTTCAATGCGTAAAATCTCCGGCAAAATCAAACTCGATGTTTCAGATGACGGTATAGGTATTCCTGATGCATATACTATAGGAAGCACAAAAACCCTTGGCATGACTCTTGTTGATACTCTTGCGCAGCAGCTTAATGGGGAGTTTAAATTTTTTAATAGCAATGGTGCTACGTTTGAAATAATTTTTCCGTGCGAAACACATACTTGCTAGAATTTAAAAGGAGGTGTAGCTTCCTACACGTGATCCTTTTAGTAGAACCACATCATAATAAGGAAGAAAAATGGAAATTAGCTTTAAACAGATTGATGAAATAACCGTCGTAAAAATTAACTCTCAGGAACTGAACCATGTAGTCAGCCATGAATTCCAGCGCCAGCTTACTCCTCTTTTTGATGAGAAAAAATTTAATGTTGCTCTAGATATGGGCAGTATAGATTTCATGGACAGCATGGGAATTGGGACCCTAATCACCCTGCGAAATAAACTTATGAAAGAAAAAGGCTGTATTGCCATGTTCAACATAAGCGATCGGGTAAAGAAAATAATCGATATCGCGGCCCTGCATAAAGTTTTTGATCTGTACGACACAGAAAATGACGCAATTGAAGGCCTTAAAAGTCAAATGCTGGCCTAATTTTTTTGCTAAAACCGGGCAGGCACTATTGCTTAGCCCGGTTTTTTATTTTCCTGCCTAGTATCAAACCTACCCAGAACAATGACAAAACCGCAATCACTATTATCCGTTGCCACTTCTACAATTAAAGATGCTATCCGTATCAGCCTTGACCTATTCAAAATCATGGTTCCAGTTATAATTATTGTTAAAATTCTACAAGAACTGAATCTGATAGGTTATCTTGCCGCCCCTCTTGCGCCATTCATGAAACTGGTAGGACTACCGGGAGAGATGGGCCTTGTATGGGCAACGGCTCTGATCAACAATATATACAGTGGACTGATCGTTTTTTTAAGCCTTGTTCAAGATCAACCTCTGACTGCGGCGCAAGCAACAATACTTGGAACAATGATGCTGGTTGCTCACGCTCTACCGGTTGAACTGCGTGTTGTGCAAAGCTCCGGGCCTAAATTAATTTTTCAGCTTATCACCCGCTTTGCAGGGGCATTTATTTTCGGCCTGCTACTTCATTTGATCTATGACAATTTTAATCTTTTACAAAGCCCAGCCAATATTATTTTGACACCTGAGAATGCTGCTGTAGATAAAACAATCTTACAGTGGGCATTTGGTGAGATTAAAAATTTAATCTCAATTTTCGGGATTATTTTATCACTACTAGCTGTAATGAGAATTCTGGCAAAGCTCAGGATTCTTGCAGCAATGGACTTCCTGCTACGCCCGCTACTGACCTTAATGGGCATTGGCTCTAAAGCCTCAGCTCTAACCGTAGTAGGACTGACTATGGGGCTCTCCTACGGCGGTGGTATGATCATTCATGAAACTAAATCAGGTCGTATTGATAAGAAAGACGTATTCTACTCACTTACACTCATGAGTCTTTGCCATAGTTTAATTGAAGACACTCTACTCCTCACCATGATAGGCGGACACATTTCCGGCCTTTTCTGGGGACGTTTGATTTTTTCAATTATTACAGTAGCAGCCATTGTGCAAATAACAAAAATTATACCGGAGTCATTCTCCGATAAATATTTATGGGGACTTCCCAAAAATCTTGTTACTGAAAGAGGATAAAAAAATGATCGTAACGACTGTAAATACTGAAAATGCTCCTGCGGCAATTGGCCCCTATTCACAGGCAACAATTTACAACGGACAGGCTTTCGTAAGCGGTCAGCTAGGCTTATCTCCTGCAACAGGAGAGTTTATTGCAGATGACGTTGAGGCTCAGACCCGTCAGGCTCTCGAAAATTTAAAAGCAATACTTACAGCATGTGGTTCATGCCTTAATAAAGTAATATCGGTTGATGTTTTCCTCACCAACATGGACGATTTTGCTAAGGTTAATGCAATATATGCTGAATTTTTCTCCAAACATAAACCAGCCAGAGCTGCAATTGAAGTAAGTGCCTTGCCTAAAGGCGGACTTGTTGAAATTAAATGCATTGCTGCAATTTCTTAGACATATTTAAAAATCCGGCAATACATATCTTCCCTAATCATGCACTATAAAAGCTTGATAAAACGGCCTGACTTAAGTTTAAGTCAGGCCGTTTTATCAAATGTCATTTTTTAGACATTTTTTCCTACATGCATCTAACAGATATTTTTTTGCAAACATATTACAATGCAATTACAATATATTATGTTTTAAAAGTAGTATTTGGCACACTACATGCTTAATAAAAAATAAGACGAGTAAAAAGAACTGACTAAACACAATATAAAAAAAGGCGAAAGCCATTAAAAATAAGAGTCATTCTTAAATCCGTCTTCAAAAAAATGATCTGGAACAATAGGCGAGTGCAGGACTCGGCAGAAACGAACAGCTTAGAAAAATATAATTAACACAAGCGATTCTGCCTCCCTCCCGCGATTGATCCGGACATTTTTTATTTCAAAAAAATATGATTTTATAGTACTGATTTACAAAACAGCTAAATCAAATATTGCCCTGATTAAATTCTCCTGATATCGATTCCTGCCATGACACAGGAAAAATTTACAAATCCTTTCAGCATCGTACTTTTCGAACCTGAAATTCCACCGAATACAGGAAATATTGCCCGACTCTGCGCCGGAACAGATACTCCTCTTCATCTGATTAAGCCTCTTGGATTCTCTATCTCAGATAAACACCTTAAGCGTGCAGGCCTCGACTACTGGCCAAGCGTAAAACTATCTGTATGGGAAAACTGGCAGGAATTCAAAGATAACGCTGAAATTGGCAGGCTCGTAACCACCAGCTCTAAACGCGGAACCTCTTTATTCAAATTTAATTTCGAAGCTGGTGACTGTCTTGTCCTTGGACCGGAAACCCGTGGTCTGCCAGAGTGGATGTTTGAAGAACTTAAATATGCAGTCAATATACCCACCACGAACAATGTGCGTAGTCTCAACCTTTCCACTTCAGCAGGAATTCTGCTCTATCAAGCGCTATCCTGCCTTGATGTAGATGTCAGCTTCAAGTAGAGTTAACAACTGCTTATGCTGACTTTTTTAGCTCATAAAATGGCCAGGAAAAGCTTAACAACTCTTCATAATATATAATATATTCAGTATATTGAACTTAATATTGCACTTTCTTGCATAACATAGCTTCAAGCGGTATGTTGCCCTTTGTAATCAAATTCATTCTGGAGATTTTATGCGACTTCTTATTACCGGCGGATGTGGTTTTATCGGGACAAATTTTGTTTACCTCATGCAGGAGAGACACCCCGACTGGAAGATTTTCAATCTTGATAAGCTGACCTATGCCGGGAATCGCAAGAATCTGCTGAAGCTGGAACAAGACAATGACTCTGACTACACATTCATTCAGGGTGATATCTGCGATAAAAATTTTGTTACGTCCGTATTACACGATTATAAAATCGAAGCGGTTGTAAACTTTGCCGCGGAATCACATGTAGATAGATCAATTAATGATCCAGCACCTTTTTTGACCACCAATACCCTCGGTGCGCAAAATATTATGGAATGTGCGCGTAAAGCAGGTATTGAAAAATTCGTCCATGTTTCAACGGATGAAGTATATGGCACACTCGGCCCAGATGATCCGGCATTTACTGAAGAAAATCCGCTGGTACCGAACAGCCCTTATTCCGCATCCAAAGCTGGTGCCGATCTCATGGCCAGAGCGTACTTTGAAACATACAAATTTCCTGTATCCATCACTAGGTGCTCCAATAACTACGGTCCCTACCAGTTTCCTGAAAAACTTATCCCGTTAATGTTCATCAAAGCTACAGCAGATGAACAACTGCCCATATATGGTGACGGCTCTAATATCCGTGACTGGATTTATGTTGATGACCACTGTACAGGCGTAGAACTCACCCTGCTGAAAGGTAAACCCGGCAGCGCTTATAACTTTGGCGGAGCAGCTGAGAAAACAAATCTTGAGCTGGTTAAAGAGCTTCTTACTATTCTCGGAAAAGATGAATCTCTGATAACCTATGTCAAAGACAGACCCGGGCATGACATGCGTTATGCCATGGATTACACTCTGGCAGAAAAAGAACTTGGCTTTAAACCCGCCATCTCGTTTGAGCAGGGCATTCGTAAAACAGTTGAATGGTATCAAAACAATACAACGTGGCTTGACGATGTTCGCAGCGGGGCATACCGCGAGTTTATGGACAATTGGTATGGAGAGCGATAATGATTGATTTAGCAGGTAAAAAGGCAGTTATTTTAGGTGGACGTACAGGACTTCTGGGACAATCCCTGACAGAAAAATTACAAGATCATAAAGTTATAACTGTCCCCCTTTCCCGTAAAGACTTTGATCCCTCAAATATGGACTCTCTGGCAGCACTTCTCGAAAGAGAGAATCCTGACTTTATCTTCAATACTGTGGCCTATACAATGGTCGATCAGGCTGAAGATGAAGAAAACAATGCCCACCTGCTAAACACAACCCTGCCCGTAACGATCGGAAGACTAGCCAAACAATGCAACTGCAAACTGATTCATTACAGTACAGACTTTGTTTTTGACGGTAAAAAAGATTCACCATACACTGAAGAAGATAAAACAAATCCGCAATCTGTATACGGATCAACCAAGCTTGACGGAGAAGAGAAACTTCTTGATCTAAATTATGATAACATCCTCATAATCAGAACTGCATGGCTGTTCGGCCCTAATAAAACAAATTTCGTACACAAAATTTTGAACTTCGCCAGAGAACGTGAAAGCCTGAGCGTTGTTCATGACCAAACAGGTTCTCCAACCTACACTCCGGACCTTGCGGAGTACACAATCGCACTTATTAAAAATGAAGCTGCCGGAGTCTTCAATGTTGTTAATTCCGGCAAGGCCAGCTGGTGCGAACTGGCTACTGAAGCGGTCAATTGTTCCGCAATTAACTGTCGTGTTGATGCTGTACCTACAAGTGCCTACCCAACTAAAGCAAAGAGACCGCCCTACTCAGTTCTGGATACCTCAAAATTTACAGAGGTAACTGGAATTACTCCGCGCCCGTGGGTTCAGGCTATGAGAGATTACATCTACAACGATCTCAAAAACCATCCAGAAGATCGATGAATTAAAAATGAAAAAAATATCCCCTAAACTTCTGCGGGATTCTATCCAGCTTGCAATGACATTGTTCTGCATCTGGGTAGGATACCGCTTTTATCTTTTCTACGAGTTCATGATTGGAAAATCAGACATAGCCGTAGCAAAACCGGGTGCAGTAGAAGGTTTTCTTCCGATCAGCGCCCTTTTATCACTTAAACAACTCATAACAAAAGGCGTATTTGATGAAGTTCATCCCGCAGGACTGACTATCTTCATTGCCGTCATAGTCATGAGTCTGATCGTGCGCAAAGGTTTTTGCGGTTATCTATGTCCTGTTGGATTTATTCATAACCTGCTCAACAAAATCGGTCGTAAGATGAAAAAGACCGTAACAGTCAAGGGCAAAATTGAGTTAATACTTCTAATTCCCAAATATATTCTTATAACCCGCTTAGTTTACGGCATCTTCGTAAAAATGAGCGGCCGTGAACTGGATACTTTTATCCATTCCTCATACAATTTCACAGCGGAAGCAAAAATGATGCTTTTCTTCGCTGACTTAAGCATCAAGCCTGCTATAGTAATCTCTATTCTGCTAATTCTTGGTATAATTATACCGTACTTCTGGTGCCGATTTATTTGCCCTTACGGGGCATTACTCGGCATTTTTGCCAAAATATCACCCGTCGCAATAAAACGTGATACGAAGTCTTGTATAAGTTGTGGAAAGTGCAGTAAGGCATGTCCCGGGGGCATAGAGGTAGATATTAAAGATACTATCAATTCAGCTGAATGCATAGGCTGCGTCCAATGCATAAATGCCTGTCCGGTTGATAACTGCATAACACTGACAGACAGACTCAGCCGTATTAAACTTCCGTGGTACACCGTTGCCGCAGGATCAGTATTCATACTGCTGATATACTACTTTGCTGCAAGAATAACTAATCACTGGGACTCTCCATATCCCATAGAGATGTTACGTAATTACTATATGCAACTTTAATAAAATGGGCAGATTCTGAAATTATATTTCAAAATCTGCCCTTCTTTATGTCTCACATTCTAATGTAGAATCACCTCGAAACGGCCCAGTTTAAACTGGGCCAAACGCTCTTAGCAAAGTCTACTTAATATTTTCACTACGCCATGCTTCAAATAATTCCATAGCGCGTTCACCGTAAAGTTCTTTGCGAATTCGTTTAGGTGCTCGTTTTTTAAGTGCGGGCATCAATCCGAATTGTACATTTGAAGGCTGAAAATTTTTCTTTTTCTCGCGTAAATGGCCAAGTAAAGCTCCCATGGATGTTTCCTGCGGAGGAGCTGGCAGTTCGTTACCTTTAATTTGCTCAGCCAGCATTAACCCAACCCATAAACCGCATGCAGCAGATTCAAGATAACCTTCTACACCTGTAATCTGTCCAGCGAGATGAATCCTCGAATCAGATTTAAGGGCTAAGTGTTCATCAAGAACCTCAGGAGCATTTACATAAGTATTACGATGGATAGATCCCATACGTAAAAATTCAACATTTTCAAGACCGGGAATCATACGAAAAATTCGTTTCTGCTCGGGATATTTGAGTTTTGTTTGAAAACCCACAAGGTTGAAAGAAGTTTTCTCTTTATTTTCAGCACGAAGCTGGACAACAGCATAAGCCTGCTCTTCAGTACGAGGATCGATGAGGCCCACGGGTTTAAGTGGACCGAATGAGAGAGTCATATCGCCGCGATCAGCCATTTCTTCAATAGGCAGACATCCTTCGAAATGAATTTCTTTTTCAAATTCGCGTGGCACAACTCGTTCACCGGATTTAAGTTCTGTAAGAAACTCAAAATACTGCTCTTCTGTCATGGGACAGTTTAGATAATCATCATCTTCAGGCTTGTAACGTGAGCCATAAAAAGCAACATCCATGTTAACGGAATCACGGCTGACAATAGGAGCTATGGCATCATAAAAATATAAACGCTGATTACCTATCTTTGAAATCAGGCTGTCAGTAAGCGATTTAGAAGCAAGCGGTCCTGCGGCAACTACAATCTTAGCGTAATCAGCCAGAGCAGGGTCATCAATAGAGGTTATCTCTTTCCTGATGACGTTGATAAATTCTTCTGCTTCAATGGCTTCAGTAACCAGTTTTGAAAAGATTTCCCGATCAACGGCAAGAGCTGAACCGGCAGGTACACGGGACTGCATAGCGGCTTTCATAAGCACAGAATCAAGAGATTCCATTTCTTTTTTAAGCACACCGATAGCTGTGTTCAGCTCGCCTGACCGCAATGAATTTGAGCAGACAAGTTCAGCCAGTCCCGGCAGATGGTGAGCCTCCGAATATTTATCCGGCTTCATTTCATAGAGATCAACATAAATTTGAGCTTTTGCAAGCTGCATAGCACATTCACACCCGGCCAGACCGCCACCGATTACAGCAATTTTATCCACTTAACGTACTCCAAAGTCGATTGAATTTTTCAGTTATCTAAATTACTACTTAGCTAAGAAGTAAAAAGTTTGTACATTCGCCTTCTGCGCAGCAAAAAAAATTTAAAATACAGGCATATTTTGTTTATGACCGCACCAATATTACAAATTAAAAATCTGACAACATCATTTGCAACTCCTAACGGGATCATCAAAGCTGTGGATAATGCCACTATCGACTTAGGGCAAGGAGAAACTTTAGCTGTTGTCGGTGAATCGGGCTGCGGCAAGACAGTTCTCTCACTTTCCATCATGGGGCTTATACCCGATCCTCCGGGTAGAATAACAAATGGAGAAGTCATTTATCAAGGTAAAGACCTTGTTAAGCTCAGTGAGAAAGAAATGCAGAAAATCAGAGGAAATTATCTTTCCATGATTTTTCAGGAACCCATGACTTCGTTAAACCCAGTTTTTAAAATAGGTGATCAAATCGGTGAAACACTAAGACTACACAAAGGTCTTACGAAAAAAGAAGCTCAAGATGCAGCCGTTGATGCCTTAAAGCTGGTAGGTATGCCCAATCCTCATAAACGTGTAAATAATTTCCCTCATGAGCTTAGCGGCGGTATGCGCCAGCGGGTCATGATTGCTATGGCTCTGGCCTGCTCTCCTGAAATACTTATAGCTGATGAACCGACCACTGCACTTGATGTAACCATACAGGCTCAGATATTGCGATTGCTCGACGAGATGAAACACAAAATGAACGGTTCACTCATGCTGATTACTCACGATTTAGGAGTGGTAGCCAGAGTCGCGACACGTGTTGCTGTAATGTATGCTGGACAACTGGTTGAATGCGCGAACATAAGAGATCTTTTCAAAACCCCGCTGCACCCATACACACAAGGATTACTGACTTCGGTTCCCGTACTGGGGAACAAAGCAGAACTAAAGCCCATACCGGGAAATGTTCCAGCTCTTAACAATCTCCCAAGTGGATGCCGATTTAACCCGCGTTGTAAAGCTGCCATGGATATATGCCGTGAGCAAGCCCCGCAATTACAAATGAAAGAAGGCAGAACAATACGCTGCTGGCTTCATGAATAGGTATACTGGAATACATAATGAGTAAGAATATCCTCGAACTTAAAGATATTAAAAGACACTATCCTGTTAATAACGGTATTTTTTCACTATCAAAGGCAACGGTAAAAGCCGTTAACGGTGTTACTTTAGTTGTCAAAAGCGGTGAAACACTCGGACTTGTAGGTGAATCAGGGTGCGGCAAATCCACTCTAGCACGTTTACTTACAGGACTGGAAGTACCGAATTCAGGCTCTATCATTTTTAAAGATAAAAGTCTGAGTGACTGGCCTGCATCAGAACGCAGCTCCATGATACAGATGGTATTTCAAGACCCATACTCGTCTCTCAATCCCAGACAGAAAGTTGGTAAAATTATTTCTGAAGGGATGCGCATCCATCACACAGGAAGCAGAAAAGAAATTAACGAACGAGTGGAAGAATTGCTGATACAGGTAGGTCTGAGGCCTGAGCATTCCAAGCGTTATCCACATGAATTTTCAGGTGGTCAACGCCAGAGAATCGCAATTGCCAGAGCAATAGCCATGAATCCTGACCTGATTGTATGCGATGAACCTGTCTCAGCCCTGGATGTTTCAGTGCAGGCTCAGGTACTTAATCTGCTGAAAAAAATTCAAAAAGAATTTGACCTCAGCTACGTTTTTATATCTCATGACCTTTCCGTTGTTTCACATATAAGCGACCGCGTAGCAGTTATGTATCTGGGAATGCTTATGGAGATTGCCCCGGTCGAAGAGCTGTACACTACCCCGCTCCATCCATACACACAGGTATTACTTAAAGCCGTGCCGATTCCTGATCCTGATTTGCCGGCTGACGATGTAAAAATTTTGGGAGACATGCCCAGTCCAATTTCACCGCCTTCCGGCTGTCCATTTCATCCACGCTGTCCTAAAGTTATGGGAATATGTTCTCAGAAGCCGCCTGCGTTAAAAGAAATGGAAAACGGTCATTCAGTATTCTGCCACTTGTACTAAGTAAAATTCAAATAATTTTAAAAATATTACCCCAGAAACAGGAGAAGCAAATGATATCCAGAGATGATGCGTTTAAACTGCTTAAAGACAATACTCCCGAAGAAAATCTGATTCATCATGCTCTTGAATCAGAAGCTGTAATGGGTGCGCTGGCAGAAAAACTTGGGCAGGACATTGAATTATGGTCAAGAACAGGACTCTTACATGATCTAGACTACAGTTCAACATCTGACCAGCCGGAAAAACATGGCCTTATCTCAGCTGAAATGCTCGAAGGTAAATTGCCTGAAAATGCTATTAAAGCCATCAAAGCACACAATGGAGAGATGACCGGGGTTCAACCTGAAAGCGATTTTGATTATGCCTTACGCTGTGGTGAAACCGTAACAGGATTGATTCACGCCAATGCACTAATTCGCCCTGAAAAGATGGAAGGGATGAAAGCAAAGAGCTTAAAAAAGAAAATGAAAGCCAAAGCATTTGCTGCCAGTGTCAGCCGTGAAATTATAAATGAATGTGAAAAGATAGGTCTGGAACTTAACGATTTTTTCACTATTTCCATTGCAGCTGTAAAAAATATCGCACCGGAAGTAGGTCTCGGATAACGAACGAAAAGCTATGAACGAAAAAGTCCCCGGAAGCTTATGCCTCCGGGGACTTTTTTTAGAATGTCTGCTTAAACAAATCTTCACTTGAACCTGTTCCGCTGCCTCCGGAATCACCATCCGCTCCGACAGACGTCTTGGTCGGTTGCGTTCCTTCCTTAAAAGGCAGAAAGAATGTTTCTTTAGAGTCCGGTCCGGCAAGAAGCCCGGAAGCGGAATCAATTTTGGATATGACCACTCCGTCAGGCTGCGGAAAATCAGCATAAGGATAATCTTTTTCAACTTTCTTACGGTAGGAAACCCAGATAGGGCTTGCTGCACGTGATCCTGTTTCCCATTTCCCCATCGGGGTAAGCTGATCAAATCCGACAAAAACTCCAGTCAGCAGATAAGGAGAAAATCCCATATACCAAGCATCCTGCTCATTATTTGTCGTTCCGGTTTTACCTGCAACAGGTCGTTTAAGAACTTTAGCGCGCCACCCAGTTCCGTGCTGCACAACCTCTTTAAGCAAAGAGCACATGATATATGCAGTCTGCGGGCTGATAGCTTCGGTAATTTCAGGCTTGGATTCATACAAGAGATCTCCCCATGCGCTATTTACAGAAAGAACCAAGCGTGCATTTACCCTTGATCCACCTCTTGCAAAGGTTGAATATGCTTCAACCATATTAATAAGTGTTACGGATGCTGAACCGAGTGCAACAGATAGATCTCTTGGAAACTCGGTTTTGAGTCCCATATCTTTTGCCCGCTGAATAATTTTATCAATACCCAGCTTACGGGCCAATCTGATGGTTACCAGATTTCTGGATTTTACCAGAGCTGTTCGCAGTAATGTCGGGCCATAAAAGACACCTTCAAAATTTTCAGGCTTCCAGAGCTTTCCGGCTTCCATATCGGTATAAACAAACGGCGCATCCATCAGAATTGAAGCCGGAGTAAAACCATTATCCATTGCTGTTGAATAAACAATTGGTTTAAAGGCAGATCCGGGCTGTCGTTTAGCCTGTACAGCTCGGTTAAACTGGCTTTCGCCAAATGAATACCCACCGACCATAGCAAGAACTTCACCATTTGTGGGGTCCATGGAGACAAGTGCGCCCTGAACAACAGGCTTTTGAACAAGAGATACAAGCCAGCTCACATCACCAAGTTTATCTGTATCAGGATCAACCTGATTAAAGTTTACTTCGCTGCCGTCTTTGAAAAAGGCTTTATCCAGCTTTGCCCATACAACATTACCTTTTTTCAAAACCTTAGTTGCATCTTTGACAGGACGGACATCTTCCGGTGCTTTTTTAATATCAGGAGTACGGCACCATTTCATGGATGTAACAGGCATTTTTGCCGCATATTTACCGAATTTAACTAAAGCTTCTTTCTTGGAAACCTTGGTGACCAGAACTTGAACCCATTTTCCGGGCCGAAGTTCAGATTCAGGAACGATCTCAGAGCTTAAAAATCCAGCATACTCAGCAGGCTTGAGTTCCTTAAGAGGACCTCTGTACCCACGACGCAAAGCCGAATTTTCAAGTCCCGCTTTTACTGCAGCTTCCGCAGCATCCTGATGCTTCAGATCACAGGAAGTATAGACATTGAGTCCGCCGTTATAGACAGTGTCCTCGCCGAATTTCTCAATAAGCCAGCGACGAACTTCTTCAAGGTAGTATGCTCCATGTTGCCATGAAGGATCTTCCATACTCTTATAAACCAGCGGCTGATCGACGGCGATATTATACTGGTCTCGACTGATCCAGTTATGTTCAAGCATCTGGCCCAACACATAAAGCTGGCGGGCTTTTGCCTTTTCAGGATGCTTATACGGGTCATAGCGACTCGGAGCCTGCGGTAAACCTGCAAGAAGAGCGCACTCTGCAACAGTTAACTCGCTGACGTGTTTACCAAAATAAATCCGCGAAGCAGCTTCAACACCATACGCCCCTGCACCAAGATAAATCTGATTAAGATAAATGGTCAGGATTTCATCTTTTTCAAGATAATGCTCCAACCGAAAAGCTAAAATAGCTTCTTTAAGTTTGCGTTTATAACTCTTTTCAGGAGAAAGCAGTAATCTTTTGATAATCTGCTGAGTTATTGTACTTCCTCCCTGTGTGCGGGAACCTTTCTTAAGGTTAGCCACGAATGCACGAGAAATAGCAGTAAAATCAACGCCATCATGGATATAAAAAGAAGCGTCTTCAGCGGCGAGAAAAGCCTTAGGCAAAAGCGGTGTCATTTCATCCATACGGACCAGAAAACGCTTCTCTTTATAAAAATATCCCAAGACATTGTTGTTACGGGAATAAACGGTAGTAACCAGAGGGGGATTGTAATCGGTAATATTTTTAAAACCGGGCAGATCACTGGAAGCCCAGTAATATAATCCGCCAACAGCACCTACTCCGAGGATTCCCATTATCAACAGAAAAAGAAGTGAAATCTTATATATTTTTTTCATCTGTAATTCTCATAGAGAAGCTGTGAAAAGACAGCTTTCAGATACAGTATTAAATTTGAGCCAGAAATTTTTATGCAGCGTTATTATTCTGAATGCGGCGCAAAGCCCCATGCAATTCGAAGCTCGCTGTGTAGTAAACGAACTTTTGACTGTGAAGTTGCAAAGGCGTTAAAAAGTTTCCCCGGACTTTTATTTTCCTGCTGTGCGAGACATCTATCAATCTCAAGAATTGTTATCTGTCCATTTTCAGCAGTCCAAAAAGGAAAAAGACGACAGTATAAAGGACGAGCCTTCTGCGGTATCATACACCCCTGCTCACCTAAAAAAACACATCGTCCCATTCTGTCCACTTCCAGCCGGTAATGCATACCGCCCGGAGGGAAAACATCCCTGATCGTTCGGCGCTGATCAGGAAAAAGTCTCAGTAAATTTTCAATAAACAATGCGGTATTCGGCTGCGAAGCAAAACCGCCTAAATCGGGAACGCATTCTTGAATGCGTTCCCGTTCATAATCAGATACAGGAAAACAGACTTCCTCAGTTCCAGGAGTAAGTTCACAGCATGTCGGCCCCTTGGCTCCACAGCGAGCACATACAAATGGGTCTTTCATCTAGATAACCACCCCTCAAAACCTAAGATTACATTCCGTCCTCAAGACACATCTTACGATGCCCTTTACAAGGAGGAATAGGATATTCACCGGTAAAACAGGCAAGACAATATGAATCACGTTCTCCAACAGAACTCAGTAAACCGTCAATGGAGAGGTAGTGCAAGGAATCAAGTCCGAGGAAACGTGCAATTTCCTCTTCAGTGCTGTTTGCGGCTATAAGTTCACCCTTGGATGAAAAATCGATACCGTAGTAGCATGGAAAGCGGATTGCCGGGCAACTTACACGCATATGAATTTCACGTGCGCCGAGTTCTCTAAGCTTTTTGATTCTTGTACGGGTGGTTGTTCCGCGCACAATAGAATCCTCAACAATCATAATGCTTTTACCCTTAATCATGGACTTAACAGGATTAAGCTTCACGCGTACGCTGAAGTCACGCATATCCTGAGAAGGCTGAATAAAAGTTCTGCCCACATAGTGGTTACGAATCATAGCCAATTCGAGAGGCAGACCTGATTCCTGAGAATAACCGACTGCGGCATAGTTTCCCGAATCAGGAAACGGCATGACGAAATCAACATCCTGCGGCATCTCGGTTGACAGAACTGCCCCCATCTTCTTGCGACGCTCATAAACAACTTCACCGAAAACAGTGGAGTCCGGGCGGGCAAAGTAGATAAGCTCAAAAATACACTGACGCTTAGGAGCAGATTCACAGTAAGTATAAGAAGTCAGTTTACCGCCTTCTACAACAACCATTTCGCCCTGATTAAGAGGACGAATTTCTTCTGCATCGATAAGATCAAATGCACAAGTTTCAGATGCAAAAACATAATTATCACCAACACGGCCGATTGCCAGAGGGCGGAAACCATGCGGATCTTTTACAGCGATCATTTTATCATTGGCCATAATCAACAGTGAAAATGCACCCTTAACCTTGCGGCAAGCCATCATAATAGCTTCTTCGATGGTGTTTTCACCAAGATTTTTGGCAATAAGATGAACAAAAACCTCAGAATCCATAGTGGTCTGAAAAATAGACCCCTGAGCCTCAAGTTCTTCACGAAGTTCCATTGTGTTCACAAGGTTTCCGTTGTGAGCGATAGCCAGACGCAAATCACCGAAACGGACAATGAAAGGCTGAGCATTTCTAATGAGAGATGCCCCGGTAGTGGAGTAGCGAATATGGCCGATGGCGATATCACCTTTAAGCTCTTTACCCAGATGACGTTCATTAAATACGTCCGCAACAAGGCCCATACCTTTCTGTTCACGAATTGTACCGCCGTCCCAGGTTACAATACCGGCAGACTCCTGTCCGCGATGCTGCATTGCATAAAGGCCGAAATAGGTCATTCTTGCTGCTTCGGGATGTCCGTAAATTCCGAACAGTCCACAATATTCTTTTTTCATCTTCTTTGCTCTTGCATTAACTGCGTGTTAGAAAATATTATTCCGCTTATCAAGATAGTCTTAAAATTATAAATTTAAGTGTCCTGACAAAAAAAGGAAAAGGACCGGAGCTTTACGCCCGGCCCGTTATTTTCCAGTTTATAAATTTTAGCTACATGTTGTGATAGCGCTGCAGGCACTGCACATCAAGTCCCTTACCGCGTTGCTCCTTGATTGCCAAACTCATGGCATGAGCACCCGCGACAGTCGTCGTATATGCTAACCCGTATAGCAAGGCAGTCTGTCTGATTTCTTTCGAGTCAGTAACTGTCTGCTTACCGGATGGCGTGTTAATTAATAAGTCGATATCGTTATTCTTAATAAAGTCAACGACATGCGGTCTTCCTTCATTCACCTTAAGAATTTTTTCAGTTTTAATGCCTTTTTCATTAAGAAAATCAGCAGTTCCACCTGTTGCCAGAATCCTGAAGCCAAGTTCCTGAAAGTTTTCCGCTGTGGGCAGAACGGCATCTTTATCCCTGTCTTTTACAGAGATAAACACTGTTCCCTCAAGTGGCAACTTAATTCCTGCTCCAAGCTGTGCTTTCATGAAGGCCAGTCCGGGAGTGTAGTCCATACCCATGACTTCGCCTGTAGAGCGCATTTCAGGTCCGAGCATTACATCAACGTTAGGGAATTTATTGAAAGGGAAAACCGCTTCTTTAACAGAATAAAATCCTTCTTTACGCATGGACCAAGGGTCGAGATCTTTGAGTTTCTCGCCCAGCATCACTTTAGTTGCCATCTTGGCAAGCTGGATTCCAGTGGCCTTACTAACAAAAGGAACGGTCCTTGAAGCTCTGGGATTAACCTCGATGATGTAAACAACATCATCTTTAACAGCAAACTGAATATTCATAAGACCGACAATATCAAGTTCTTCAGCCAGAGCTATAGTTTGCCGTTCAATTTCTTTTACGATTTCATCACTCAGAGTATGCGGAGGAAGTACACAAGCGGAGTCACCGGAATGAATTCCAGCTTCCTCGATATGCTCCATAACTCCTGCAACATAAGTCTGCTCACCATCAGAAAGAGCATCAACATCAACTTCAACCGCATTCTCAAGAAATTTATCAATGAGAATTGGATGCTCAGGTGACAGAACCGCAGCTTCACGGAAATAGGTATCAAATTCTTCATCGCTGTATACGATATCCATACCACGACCGCCAAGAACGTATGAAGGCCTTAGCACCAGAGGATAACCGAGGCTTTTGGCAATTGTCTGCGCGTCATCAAGCGACATTGCAGTACCGTTCTCAGGCTGTTTGAGATCCAGTTTTTCAAGCAGTGCCTGAAATCTTTCCCTGTCTTCCGCACGGTCAATTGAATCAGGAGAAGTTCCGAGAATGGGAACTCCTGCCTTGAGGAGCGGAATTGCAAGGTTAAGCGGAGTCTGACCACCGAACTGTACAATTACACCTTCAGGTTTTTCAAACTCAATAATATTAAGCACATCTTCATAAGTAAGAGGCTCAAAGTAAAGTCTGTCTGAAGTATCATAGTCAGTCGATACTGTTTCAGGGTTGGAGTTAACCATGATGGACTGAACACCCATTTCATTCAGTGCAAATGAAGAGTGGCAGCAGCAGTAGTCAAACTCAATTCCCTGTCCGATCCTGTTAGGTCCGCCGCCAAGAATCATTACCTTACGGTCAGCCATTGCAGCAGCTTCCTGACCTGATTCGTATGTGGAATAAAAATATGGTGTATATGCTTCAAACTCTGCAGCACAGGTATCCACCAGATAATATGTGGGGATCAATCCGAGATCTTTTCTGAAATTCCGGACATTCTCCTCAGTTTCTCTCCACATGGATGCTAATTGCGGATCAGAGTAGCCATATTCTTTGGCCTTTTTAAGCATGACAGGAACCTGTGCATCGCCTGAATACATACCAACTTCGAGAGTAAACTTCTTAAGTTCATTCTCAAAAGTGATCAAATCTTCAAACTGATGCAGGTACCAAGGGTCGATTCTTGTTAGATCAAAAATCTCTTCAAGGGTCATGCCGCAAAGAAAAGCTTCGCGTACAGCAAAGATACGCTTGGAATTAGGCTTACGCAAAAGTCCGGTCAGAACTTCGCGGTCATAATCACATTTATCAAATTTCTTACCGAAGCCTGGCATTCCAACTTCAAGAGAACGCAAACCTTTCTGTAGGCATTCTTTAAATGTACGGCCGATTGCCATGGTTTCACCGACACTCTTCATGGCGGTGGTGAGGTAATCTTCAGCTCCGGGGAATTTTTCGAAAGTAAATCTTGGGATCTTGATTACGCAGTAGTCAATGGTAGGTTCAAAAGAAGCCATTGTCTCGCGGGTAATATCGTTAGGAATTTCATCAAGAGTATAACCCACTGCCAGTTTGGCTGCAATTTTAGCAATCGGAAATCCTGTTGCTTTGGAAGCCAGAGCAGAAGAACGGGAAACACGGGGGTTCATCTCAATAATTGCAAGCTCACCATTTGCAGGATTCACTGCAAACTGAACATTGGACCCGCCGGTTTCAACACCGATTTCGCGCATAATAGCAAGAGAAGCGTCTCTCATAGCCTGATATTCAACATCAGTCAGGGTCTGAGCAGGAGCAACAGTAATTGAGTCTCCGGTATGAACACCCATTGCATCGATGTTTTCAATAGAACAGATAATTACGCAGTTATCCTTGCGGTCACGCATAACTTCAAGTTCATATTCTTTCCAGCCGAGGATAGACTCCTCAAGCATGACTTCACTTTGCAGACTTGCAGCAATCCCATTCATGGCGATTTCTTCAAGATCTTCCATATTATAAGCAACGCCGCCGCCAGTTCCGCCAAGAGTAAATGCAGGACGGATAATAATGGGAAAACTGATTTCCTTTCCACAGCGACGAACATCATCAATATTGCGGGCAATTCTGCTGGTAGGAACTTTAAGACCTATTTTGTCCATAGCTGCGCGGAAAAGTTCACGACTTTCAGCCTTCTCAATAACATCTACAGATGCACCGATAAGCTCAACGTTGAATTTTTCCAGCACACCCATCTCCGCCACAGCAAGAGCTGTGTTCAGAGCTGTCTGACCGCCAAGAGTAGGCAGAAGAGCATCCGGTCTTTCCTTCTCAATAATTTTAGCAATTGTGCCCGGTTCAATGGGCTCGATGTAGGTTCGATCCGCGAGGTGCGGATCAGTCATAATTGTAGCAGGATTCGAGTTTACGAGAATTACCTCGTAACCTTCTTCTTTAAGAGCTTTAAGAGCCTGAGTCCCGGAATAGTCGAACTCACAGGCTTGACCGATGACAATCGGCCCGGAGCCGATGAGCATAATTTTCTTGATATCAGTGCGTTTAGGCATGAACTCCACCCAAATAATGGTTTGAGATATTGGCTTTGCTGTCCTGTTCAATAAATAATACAGACTGAAGCCTGTGTAGGACTTGTGAAGAGACAACGAGTCATAAATTATTATTTAAAGATGAGCAAGTACTGTCTTGCCCATTCAAATTAATAATTAATACTGTCCCTCCATTGACAATCATCAAAATTGAATTTAAATATCAATTGCAATGAACGCACTAGCAAATACAACTAAACCAAGAGCACTCTGTTGCTACGGCAACGGAGTTACAGTCCGTGTCACCAGTCTTGAAGGTGAAAAATGCTGTAAGAGCAGGATGTTAGCTCTTGGGATCATTCCTGGAACCATTGTAAATATCCTTAACAGTTGCGGCAGAATGACCATACAGGTTCGCTCTTCTCAGTTTGCAATAGGATGTGAGATGGCGAAAAAGATTATGGCTATCCCCGTATGTGACTGCTGCGAGTGCGTCGATTCATAAAATTATACACATAAGCTTAAATTAATAAACCCTATTAAGAGATTTTAACATGGATTCAAATTTCAAATGGAGATCCATAGAAATCCTTGCTAACGACACCACACGAACATCTCTTCATCTTCTTGAGATGAAAAAACTTCACGACCGCTTACAAAGTACTTTCGGAGTCTGGTCCAGCACTCAGGACACTGTTGCCACACTGAACTCTCTCAAAAATTATAAAGAATTTATCGAGCGCACTGAGGGGAGAATAGTCAACATCGTTATAAACGGTGCAGACGTCCCTTACGATCTCCCCAAAAAGACAAAAGCATAACTCCCGCCGTCCTTACCTCTTTATATAAAGTAAGCTTCTGTTTGCTAATGGCTCTCTCTTCTGGCATTTTCATTTCTATGAGTGATACCAAACAAAATGAATTAAGAATCGAAAATCTTGAAATGGCTCTGGCACTTCAGGATCAGACTGTTGAAGAATTGAATAAATTCATCATTGCCCAGCAAAAACAAATTTCTGATCTTGAAAAAAAGGTTGAAATTATGATGCGCCACATGAAAGAACTAAGAGAATCTGTGGCACACGAGTCACCCTCTGATGATGTTCCTCCTCCACATTATGGGCAAGTTTAATTATTATAAAATGAACCAAGCTGCTATTTCCCCAGCAAAGCTCTATGGACTGCCATGCCATGAATAAAATAGATGTGCTTATCAATGCATATGGTAAACCATATCAAACAGCCCTTTCACTTCTTTCTCTTAATAAACACAGTGGGAAATGGATTGATAAAATATGGTTCGTTCGGGATCGGCCCGAAGAGACAAAAGAATACGGGAAGCAATTTATCTTACAACTGCTTCCCAATATTATTCTTTATGAACCTACAGACTGGCGCTGGATTAATCACATTGATGAAAAAATGCTGACTGATACAGATTACCGTCATTCTATCCGTTATCAGTATGGTTGGGAAAAAACAGATAAAGACCACGTACTTACCATTCACAATGATGTATACTTTACAGGTGATGCTGTAAGCATCCTTTTCAGTGCACTAGGTGACCACATCGCTGCAGGAGAAATAGGTTTATGCTGCCAGTGTCCTGCATTTCATCACAAAAAATGTTCACCGGAAAAATATCTTGAGTACCGCCCGACACTCAAAGAATTCCTAATCATGGCTAAAGATCCGCAAGGATATATACCCACTGACGTTACAAATTACATGGTTTGTCCCAGTCTGCGCAAGCAGCCCTGGCCTTTGCCTTCATGCAGGGTAAATGAATGGTGTGCATTGGTTGATCTAAAAAAAGCAAGACCAATCACGTCTCCCTTCGGCCCGGCCAGACCATTTGGAGCTCATGTCTTCGATGGTATCATGGGAGAACGTGAAGAAAACGAGCCATGGGTGGAATTTAAGAATAATTTGGGAATTGTCTTTGATACAGCTATGGCATGGTTCCGAGATGTCCATAGACTCGGCCATACATGTGCTCATCAAGATCTAAAAAGTATTACCCAACACTGGAGTGGGCACAAAGCATTGTTTAATATGGAGCTGTATAAAATAAACGAAGAACGCGCCAAGAATATCCTTGAAAAAGAATTCAACCTTAAATTTTCTTGATAATCGCCGATAAAATCAAAATACACTGATCATATCTTGTACATGACCATAAAAAAGGCAGCCCATCTGGACTGCCTTTTTTTAATTACTTATAAATCAGCTGTCTATGATACTTTACAACCATTTCCAACAGGTGCAGTAACAGTCATAAGCTGCATTTCTTCACCATTGCGAACGGCTAAAATCATGCCTTGTGAAGTTTCACCACGGAGCTTGCGAGGCTTAAGGTTTACAACAACGATAACCTGACGACCTTCAAGTTCTTCTGGTTTGAAAAATTCAGCAAGCCCGGCAACAACCTGACGTGGTTCTTCATCACCAGTATCAATTTTTACCAGCAAAAGTTTATCTGCGTCAGGATGCTTTGCAACAGAAAGTACTGTTCCAACACGCATATCCACTTTCTGAAAATCAGGAAACTCAATTACACCGGGAATCTCAGTCTGAGCTTCTGCTGATTTCTTTTTGGACGCTTTAGATTCTTTCTTTTTCTTAGGTGCAGTTTCCTTTTTGTCGAGTTCAACTCGGGGAAACAGGTTAGACTTGCTGGCTACTTCAGTACCGTGTTCAAGAAGTCCCCAAACATCAATTTCACCCTGCAGGTTAACCTTTTCAGGAATAAATTTAATACCCAGCTGTGCCAGCATCTGTTCACTTGCTTCCGGCATGACAGGCCAGAGATGTACAGCTATTTTACGCATATTTTCAAGCAACACATACATTACTGTACCAAGTCGGGACATGTTTTCTTCTTTAAAGAGAGTCCACGGCTGAGTTGTATCAATATACTTATTAAGCCCGCGTACAAGCTCCCATAGCCCTTCAAGGCCACGTGAAAACTTGGCTTCAAGGAAATTATTTTGAAAATCAGCCATAGCTTTACGGCCAATATTTTTAATATCGCAATCTTCATCGCCTTCTTCACCGGGGGCGGGAACAAGACCGTTGAAATACTTATGGGTCATAGACAAAGTACGACTGAATAGATTGCCCAGATCATTGGCAAGATCAGCATTAAGACGGCCGACCAGAGCATCTTCAGAAAAACTTGAATCATTACCGAAAACCATTTCACGCAACAAAAAGTATCTGAAAGCGTTTACACCGTACTTATCAGCCATTTCAAGCGGTGATACTACGTTTCCAAGAGATTTTGACATCTTAGTATCTTTAATAAGCCAATAACCATGCACGTTAAGGTGCTGGTATGGTTCAATTTCAGCAGCTTTCAGCATGGTAGGCCAAAAGACAGCATGAGGCTTGAGGATATCTTTTGCCACGAGATGGTTAGCACTGGGCCAGAACTTTTTATATTTCTCACCTTCAGGATAATCAAGAGCTGTAATATAGTTGATAAGAGCATCAAACCATACATAAGTCACAAAATTTTCATCAAAAGGAAGTTCAATGCCCCACTCAAGGCGGGTCTTAGGACGGGAGATGCAAAGATCTTCAAGAGCACCGGACTTAAGCAGACTCAGTACTTCATTACGGTATCTTTCAGGACGGATAAAATCTGGATTGGTATTAATATGACCAATGAGCCAATCCTGATATTTGGACATTTTGAAAAAATAGTTCTTTTCGGCAATATATTTAGGAACAGTTTCATGCTGAGGGCATTTACCATCCACCAGTTCTTTTTCAGTATAGAATCTTTCACATCCGAAGCAGTAATGACCACCGTATTCACCAAAATAGATGTCACCTTTATCGTAAACTTTCTGCAAAACTTCCTGAACACATTTAATATGCCGCTCTTCAGTTGTTCTGATAAAGTCATCATTTTCAATCTGCAAACCGGGCCACAATTCGCTGAACATTGAGCTGATTTCATCAACGTATTCACGTGGTGTCTGTCCGCCCTTTTCGGCAGCCTGCACGATTTTATCACCGTGCTCGTCTGTTCCGGTGAGAAAGAAAGTTTCATCTCCCAACAGCTTATGAAACCGATTCATGGAATCAGCAAGAATTGTTGTATAAGCATGCCCTAAATGAGGTTTGGCATTAACATAATAAATGGGAGTTGTAATAAAAAACGAATCCAAAATCGGTGTCTCCTGTTATGGTGATAACAATCGAAATTTTCAGATTTTAATCTCAGTAAATAATTTCAGCTGACAAATAAAAATCCGAATCTATACGGCATTAAAAATCCGGCAGCCGGGTGAGAATAGTGATATTTTCATCCGGCCGCAAGATTGTGTGCGCTACATGCAATGAGCCCTATAGCGGACAACTCGAAGATTAGCAAATTTTACTTGCTCTTAGGTCCTGAAGGCTTTTTCCGGCGTCTACGTCTTGAAGGACGACGCCCCTTTGAAGAAGGTTTTTTATCCAAATTACCAGAGGATTCATTCTTCTCAATAGCCCCTGCATTTGCATCAGTAGCAGGTCCACTCTGAATATCTGTATGTTGCGGACTACCTTTCGGCTTTATTGGACGTTTCTTACGTTCCGCCCCGGAACGATCAGGTCTGGACTTATTTAATTTAGGTCGGTCTGACCTGGAACGTACCGAATCCGAACGTTTCTGATTGCCACGCTCAGGTGTAGAGCTATCCATCTGTCCGGAACTGGATATACCTGATCCATCTAAAGGAGTATTATCTTCAGGGCTAGATGTCCCGGCAACACCGGGCTTTAAATGCCTAGGCCTGGGACTGCTTTCTTTATCAGCAGAAATAAGGCTCTGTTTTGCCCTTTTGAAATCTGTACTAGACTCATTTGGTAAATCCGCACGAGAACGATTAGTTCCCCCACTTTCTGTAGAAGGCTGACGTAATACATCTGGCCAGTCATCAAGAGAAATTTCGATTTCATCACCCTTTTCAGGAGCCACAGTCAGAGCATTACTGAAAAAATTTGTTCTGGTGACACGAACACTTCCATGAATTGTGTTATACCGTTTACCTATTTTAGGACATTTTTTGTGGAACTGCTCATAATTTTCCTGCTCAAAAGACAGACAGCATAAAAGACGACCACAAATACCGGAAATTTTGGTAGGATTCAAAAATAAATTCTGCTCCTTAGCCATCCGAATTGTCACCGGCATAAATTTACGCATAAATCTTCGGCAGCAACAAATCTGTCCACAGTTACCAATGGCTCCCAACATCTGGGTTTCATGGCGGACACCGATCTGACGCAATTCAATGCGTGTACGATATTCTTTAACTAAATCCTTAACCAATTCGCGAAAATCAATTCTTCCCGGAGCTGTAAAATAAAAAATTATCTTGCTTCGATCAAAAAAGACCTCAACATCAACAAGCTTCATCTCCAGCTTTTGCTGGTCGATACAGTTCTTGCAGAATTTATGAGCTGCACGGGCCAACTCTCTATTTTCGGCATCGGCAGTAAGGTCTTCTTCACCGGCAAGGCGATAGATAGTTTTGACAGAATCCTCGGTCACATCTTCCGGCAGATCCTGCTGTACAACAGAAACCCTGCCAAGCCCCATGCCCTGCTCAGTCTTAACAAGAACAGAATGACCTTCTCGCACCACAAAAGGACCGGACGAGAAATAATATATCTGCCCGAAATCATTAAACTTAACACCTAAAATTTGAGACATTATTAAAAACCTTATATAAAACCGTCATTATCTGACGGATAAAAACTTGATATGAAGCCAACACAATAGACCACTTCCAGATGAACTTCAATTGTGTTTTTAAGCTCTAATCACTTTGAATAATACAATATATAATATTTAGCAAAAAAAATCCGCAGCAACTGCTGCGGATTTACTAAGCTTTTATCAGCACAAACATTTTTCAAATACTAAAAAAATAAAATTTATAAAAATCACTGAAAATCTTTATTCCAGATTAAAACCTAAATTATTAAGCTCCTTAAGAAGCTTATTTTCTTCAATCGGCTTAACCAGATAAGAAGTTGCACCACCGAGAAAAAAGGCATCATGAGTTTCCTTGCGGTCATCAAGCATAGTTGTAACGATAACCTTCACGCCACTATCGCCTTCTACGCTGAAATCTTTCTCTATAGAGCGCATCTCACGCAGTGCCTGTTGACCATCCATCTCCGGCATCACGAGATCCAGACAAACAAGATCGTAAGCTTTGCCGTCCTCAAGCCCCCTTTTAAAGGCAAAAACAGCTTCTTCCCCGTTAACGGCAATGTCACACTGTGCATATGGTTTCATGATCTCATGCAACATATTGCGGCAGTAAAAATCATCATCTACAATCAGCACTCGCATGCAGTCAGACCTCCGTATGTATTTACACAACTAAATATACAACCTACTCAGGAGCAGAGTCTCACTTTTGTATACTAAAATCAAGTTATTCAGTTCAGACTAAAAATAAAATATTTCCTATCATTTTTATTCATACGAAAGCTATTATTGTCAAACCAAATATTAAAAATGTGACCATTATTCGAAGTCGTATAAAGCTTGATTTTTCTATGAGCCAATTCAGACTGTACTTTTTTTGAGACAAAATTGAAACGATTTAAAAATCCACAAGCGGCAAGTGCAATTCGAGGATTAACTTCACTGTATAAATCAGTGGAAAAAGATCCGGCACTTCCGTGATGAGGAAGAATAAGTACATCAGATGAAAGATCCATCCCGCTTGCAAGGAGTGAATCTAACCCCCGTTTACCCAAATCACCTGCGATAGTTGCCAATGGTTTTCCATTCCATAACAAGCGCAAATAAAGTGAGCGATCATTCTTGCTGCCTTTAAAATTCTTTGAGGGATGCAGCACTTCCATGACCAACCCATCCTCCAACTCAACTATATCACCACAAGACAACTCTTGCGGCTTTATATCGTTTTCTAAAAATGCGTTCTTAAACCTTTCACCTATTTTTCCAGACGGAATATCTCCATTGGAATAAAAATTACCCACAGAAAATTTTTCGAGCAAAAAAGCCAGCCCACCAGCATGATCGCGATCACCGTGGGTCATAAAAATATTATCCACACGCGGCAGATGCCCACTGCACAGCCATGGTCCAACAATAGAACGCCCCATATCAAAGCTATTTCCAAATCCGCCGCCGCCATCAACAACAGTGCGTGATCCCTGCGGGCCGGTAACAACTATGCATTGAGACTGCCCGGTATCAAGAAGATCCAGCCGAACTCCATTAGTTTCAGCCTGACCGTAAACCCTGACACAGATTAACACCAGTATGGGTAAAATAAAAAAAACAGCAACTTTAATTTTTCGATTGATAATGAAAAAAATCAGACCGACAATTAAATAGTAAACTAATAAATCTTCCCATAAGGGCCGGTAAAAAGCATATTCTAGTAAACATCCAGCTTCTAATGTTAAACGCACAATAGAAATCAATCCCTCAAAACATGAGGCCCCTGCTCCGAATAAAATTTTTGAAAAATAAGGACTGACATATGATGTGACCAGCCCCCCCATACCACATACAGGCATAATAAAAATACCAAGCAAAGGAATAAAAATGACATTAAAAAGAAGATTTGGAGTGAGAACACCGAAGTTCCAGACTAAAACAGGAAGCAGAAAAATGTTCGCACAAAGACTTACGTATAAAATGCCCAGCAGGAATTTGAAAAGCTTGATTACAAAATTTCTGCCATGAGGGAGCAAACCCCTGAACAATGGATAAAATAAAGCAATACCTGCTACAGCTAAAACAGAAAGCTGAAAACCAAGGTCGAAGATACTTAACGGGGCAAAGACAAGAATTATTCCCACAGCTAGAAACAAACCGTCCAGTAGCACTCTGCCTCTATCCATAAGTAATAAAATCCCCCAGAATCCAAACATACAAGTCGCCCTCAGCAGCGAAGGCGTGAATTGTCCAAGCCAGAGATAAAAAAGTACAGGGGGAATGGAAAACAATACTCCGAGTTTCAGCCGTGGAATTTTCAAGTAGATTGAAGGGGCAAAAAGACCAATCAGCCACGCCAGCCCAAAGCCGATGGAAACAATAAAGCCGACATGCAATCCAGACAATGCCAGTACGTGTGAGACTCCAGCCCGGCGAATAAACTCAACAGTATCGTTGGAAAGATAAAATCTATCTCCGGTAAGAAGAGCAGGAAACATTGCCCCGCCCTGTGTAGGAGGAGCATTCTGCAATATATGCGTGAGAAGTGAAGTGCGGATTTTCTGTAAAGAATCAGGCTGATAATGCCTAAGGCCGACTCCCTTGAGTGGACCTCTGCTATACGTTCTATAAAAAATATTTTTAGTAAGGTTGTAGAAATCGTAATCCCATAAGCCATCATTTTTGAAACCATGGACAGGTTTAATCCGCCCGTAAAGAAAAACTTTCTGACCGACAAAGGGGGTACGGTCAGGCTTATCCCAGGTCCAGTTTAAATACCCGTTCAGCTGCATCAGTCCGGAGGTTGAATTGCAGACCACATTTTTTAATAAAATTTTGTATCTGTTTCCCGGAACACCCCGCACACTTTCTATTTCACCAGAAAAATCAACCTTCTTACGTTCAGACATCCATTCAGGCATGGCTACGGATCGCTCAGGCATGGAATATCCGGCGTACCAGTTTCCTATACCGAACAGAAAAACCAGCAAAACAATAGTGCCCTTCTCCAGCCGAAAAATTATAAGGATAAAAATATAGAGTAAAAAAGCAATAAATGCGGGAAGCATCCACTTTATGGAAAGTAGACCTAAAACAAAAGCCGGAATCAGCTTTTGCCATAAAAACAGGCCCGCCAAAACGGGCCTGTCTGTAATTACTGAATAATCATCAGGAGAATTCATAATCAGCTAATTTGCCGATTACTCTTTTTCCCGCCAGATTCGAGCACCTACGGCTGAAAGTTTATCTTCCAGTTTTTCATACCCTCTGTCGAGATGATAGATACGCTGCACATCAGTACGTCCGGATGCGGCAAGTCCTGCGACAACAAGTGATGCACTTGCACGCAGATCAGAAGCCATCACAGGTGCTCCGGTAAGTCTTTCAACTCCGCGAACCATCGCAGTACGGCCTTTAAGTTTGATATCTGCTCCCATGCGCATAAGTTCCTGCACATGCATGAAACGATTTTCAAAAATTTTCTCTTCAATGGTTCCAGCACCGTCAGCCAGACACATAAGGGTCATAAGCTGAGCCTGCATGTCAGTTGGAAAACCCGGAAATGGCTGAGTAGTGATATCAACACCGATCAGATTACCGTTTTTACGGCGCACCCTTACTCCGCCTTCTTCCTCTTGCATAAAGACGCCCATCTGTTCCAGCTTGTAAACTACGGAGTCCAGTTCCAGAAAAGGACAATCTTCAATAAGAAGATCACCGTCTGTCATTGCAGCGGCAACCATATATGTTCCGGCCTCAATGCGGTCCGGCATAATTTTGTAATCACAACCGTGCAGTGAGGAAACGCCCTCAACCTTAATAAGACTGGTTCCATGTCCGGTTATTTTAGCACCGCAGGCATTTAGAAAATTTGCAAGGTCCACAACTTCAGGTTCGCGAGCAGCGTTTTCGATAATAGAATCACCCTCAGCAATCGAAGCAGCCATAAGCACATTCTCTGTTCCACCCACAGTTGGAAAATCAAAATGGATATGTGCCCCTTTTAATTTATCGCAGCGTCCATGAATGTAACCTGAATCAAGATCAAAAGTTGCCCCCATCTGCTCAAATGCAGTTAGATGCAGATCAACGGGCCTTGCGCCGATAGCACAACCACCGGGGAGAGCTACCTTAGCTTCACCTTTAAGAGCCAGCAGAGGCCCCAGGCAGAGCACTGAAGCACGCATTGTTTTTACCAGATCATAAGGGGCCTCAACTTTGAGATCACAAACAGTGCTGGTAACGTTGTTTCCGTCAAATGAAGTTTCACAACCGAGAATATCAAGAAGTTTAAGAGTGGTATGAATATCTCTTAAGCGTGGTACATTTGTAAGATTGACCTGTCCCTGAGGCAGAATACATGCAAGAAGAATCGGCAGAGCCGCATTTTTAGAACCGCTGACTCTGATGGGACCATGAAGAGGAACTCCACCCTCAATAACTAATTTATCCATTTTTATTCCTTATTTTAATGAATAGATGCTATACACTCAGACAGGTAATTTAGCCTCATCGGCTGGTGGAAAATAAACTCCTTTAAAATCGCCTGACTGTTTTAATAATATTTTATGTAAAATGTTCGTTGCATATTCTGGCTGAATAGTGAACACGGCAAATAAATTATTTTTCGTCTAAGCGCAAAGCAAGAATTTCATATAAATTTCGTTTTTCATACTTGAATGGATCCTTTATGCTCTATTTTTCATTTTTTTTCAAAAACTTCTTGACCATATAGCCGTGCTTGTTTAAACACACTTCTCACACGCGGTGGGTGTAGCTCAGTTGGTAGAGCACTTGGTTGTGGCCCAAGTGGCCGAGGGTTCAAGTCCCTTCACTCACCCCATATTTCCACAATAGATCAGTAAACTCTGATCACTTTTTTGCGGTGGGTGTAGCTCAGTTGGTAGAGCACTTGGTTGTGGCCCAAGTGGCCGAGGGTTCAAGTCCCTTCACTCACCCCATAAAAAAAGATCAAAGGACCGGATTTTCATCCGGTCCTTTTTTTTTGCTTTTTAAAAACATCAGGTTGAAATAATCAGCTTATCCCTTTTCTTTGAGGCCTAAACCATTACTTCATAAAAAGATGATTATGATTTTGCTAGGCTGAGCTTACAAATGGATAAAGAAAGAAATATAATCCAAGAAATCCAATAATTACGCCCGCTACTTTCCGGAACAGAAATCCGCCTCGTTGCCAATTAGAATTAGCAAGAAGCTTCTTGACCATGGCTGCTGATCCACCAGCCACAACGATAGGTATGCAGTGCCCGATACCGAAAAGTACAATGAAAATGACACCGGTAATAATATTCTTCTGTATAGTGATGATAGCCAGAATGGGAGCTATAAAACCAAAAGTACATGAACCGGAAAGCACTCCATAGGCAAGCCCGAGGATAAATGCTCCGGACTTGCCTTTTACTTTCAATTTGCCCATCAGCCCGCCGGACATGGAACACCGTGCTATGCCGAGCATATCCAAAGCGACCCAAATAAGTATCAGTCCCACCACAATGGTCCAATAAGGACCTACATCACCAAGCATGCGTCCGAGCAATGAGCAGATCAGGCCAATCACAGCGATAGTAATAAACAGCCCTGTAGTAAAAAGGACCGCATACATCGTCGCCAGTCTACCTTCGATGACTTTCTCCTGGCCGGCAACATATCCTACAATAAGAGGAATGGATGCCAGGTGACAGGGACTGAACAACACGCTGACCATACCCCATAAAAAGCATCCCAAAGCGCCGACCAGCACTCCTCCAGTCATCCATTGGTTAATGATGATGAAAACCTGATCCATGAACTACCGCACGCCCAGACGCTGCAGAACTTTAACAACAGATTGTTTGTCCATAAAGCCTTCATGCCTGTACTGTTCTTTTCCCTGTGCATCATAGAAGATCTGGGTGGGAATCGCTCTGATTCCAAATTGCTGCGGGACATTGGAGTTCTCCCACACATCAATAAATACGATAGCCGCCCTGCCTTCATACTCAACAGAAAGTTCCTTGATAACAGGAGCCATCATTTTGCATGGAATGCATTTATGGGCTCCCAGATCAATCATAGTGACTGTTCCTTTTACAGGAACTTCCTGAGGAGCTCCGGAAATTAAATCTGCGGCAGATGTTGAACTGGCAAAAGAATCGACCGTTCCGAATACAAAACTCAAGCTAACCGACATTGTCACAACGCAAAGCAGCAATACAACAAAATTATGCTTAACCACTATTCTGCTCCGATAATATTGTTCACTTCAGACACAACAAGTTTAATATTTTCAGGAATAACTGCAGGAGCCCCTTTATACATGTGAAAGAACCTCTGAATTAAAGATTATTTAATCCAGCTTATTACGTCTTTCTTACTAGGCACTTTTCCCATTACTTTAACTTCGCCATCAACGGCCACTGCCGGAGTTGAGAATACTCCGAATGAAGCTATTTCCTTAAAATCAGAAACCTTGATAACTTCGGCGTCTACGCCAGATTCAGCAACAGCTTCTTTTACAATTTTTTCCACTTGTTCACATTTGGAGCATCCAGGGCCCATTACTTGAATTTTCATTGTTTTCTCCTTGAGAATCAGTTTAGATGATTGCGTTGAACAGATAGCCGACAAACAAAATGCCGCATCCGACAACTCCGATGAATATTGAAATTAAGCGAGGTTTAAGTACCTTTCGCAGAATAACCATTTCAGGAAAAGATAATGCTATAACACTCATCATAAAGGCCAGAACTGTACCAAGTGCAGCTCCTTTGCCAAGCAGTGCTTCGACAATTGGAATAACCCCGGCTGCGTTCGTATACATGGGAATGCCTATCACTACCGAAAAAGGTACAGACCACCAGGAAGAGTTGCCCATAATACTGGCCAGATACCCTTCGGGCACGTAACCATGAATGCCAGCACCAACGGCAATACCGATGACAACGTATTTCCAGACCCGCCCCACAATGTCCTTCACGGAATCAAGGGCATATTCAAAGCGCTGCTGCCATGTCATCTTCTGATCGCTTAATCCGCTTTCCCCTGCGCGAATTTCCATGACCCAGTCTTCTACATATTTCTCAAGCTTCATTTGTCCCATAACCCATCCTGCGACGACGGCCACGCTGATACCTGTTACGAAATACAAAGCTGCAATCTTCCACCCGAGCAAGCCATATAAAAGAACAAGGGCTATTTCGTTTACCATTGGTGCAGAAATGAGAAAAGAAAAGGTCACGCCGAGGGGAACCCCAGCTGTCATGAATCCTATAAACAGCGGTACCGCCGAACAGGAACAAAACGGAGTAACAACACCTAGCAGTGCTGCAAGGACATTACCAACTGATTCCTTCTTTCCGGCAAGGACGCGGCGTGTCCAATCAACCGTCACAAACGATCTAAGAATGCCTACGAAAAAAACGACAATCAACAGGAGCATGAGAACCTTCGGAGTGTCGTACACAAAAAACTGTACGGCAGAGCCAAGATGGCTATCAGCTGACAACCCTAAGATTGAGTAACTAAACCATTCTGAAAAACTTAGAAGCTGGCTGTATATTGCATACCAGATTCCTACACAGACGGCACCAATCAGGATCATTTTAGCAATCCCTGATTGTACTCCTTTGCCATAGTCTTCCGGCTCTTTTTTGCATGAACATTTTGTGGTATTTGTTCCGTCATCTATCATAGCTACTCCATTTGGCGATTTCGCCAATTGTTCAGGAAAATTTTTTTATTTATTGTTCGCTGCAACAACTGATTCTATGCAATGAAAAAAATTCAAAATACATGGAACCTTAAGTCTATAGTACGCTTGTTTTCCCCGCCTTTCATCTTCAACTATGCCAGCATCCTTTAATATCCGCAGATGTTTGGAGACTGTTGAGATATCATGACCGACAAGTTCAGTCAGTTCGCACACACATTTTTCGCCATGAGACAAAGAATCAACCATCATCAACCTTGACGGGTGAGCCATGGCTTTCATTATCTTGGCTCTAGCCTCATAATGACACAGAGGCTTCATCACATTTATTGATTTCATTATATCTCTTCCTTTCATTTGGCTATTACGCCAAACGTTTTATGTTGTCAAATCCTAATCAACATAAATATACACCATTCTGTTCATTCGAGATACCTATATCAAATTATAATGGGATAATTTATGCAGACAAACCAAACATGAGAAAATGAAATAATCCGCCTCGTTTAAATCAATTTCATACACCCTCTTGATTTTAAGAATGAATGAACACAAATAAACGACATAAAAAAACCGGATTCAAAATGAATCCGGTTTTCAAAGTTATATTTTAAAAGTTATTTTAATTCATTGATATCAATACCAAGAGCATCGGCAACACCCTTACCATAAGCAGGATCGGCTTTGAAACAATTTCCGACATGCCTCTTCTTGATTTCCATGGGAGCATCCCCCATAGCACGGGCAGTATTATCAAAAAGCACCTGCTTCTGCTGAGCATTCATCAGATTGAACAACAACCCCGGCTGGGTGTAATAATCATCATCTTCGCGATGATCCCAATGATCTGCTGCCCCTTCGATATCAAGAGGCGGTTCAGAGAAATCAGGTTGTTCTTCCCATTCACCATAACTATTTGGTTCATAAGCAAGAGTACTGCCGTAATTACCATCAACACGCATAGCTCCGTCACGACTATAGCCGTGCACAGGGCAGCGGGCTGCATTAACTGGAATAAGGTGATGGTTAACCCCAAGACGGTAACGCTGAGCATCTCCGTAAGAGAACAAGCGGCCCTGAAGCATTTTATCCGGTGAAAAACTTATACCGGGAACGATGCTTGCGGGATTGAAAGCAGACTGTTCCACTTCAGCAAAATAGTTTTCAGGATTACGATTGAGTTCAAACTCACCGACTTCAATAAGTGGATAATCTCCACGATACCACACCTTAGTCAGATCAAACGGGTTGTGCTTATAAGTTGCAGCATCCTTTTCAGGCATAATCTGGACAGACATCTTCCAGCGTGGGAAATCCTTATTTTCGATTGAATCATAAAGATCGCGCTGATGACTTTCGCGGCACATACCAACTGTCTTCATTGCTTCTTCATCAGTAAGATTCTCAATTCCCTGCTGCGTGTGGAAATGAAACTTCACCCAGAAACGTTCATTTTCAGCATTGATAAAACTGAAAGTATGGCTTCCGAATCCATGCATGTGGCGATAGCTCTTTGGAATACCACGGTCACTCATAGTAATAGTCACCTGATGCAATGCTTCAGGCAGTGAAGTCCAGAAATCCCAGTTATTTTTTGCACTGCGCAGATTTGTTCTTGGGTCACGCTTTACAGCATGGTTAAGGTCAGGGAATTTCAGAGGATCACGCAAAAAAAAGACCGGAGTATTATTACCGACGAGATCCCAGTTTCCCTGCTCAGTATAGAACTTCATAGCAAAACCACGAATATCACGCTCAGCATCAGCTGCTCCACGCTCCCCTGCTACAGTGGAGAAACGCACAAACATTTCTGTTTTCTTACCTATCTCCGAGAAAAGAGCTGCTTTTGTATATTTGGTAATATCGTGAGTTACTGTGAATGTTCCGTATGCACCGGACCCTTTGGCATGCATCCGCCGCTCAGGTATGACCTCACGGTCAAAATTAGCAAGTTTCTCAAGAAACCATACATCCTGTAAAAGCATCGGTCCTCTGGGTCCGGCAGTCATAGCATTCTGATTATCAGGAACCGGCGCGCCGAAATTGGTTGTTAATTTTTTTTTAGCCATTTTAAACTCCTTTTTAAATGATCTTAAGAATTTTTCGATGGGTCATGGATAAATTCAACATAATCAAAGACAATTATGAATAAACATTATTTACAGATAATGATTATCCATTACCAACGCAAGCTCTATTAGCTTTATTATCCCAATAAGATCAAAAAAGTAAGCTTAATTTCGACAGGCTGGGCATAAACCGTAAATATCGAATCTATGTCCCTGAATTTTAAACCCTGATTCTGCAGTCATCTTATTAATAAATTCATCAAAATTTTCCATATCAGAATCTATTACAGCGCCGCATTGGGTGCAGACGAGATGTGGGTGTGGATAAGGTTTACGACCATCAAAACGGCTTCCTTCATCTCCGAATTCAAGTTCCAGAATTTCACCTGAATCCTTAAGCAATTTGATAGTCTTGTATACAGTTGCAAGGCTGGTTGTAGGAAAATCGCGTTTAATTTCAGCATATACCTTTTCTACGCTGGGATGTGAATCATCCTCAACAATAGCAGAGATTATGGCAATCCTTTGCGGAGTAAGACGATTACCCTGCCCACTCAAAACTTCCAGTATATGATTTAAACGCTTCTTCGTATCCATAATACACCTATATCTTATAAATAATCATTATCCACAATTAGACAATTATATAAATTTAAAGACGCCGGATTCATATGGAATCCGACGTCTTGTATTTAACAGTACTAGATCTGTTTTCTAAGCCTGCGCTTATCGCCCACACGCATAGTAAACTTCTCTTTATCCATAAATTCCAGCAACGGAATAGAGAACTTTCTAGATAGACCTACAAGTTCCTTAAAATCCTGCGGTCCCAGTTCATCGTGGTCTGTGAAATAGCCCTCAAGAGTCTTTTGCAGGCCATCAACAGCAGATTTTGAAAAATACATATCCTCTTTAATTCTAACCAGCAGACCTGCATCCTGCAACAGTCTGTATACTGAAGCAGCCTCTTTAAAAGTCAGTTCCAAAGGTTCAAGTACATCTTTAATATTTGGAGGTGTCAATCCACCTTTTTCATACACTTCAAGTAACGTATCTCTTAATTTCTGCTGGTCAGAGGCCAGTGAGACCTTATGACCGGGCAGATGCAGAATTTCCTGAACTGCAACAATGTCATTTTTCTTCAGCAGTTTCTCGACTATGGCATGAAACAACTTAGATGGCAGTTTTTTACCGAATGTCGAACCAATTTCACCTCGCGATACACCAGATTTCATAGGCTCGTTTTTATGAAATTCTTT
Source organism: Maridesulfovibrio zosterae DSM 11974 (assembly GCF_000425265.1). Taxonomy (NCBI): domain Bacteria; kingdom Pseudomonadati; phylum Thermodesulfobacteriota; class Desulfovibrionia; order Desulfovibrionales; family Desulfovibrionaceae; genus Maridesulfovibrio; species Maridesulfovibrio zosterae. The sequence goes on from NZ_KE384342.1 coordinate 976,721, forward strand.
TAAGTGCTCTATAAGCCCCTGCGCAAGCAGGTCATAATGACCGCCAAAAACAAAGCTTCTTGTTTCCTTATCAAACAGAAAAACTTTCTGCTGACCGCCCAGACTCTGCAACATTTTCTCCAGCGGCTTGGATGCTACATTGGTCAAAATAGAAAGTTCCTGAAAAGTAAGTCCGGCATTTCCCGCAAGTTCGAGCTGAGTCAGAATCAAATCTTCAGGATCTGCGTCAATCAATGACTCCAGTCTTTTCACGTCATCCGAGAAACGTTTAACTTTACGCCCCAGCGGATTAATAATACTGCCGCCGGCAATGGTTCTGAGAGGCGAAAAGGACCTGAGAACAATACGGTCCCCGTAAACTCCGGTCATAGGCTTATCAAAGCGCACCTGACAAACGGCACTCTCACCTTTTTCAAGTTTTTCACGATCAAGAAAATATACCTTCGCCATAACCTCTTTCGAACCATGATGAAAATGAATCTCTTTACGATGTTTAAGCGACTTGGGTGAAGACGGCAGGCATGTAATCTCTACATCCCACACAGTTGATGGAAAAAGCGTACCGGGACGGCCAAGAACTTCTCCACGCTCAACATCATCCACGTCCAGACCATGAAGATTTACAGCAGTCCTACGACCTGCCGGAGCAGTTTCCACGCTGCTGCCATGCGACTGTAGGCTGCGGACTTTGGTTTCCGTCATTTCAGGATAAAGCACGACATCATCACCCACAGAAAGCTTACCGGAAATCAATGTTCCGGTAACTACGGTTCCGTGCCCTTTCATAGTAAAAACCCTGTCTACAGGCAGTCGGGCCAGATCGGTACGTCTTTTAGGAGCGAAATCCTTCATGAAAGTTGCGATCTCAGTCTTAAGCCCATCAAGCCCCTGTCCTGTATGGGAAGACACAGCGTGAACAGGAGCATCTGCCAGAAAACTGGGCGCCAGAAATTCCTTCACATCCTCTTTAACGAGTGCAAGCCATTCCTCATCAACCATATCAACTTTAGTCAGAACTACGAAACCCTGCTCAATACCAAGCAGCGTACAAATCTCAAGATGCTCACGGGTCTGAGGCATTACACCCTCATCAGCAGCTATAACCAGCAATACAAAATCAATCCCTGCTGCTCCGGCAACCATATTTTTCACAAACTTCTCATGGCCCGGCACATCGATAATACTCAGCGAATCAGAACCGCCAAGGTCGAGACTGGCAAAACCAAGCTCAATGGTAATACCACGCTTCTTTTCCTCAGCCAGACGGTCACAATCTGTACCGGTCAACGCTTTGATCAAACTGGTCTTACCATGGTCAATATGACCAGCCGTCCCCATTACTACAGGCATCTAGCCTCCAATTTTTATAAGCCTCCGGCGGCCAGAGAGGGGAAACTTTTGAAAAGTTTCCCCTCTCTGGACTCTCCCCTTCAAAACTTTTTAATATGCTGCCGCTCTGAGTTACATAAAAGCAACTCAGATTTATTAAATTTTAGATCCAGCCTAAACTAATAAAAGTTTTGGGAATTCTTAAACACTTTTTTCAAAAAGGGTTTAAGCCCCCGGAGGGAAAATCAAACCATTCTTAATCCTAGTTCTTCAAAAAAGTCCTGAAAGCCAGTTCGGTTGCGTAAAGGTCAGCCTTACTGGTCAACTCAAACGGACTGTGCATGGACAGTACAGGAGGGCCAAAATCGATAACATCCATTCCGTAGAGAGCAAGAAACTTAGCAACAGTTCCGCCTCCGCCGAGGTCCACTTTGCCGAGCTCAGCCATCTGCCATGGAACCTGTGCTTCACTGAGTATTTTACGCAGCCATGCCACGAACTCAGGATGAGCGTCATTGGCTCCTACTTTTCCACGATGCCCGGTAAATTTACAAAAACAGGGACCGTAACCGAGGTAAGCTGAATTAAATTTTTCATGAACATCCTGATAATCCGGATCGATAGCGGCATGTACGTCTGTAGAAAGAGCTTTACCGGCCATCATTACCCGTGAAAGCTTGGCATTTGGTTCCCATGCTTCGATTAAATCTTCGAGGCAATATTCAAAGAAAAGAGATTTAGCACCAGTTGAACCTTCAGAACCGATCTCTTCCTTGTCATAAAAAAGCACAACCTGTGCATGTTCCGGCTGCGGAGCATTGAGAAAAGCTTCAAGAGCCAGAAATACGCAAGAACGATCATCCTGCCCGTATCCACCAACTACAGATTTATCGAGTCCCACGTAACGGGCCGGTCCGGCAGGTACAATATGCATTTCAGCACTGAACAGATCTTCCTCGATAATACCGTACTTTTCATTTAAAATTTCAAGAACTTTGCGTTTTACGGATGTTTTTGTTTCACCTTCTTTCTCCTCATCTTTGGAGAACGAAATGGAATGCCCCATAAGAATATTAAGCTTTTCAGCTTCAAATGCATCAGAGACTTTCTTTTCAACCTGCTTATAGGCAAGGTGCGGCAAAAGATCGAGAATCGTCAAAACCGGATCATTAAGATCCTCACCGATGACAACATCGACTTTCTCCCCGCTTTCTTTGATCACTACACCATGCAAAGACAAAGGCCGTGCCAGCCACTGATATTTTCTGATACCGCCATAATAATGAGTTTTAGCCATGCTCATGCCGAGATCTTCGTACAGAGGATGCTGTTTAAGATCCAGACGGGGAGTATCAGCGTGTGCGCCGATTAATCTGAATCCCTGCGAAAGAGGATTCTTACCTTTACGGGCAATAAAAATTGTTTTGTCGCGGAAACTGCGGAAGCATTTATCAGACCCGATAAAATCATCAAATCCAGCTTCTTCAAGTTTTTCTTCTACATACTTAATTGTCTCACGCTCTGTTTTGCAGCGGGTAAGAAAATCAATATAACGGGCAGCAAGATCATCCATTGCCTGCTGGTGCTCATCAGCCTGATAAAGCTCCCAACAACTTTTAGTTTCATGCTCAAGTGATTTATTCATTATTTATTCCTTAATATAAAATCTAATTATTTCGGCACAACAGATTTAACCAAGTGCCTGAGAAACAGTTTCTGCTGCAAGCTTATATTCTTCCCGCGAAAGGGTACGCGGGTCAAGACAGAATGCATCTAATTCAATTCTTGCCACCAGAGGCGGTTCTGTTGAGAGCAGACGCTCTTTAAGTAACTCAACAGAGATATTATTCTGCGGAACAACGGTAACCAGAAAAGTTTTCAAATCCTGCTCTGGAAAAGCGCCACCACCCACACGGGACACGCCTTCACGTACTCCGATGATAACCTTCTCACCCAGTACACGCCGCATAACACGGGCCAGAGACTGAGCCTGAGCTTTAAGATTTTCCGGTTTCTCGGTAATCATGCGTACAGTTGGAACCTCACGCATCGCAGTTTCAGGATCAAGGTATAGACGCAAAGTAGCTTCAAGAGCTGCCAGTGTCATTTTATCGATCCGCACAGCCCGGTTAAGCGGATTTTTCTTAATCATGTCTATATACTTTTTACTGCCGACAATGATTCCCGCCTGCGGTCCACCCAGAACTTTATCTCCTGAAAATGAAACCACATCTACGCCCTCGGCAACAACTTCCTGTACAGTCGGTTCACGCATAAGCCCTAAACCTGAAAAATTGGTCAGATTACCGCTGCCAAGATCTTCATATACGGGAAGTTCATATTTTCGGCCGAGTTCTGCCAGTTCACCGCCTGAGACTTCCTTGGTAAACCCGATCACTCTGAAATTTGAAGTATGCACTTTCATGAGCAGTGCAGTCTCTTCATTTATGGCATTCTCATAATCATGCAGATGAGTGCGGTTGGTAGCCCCGACCTCACGTAAAACTGCCCCGCTCTTGGTCATGACATCAGGTATTCTGAAAGACCCGCCGATCTCAACCAGCTGTCCGCGCGAAACAACAGCTTCACGACCTTTTGCAAGGGTTTCAAGGGTAATTAAGACAGCAGAAGCATTATTGTTAACCACCAGAGCAGCTTCAGCACCGGTAATTTCGCAGATCAGCTTCTCAACATGACTGTAACGGCTGCCCCGCTCTCCGGTCTTAAGATCAAATTCAAGATTGGAATAACAGGCACAAGCCTCCGTCACGGCTTTAACTGCCGATTCTGCCAGCAGAGAACGCCCAAGATTGGTATGCACAACAACTCCGGTAGCATTAAGCACCCTGCGAAAATGAGGTTTAGCACCGGCGCGCACATGACAGGCCAGACGGGGAAAAATATTTTCACTGGAAAGCTGCTTTTCCTCCGTAATAATGCCGCCTTTGATTTCCTCACGGCAGACATCAAGAAAACCATTAACCAGATCACGTGACAACGCACGTGGCAGACCATCAATTACACCCTCTTCCTCCAATTTGTTCAGGACGGAATCAACAGAGGGCAGATATTTAAAAAGATTGGACAAAGAATGCCTCCGGCGGCCCTTCCGGTAAACCTTTAAAGGGTCCAGATTTAATATTAAACAATAATTTTGCTTTTAAACCGTATAAAAAAACAATCTATCTATTACGAACAATTTCTCACAAAACTATTTTTTTAAAAATTCTGGATATCTTGTATAAAAAGCTGCGAGTAAATACAAGGAACCGCAGACTAGTACTGTTTTTTCATCAGAACCTAAAAGAGACAATGCTTCATCAATATTTGCAGCCGCTTTTGAACTGTTTCCAAGGGCCTCGGCAAGCTCTTTATACAGAAACGCCCGTTCGTTACCGGGTATGCCGCAAGCGATCACAGGGCCGTCAGTCAAACGGAAAAGAGTTTCCTTCACAGGCTGAAGATTTTTATCTTTCATACAACCGAAGATTATTGCATCAGGTTTAGTTGCTGAGCTGGAAAGTTCTTTTTCAAGAGCCATGAATGCGTGTGTATTATGAGCACCGTCCAGTATAAATGTACGGTCAGATTTTATTGTCTGCAAACGTCCGGCAATAAAAGCCTGTTCAACTCCCACACGCACTGACTGCTCATTAAATTCAAGTCCACCTTTTTCGCAAAAAAGACGCCATGCGCAACAGGCCAGATGTGCATTCTGCTTTTGATGCTCACCGGAAAGAGCCGGTTTTAAATCAGCAACACATTGCAACTTATCTGTAAAATTTAATTTGCAATTAAGCTCAGCTGCCCGTGATTTAAGAACCTTCAGAGCTTCAGGAACCTGAGCGGAAGTGACAGCAAGGCCATTTTGCCGCATGGCATCGGCTTTATCCGCTGCTATAAGCTCAATGGTTGATCCGAGGAGCTTTTCATGGTCAAGACCTATAGGGGCAAAAACAGTGAGGTCAGGATCAACTGTATTGGTAGCGTCAAAGCGACCTCCAAGTCCGGCCTCCATTACGGCAAGGTCGACTCCTTTATTCTTAAATATCACCAATGCCATACAGGTCAGCAGCTCAAAGTAAGTAAGCCCGGCATCAGGAACAATCTCCATCACCTGATTAGCCGCCTCGCACCACTCATCTTCTGAAAGCATAGCCGAGTTTATTGTTACGCGTTCACGGGGAGTAATGAAATGCGGTGATGTATAGGTTCCGACCTTGAGTCCTGACTGCTGCGCAATTGATGATATATATGATGAAGTTGACCCCTTACCATTCGTCCCGACAACATGGATCACCGGAAAGCTGTTTTTTCCGCCCCAGTTGCGTACAAACTCTTCCATTCTGCCAAGGCTTAAATCCATATGAAACAGCCCAAGCTCATCCAAATAACGGCTAAATTTAAAATAATTACTAAATTTCAACTTTTTTCCTTTTTTTTACTTGACCGCAATCTACGGTTTGTATAAAAGAAGCATCTCTTGAGCGGCAGTAGCTCAGTTGGATAGAGCAACGGCCTTCTAAGCCGTTGGCCGAGAGTTCGAATCTTTCCTGCCGCACCAAGCATATTCAAAGGCTTACGACTTAAACGTTGTAAGCCTTTTTTTGCGTGCTTTGATCATCCCACACATAGGGTAAAAATCATTCACATATTCAGGGAGCATAAAAAAACATATTTTCTTCTGCGGGCTGCAAAGTACACAACTACTTAAATGGATTCAAGAGATAAACGTTGCCATGATCTATGCGATTTTCATCGATTGTTTGTGGGATATGCGTAACTAAGATTAAAAATTGGATTACTATTATCAATCGGAATAATTTTCTTTAAATCCAGTATATCATTAAATTTGGAAGTTATCCTGCTTGTTTAAATCTGGTACTCGGGTGGAGATATTTTTTAATTTTTTATAATTATTCTGGCATGTTCTAGATTATTCAAAATCATGATCAAAAATATTTATATTAAAGTGCGACTTCAATTCTCGATAAGCTCTCAGTTCATTTTGAAAATACAGATCCTTGCTAAACATCGCACTATTCCATTCACTTACTTTCCTGTACATCGTTTATATCTCAGCCCACTTCCCCGTGGACATAGCCCATATATTCCAGTCTGATGAGTAGTTATTTTAAAGTCTTAAATCCCCTCTCATATTTTGAAACGAGAGTATCTTGAAGCGAGACTATGTATTATATAAATACATTCGGTCAACCTAACCCGCCCAACATAAGTTGGCACATCTAAAATTTATCAAAGTCTCTACAAAGAGTAAGCTCATCTTTAAGGAGAATTTTATAGTCATTACCAAGACGCTTTGTCATATATTCGGACTCAAAATGGGATGCAGTGTCAAGAAACCCTATCTCATTTTTAGCAGTACTATGGTAGATATGCCTCATCACAACCTGATGATCTACTACAACAGGACATCCGGCCCGGTGCAATGCAAGGGTATTCCACACATCAACTCCATAACCGTATGGGTTGCCTTCGTAGTCCAAGCCTCCGATACTTTTGAGGCTTTCAATCCGAAACAAGGGGGCGATACCGTCAATATACGGAACAATGGAATACTGCATTTCAGGCTTTTCAATCATTTGCGGATGATATTGATTTTTGTATGTAGAGGGAGAATAAACTCCTACTGGTCCGAAACGCGAATCAAGAAGCTCAAGACGCTTCCAGGCACGCTGTATATGCGGAGACTTTGAGCCGAACAATATATCGTTATTAAGAAACCAAAGATGACTGTACCCCATGTCACTGAATTTGTTCAGACAATAATCTAAGGCACCGGCCCAATAAATATTTTTTTCAAGTCTAAGCCATGAATCAGGAAAAGGACATGGAGCATGATTATCCAGAACGAAGATATTTTCGGCCCATTTGGGATCTGTTCTTTTGAGTTGTTCTTTCACTCTCGCAGTCAAATCAGGGTCACCATAGTGAAGAATAACAACAGCCAAACGCCTCTCCGACATAGTAAACTCCTTGAAAACATACGGGTTAACGAGTATAGTTATTTATTAAAAGCAACTGCTAAATATATCAAGGGCAATATATATGGAAACACTCTGGACAAGTCTTCCTCAAGAGCTAACGGTAAACTTACTTGCCGGGGGCATTGGGCGCACACATCTAACCGAGATCGGCTACCAGTGTATTAAATTCAGCCAGACGGAAACCGATCAGCGTGCCCTGTACTACAGGCTTGCTTGTGAGACCATGCTGGCAGCATGGAACCATGACCCCTTAAATATCCAAAGCGCACAATTAGCAAGTTCCATACTGGGAGCAGACGCCCTTCAATCTCCAACAGGAAAAATGCTATCCCGCATAGCCAAAGAATCAAAACCGGTTAATTTAGCCCCGCAGGAGCAGCGTATACGCCGCCTGATTCATCGGGGACTCCATGACGAAGCAGCAGACATACTTACCAGTCTGCTTGAAAATAATCCTGAAGGCATAGCGACTTTAAAATTAGCCCTTGAAATGCAGGAATTATGTTTCGAAAAACCTTTCCGGACTTTGGCCAGAAGGCAACTTGAAAAAATGGACATAGAGGATATGAAACCTCTTCAACATTTTTTAGAAGCCAATATGGCATTTGCACAGAAAAGATATGATCAGGCTGCAACTAAATATATCAAAACACTTAACTATGGAACTTTCCCGGAAGCTCGGGTGCGGCTTGCAGAATGTCTGCTGCGTACTGGTTTAAGAGATGATGCTATCAATGAATATGCCAAAGATATTTCAGACCGTCCTTGGTACATAAACAGCCTGCTGCGAACGTCAGAACTACTTGAAAAAAGTGATCAGGAAAGCTGTAATCCTCCGGGAAAAGTCGCCATACTAATCTACAGTTACAACAAGGCAAAAGAACTGAATGCAACGCTTGAAGCCGTTTTTGCGGCCAGATATGAAAATACTTTCATCGCTGTTCTTGATAACGGAAGCACTGATAACACTGCTGCAGTAATTAATAAATGGGAAAGCATATCCAGGAGAAGAGGCGATCTTCCTATGAAACGCTTTGACCTGCATGTCAACATAGGAGCCCCGGCTGCACGTAACTGGCTGCTATACCACCCCCAAATATCCAAAGCTGAATTTGCAGCTTTTCTTGATGATGATGCACTGCCTCCAACAGACTGGTTGCAGAAACTTGGAGCGGCTATCAACAGATACCCAGATGCCGGAGTATGGGGATGCAAAGTGGTAGATGCAAACTCATCACACAAATTACAAAGTGTGGACCTGCATTTAAAAGCAGGCTCAAAAGCAAAGAACGAATTAGGTTACCACTATCCCCAACTACGCCCTACGGACATTCATCACCAGACACAAGACTACGGACAATTCGACTACGTTCGCCCTTGTGTATCAGTTACCGGATGCTGCCATATTATGCGAATGTCTGATCTTGAAAAAATCGGAGGATTTGACATTAGATTCTCCCCGTCCCAATTCGATGACGTAGACCGGGATTTAAGACTCTGCCTGCAAAGAATGACGCCTGTATACCAGGGACATCTACGTGTAAGACACCTAAAATGCTCTGGAACATCCGGAACTGTCGATAAAAAATCAGCTGCATTGCAACTTGGAAACCAGTTGAGATTGGACATGAAATACCAACTCAATGACCTGCAAAAAATACGCACTAACGACTATGAAACAACCCTCTCTGATGCCATGCATAAGAGAAAAATTGTGCTGGATATTTTAAAAAAACAGTAAAAAGCCACGGGCCGAAATCAAAAATCCCATGCATTTCACATAAGCCTTTGCCGGGCTAGCATCCATGTTCCACCTTTTGATCTTGCAACAACCTGAAATATCCAGCTATTTGGAATAATAAAATTAATAATAGAGCAATGCGCCCTATGAGTTTTAAAAAGCACGGGCGCTCTTAAGCTGGACTGGGCTAAATAATAAAATTAAGCTTGGACCAGTTTTAAAATACGCATATTATAAACAAACTGACAAAGTTTTTATCACTATCCAATCGAACAGGATTTCAAATGAGAATTTATAGAAATTTATATGTAAGCATCATGCTTGCCGGTCTTTTACTGCTTTCGGCCAATATCGTTTTTGCAGAAAGTGAAAGCATCACCAGCGCTGCAAATATTGAAAGTGCGGAAATAACGGCCAGTGCATTTCAAAATCCAGCTCAGGCAGAGACTCTTGCAAACCTGCTGCAATACAAATCGGAATTGAAAAGTCAGCTTAAAGCTGCAAAAAAAGTACGGAAAAATATTACGCATCCAGTAGATAAAGAAGCTATTTCCGCCAAAATAAACGATCTTAAAAACCAACTTAGAAAAGTTCATCAAAACTTTGTGAAAGTTGCTACAGGAATTGATTCATCTGTTTTCAATGAAGAAATACAACAACATTTCCAATGGCAGGAAGAAATTGAAACTTTAATTAAACCTCTCTTTAACGAACTAAAAGAGATGACCAAAAGACCTCGCCAGATAGAGCGTCTAAAATCAAGAGTTGCATATTTTGAAAGCAGGCTGCCAAGTGCAAATGAAGCTGTAGCAAACATCGATAAACTTATATCCGCCGCCAAATCCGAACAGCTCAAAGAGGAGCTGCAAAGACTTAAAATTGAATTTGAAAAAAAGAAGACCAATATCAATAATCAGCTTGATGTTGCCCATTTTGAGCTGAACGAACTGCAAAAAGAAAAAAAATCGTTCTATGAATCGACAATGAAAGTGATGGCGGTTTTCTTTAAAAGCCGTGGTAAGAATATTTTCATTGCGCTGTTAACCTTTATCGGTGTTTTTCTTGCCTTCAGACTTTTTGATCGTGGATTCAGAAGAATTCATCCAGCTTTTAAAACAAAAGAACGTCCATTTTACATACGCCTTATTGAAGTAGTTCTACTCTTCATGACGGTTATGGTGGCGACTGTTGCTTCTCTTTTTACTCTTTATATTTCAGGCGACTGGTTTTTGTTAAGCATCGCTTTCATTTTCTTGATCGGTGCGCTCTGGACTGCCAGAGAAGGCTTTACCCGCTACTATGAACAGGTAAAACTGATCTTGAACTTAGGATCTGTACGTGAAAATGAGCGAATTATTCATAATGGTGTTCCATGGGAAGTTGAAAGGCTGCAACTTTTCACCAAACTGAGAAACCCGGCGCTGAACCCGAGTGTAATAAGACTTCCTATTGAAAAGCTTTCAGGCCAGATTTCACGTTCATTCAGCAGTAACGAGCCTTGGTTTCCCTGCCGCGTTGATGACTGGGTAATCCTTTCTGACGGCACCCGCGGAAAGGTCATCAGCCAGTCTCCTGATATGGTCGAACTGATCCAGCGCGGTGGAACGTATGTGACATATCAGACTCAGGATTTTCTGGGCCTCAGCCCAAAGAATCTCTCACGTAATTTCCGCTTGAAATCTGTTTTCGGTATTGATTACGCACATCAGGCGGAAAGCACCAATTCAATTCTTGTTCAGGCAAAAGAATTCATTGAAGTTAAGCTTCAGGAAGATGGATATGAAAAGCATGTTCTGAGTCTCAAGGTTGAATTTGAGTCAGCCGGAGCGTCATCATTAAACATTGTAATTATCGTTGATTTCAATGGAAGTGTTGCCGAACTTTATGGTCGCTTAAACAGAGCCTTGCAACGCTATAGTGTTGACGCCTGTACCAAGTTCGGATGGAACATACCATTTGATCAGCTCGTTGTTCATAAAGCTCAATAGCCGGTTAAAACTCAATAAAAAAGGTTCACAGGTAATGCCCGTGAACCTTTTTTAGATAAAAATCAGCTGAATATTATTTCTAAAATTCAGTTTACCGATGATAAATAATAATTCTTTACCACTTTTCCTTGTCATGGCTTTTAGCTGTATCCGGCCTATCAATTTTGTCATCATCAAATGTCTCACCACGGATAGTTGTCCCTTGAGTCTCTTCAAGTTCATATCTGGGTGAAAAAAAATTAATCCGATCATAAACACTGTGCCAAAACCCCTGCTGTGCATCATCACGAACACAGCTGACCTCTGTCGGTTCATTGACTGTAACCGGAGAACAGTCATTGGAACTGTATTCCAAAATAACGCAATCTTTTTTCAGTGGAATCAGGTAGTCACCATTTTGAACAGGCATATCCTGATATAGACTGTTAACCGTCCGGCCCCCGCGGTGAAGTTCATATGCATCTGAAGGAGCAGTATCCCAGCTGTCCACATGTACGTATCCGACTGCCCCTCCGGCAGCAGCAAGAGAAATAAAACCTAAGATACAGATCAAAAATATTATGGCAGAAAAGGTATATTTACTCACTATTCCTCCAGAGATAAAAATCTCTCAATAACATATTCACTGACGTTATTTACATAGTCAAAAAAACTTATTCCAGCCAGAAGTAACAGCGAATTAAAAAACAGCCCATGTTCAATAAAAAGGTATGCACTCAGCGGCCTGAAAGCCATATAGGCAAGAATAAGCAGTAAAAGATCAAAGATGGCTGGCAGATGTGCTACTCCTAAAGACACAACGAGCACGGTAATGATTTTAATCAGGTAACTGATAGCTGCATCAGCATGAACCTGATCACCGTTTAAAAACATATTAACGGCATTGACGATAATATATACCCCCGGCATACGCCCTATAGGGGTAAGGTGCATATCACCGATATCTTCATAATCCGAACCGATTATTACCAGCTTCCCTTTAAAACTTTCAGGTTTTCTGAACCTGATTCCAGTCGCAGACTGAACATGCTTAGACTGAGCAGCACCGGCATAGCCTATTTTATTAATATATATCTTTCGAGGAGCAAGAATAAATTTCAGCCGGGCCTCAATATCGTCACTCCCGGTTTTTTGCGGAAAAAATTTAATCCACGTATCATGAAAAATTTCTATACGTTTACTGTCCAGCTGCCCATTTTCAATCTCAAGAATACTCTGGATAATACGATTGCGATGCTCATCCCCCATACCAGCCCCATGATCGTACAAAGCAGCCAAAAGAGATATAGAAAGCAGAACCTTTTTATCTTCTTTCCCAGACTCTACCCTGTAGTAGCGCAAATGTCTGATGCGTTTATCTTCGGGGTTACGGATAATTCCGGCGTCCCCAACTTTCAGCACATCCTTATATTTATCGGCAAGCATCCAGAAATCCGTTGAAAAAGATGTCGGTCGCTCACCATTTTTCAGGGCCAGCCTGGGAATAATTATAACAGCTCCGGTCTGCCGTGCTTTTTCCAGACTTTGTTTAAAATTAATCAGAAATGCATCATTCTCTTTATCATCTGGTACAGCTCGGTCCAGACGGCAATCAATGACTACCACCTTGGCTCCAGAATCCAGAATAAATAGTAGAGTCTCGTTAAGCCTTAATTTAGGAGTCCAATATCCCATACTGGGACTTGTTTCGTAGAAAGTACGGTCAAGTAATACCAGCTCAATATCATCATTTACAGTCTTCCCTTCCCGTGCATTCTGCTTAAACGATTCAGAAATAAGAAAATCATGGTTATCGTTGATCATATTCTGGCCTACCTTTGATAAAGGCAGCAGTTCGAGGATGACCAGCAACACAAACCCAAAAAAAACATTAAGAATGAAAAGCCGCTTGGTTCTTGCAGGCCATAGGTTATATTTAAGGATATTCCGAAAAAAAGGATCTTTCTCATCAGCAGAATTCTTCCGCAATAATTGCTTTATAAAATCAGGAACCTTGAGTTTCATTAAGAAGTTTCTCCAGAATTAAATAAAATCTTTCCATCATATATCCTCCGCAAGATAATGATGCAATGCAGCATTATAGCCGAACCAGCAGCGTTTATAAAAAATATTTATCTTGAAGCTCATAGAATATTGCCTGTAACGATAATTTTGAGTTAACAAGTTATAATCATCAAATAAAAATCATGAAAATTTAATCCTCGGAGCCAATCGTGCCATTAATATTCAAGAGAAAAGCCAGACCACCTCTACTCTTTGTTAGTGACGTTCGCCGGGAGTTTCTTCTAACCGAGATTACCCGCACCTCTGCCCCGAGCGGAATGTATTACCTGCTTATGGTCGTAGCCTGTTTTATTGCCTCTATAGGATTAATGGCAGACAGTCCTGCAGTTGTTATCGGTGCTATGCTGGTTTCTCCGCTGATGACACCTATCTTCGGGTTCTCACTGGGACTTGTACGCGGAGAATTCCCGCTTATCCGTGATTCACTATTTTCCGTTGTGGCAGGTATCCTGCTGGGTATCGGCGGAGCATTTTTGATTGGCTGCTTTCCTGTTTTCTTTGAAATAACCAATGAAATTGCTGCACGTACAGAACCAAATCTACTGGACCTCGGCGTTGCCGCTTTTGCCGGTATTGCCGGAACGGTTGCACTGATTGATGAAAGAGTCAGTCCGGTAATGCCGGGAATAGCCATTGCCACGTCGCTTGTCCCGCCACTTTGTGCAAGCGGTCTGTGTCTTGCTCTACAGCAGTACTCAAATGCATGGGGTTCTTTTCTGCTTTTCTTTGCCAACTTTCTGGTTATTCTTTCCATTGCCAGTGTACTTTTTATTATTACCGGATTCATCCCTAACTCAGATAATGAACCACTACCACGGCTGATCAAACATTTTGCCACAACGACTATTGGACTGATCATTGTTGCCGCTCTACTTACCCAATCTCTTATAGAAGTTTCCGTTTCCCGCAAAATTGATAACGAACTCAGAATAGTAACTCTGGAAGCAGTGACTTCAACGCCGAACACAACAATTGAAGAAATAAAGCATGAAACATCAGACGGTATAATCAATGGATTCATAATGTTGCAAGGTCCTGCTTCGCTGAAAGCCAATGTTGTAAAAATAATGGAAGAAAAAGCGGAAAAAGCTCTTAAAATGCCTATACAACTGATTGTGCGTACCTCCATTACCCAGAGCATTTCCGCAAGTGCAAATGCAAATATAAGCAGCCTGGTCAATGCTCATGCCAAAAATCAAAAAATACAGCTTGATCCTAGCGCCATGATTCTTGAGCAAGCCGAACTGTTGCTCCGAAGTTATATTTCTAAATATCCATGGTATACGCTCATGGGAATAAACTATATGGAGCTTAAAAACGGCCCCGGCATCATTGTTGAACTCAGCGGTCCGGATCTTCCACAACCTGAAGACGTTGAAAGAATTGAAAGTCTGCTCAGAAATCAAACCAGGAATAAAAAGGTCTCTCTTATTGTCCGTTTTTTCAAAAGCAATGATATTACCAGACATGGGCGCAACCTTTTCGGGGCCCAATACTCAGGAAAGAATACACCGGAAACACTTAAAATTGAGACTGTAACAACAGAATATTTAGATAATATACGTAATGTTTTTCCAATCTATGTTGAAGCACAGCATTCTAAAACGGGCTGGAAAATATTGGCTGATATTGCCGGATCAAGACTGATAGACAGTAAGGAAGTCGAGAATATAGAACAAAAACTCGCCAAAGAATTCAAGTCTCCGGTAAAACTCTATGTTTATTCAAAAAGTGAAGCGTTAGTCGACAGTGAAGGAGTGCAGCCATTTGAATTCTTTTCAGGAAAAGATCGTAAAGACTTGTTTAGGGTTGACTGATAAAAAAAGAAACATAAAGATCTGATTAGCTTAGCACAGTAGGTGAAAGTGTATTTATCTGAGTAAATGCAGCAAATAAACAAAGTACTGTGCGTCGTATAGTCAGGAGAAAAAATGGCTGATTTTTTGATAGCCGGTCTGGGCGAAATACTTTGGGACGTACTTGCAGATTCAGAAGAAATAGGCGGTGCGCCTGTTAATTTTGCCTATCACGCGGGGGCACTTGGAGCAGAAGCATTTGCAATCTCCACCATTGGCGACGATGAACGGGGCAGACGCGCTATTGCAGAACTACTCACCAGAGGTCTAAATCTCGAATCCGTCAGTGTAGACAAAGATCATGCAACAGGATTTGTCGAAGCAAAAGTAGATTCACAGGGCGTGGCTCATTATATTTTTCCTGATGATATTGCGTGGGATCATCTGACTCTGAATGAAAGAGCCTTAGAACTTGCCCCGAAAGTTGATGCTGTCTGTTTCGGCACGCTTGCACAGCGCAGTGAAAAATCACGCGCAGCTATTAGTATATTTCTTGATAATGCTCCGCAGGCTATGAAAATCTACGATATGAATCTGCGACAGAATTTTTATAATGAAGAAATTATTAACAGGTCACTCCAGAAAGCTGACGTGCTGAAACTTAACGACGATGAAATTTCAGTTGTAGCTTCCATGTTCGGGCTGAATGGTGATGAAAAATCAATTCTTAAAGTACTCCATGAAAAATTCACGCTAAAGTGCTCTGTGCTTACCCGCGGAGGAAGCGGAAGCCTGATGCTTGGACAGAATAAGGAAATTGAAAACAGCGGTATTTATGTTGATAAAATTACTGATACAATTGGTGCAGGAGACTCATTCACAGCGGCAGTTGCAATAGGACTGCTACAAGGCTGCACACTGGAAAGTATCAGCAAGCATGCAAATGAACTGGCAGCATATGTGTGCTCATGCAAAGGAGCCATGCCACCTGTACCAGACAGATATACACTTATCAGATAATTTTTAGATACGGAGAATATAAATGAAAAGAAGTGAAGTTAACGTACTGATCAACAGCGCCAAAGATTTTTTTAAAACCCATCGCTTTAATCTGCCAAAGTGGGCTTTCTGGACACCGGAAGACTGGAAAGGACACGGTGATAGTGAGGTTGTCCGCAATATGCTGGGGTGGGACCTTACTGACTATGGCAAAGGAGATTTTGACAAGCTTGGCCTTCTCCTTTTTACTATACGAAACGGCAATCTCAAAGCCGGTGACCCTAAACCTTATGCCGAAAAAATTATGATCCTGCGTGAAGGACAGGTCTGCCCTATGCACTTCCACTGGTCCAAACGCGAAGATATAATCAATCGCGCAGGCGGTAATCTGGTGATCAAATTATACAGCTCTGATGAAAATGAAGCTCTGTCAGACACGCCTCTGGATGTCAGTGTTGACGGAATCATTCGCAGGGTTGAATCCGGTTCTGAAATAGTGCTTGAGCCGGGTGAAAGCATCTGCCTAGAACCGGGCATGTACCATGCATTTTATTGTGAAGAAGGAAGCGGTGATGTAATGGTCGGCGAAGTAAGTGCTGTTAACGATGATAATTCAGATAACCGATTTCATGAGCCGCTGCCACGCTTTCCTGAAGTTGACGAAGATGAAGCTCCGGTACACCTGCTCGTTAACGACTACGCCAGATATGTTTAAAATACCCAAATTAAGCAGAATTAAATTTCAAAGGAGCAGACATGACCCAACAAAAAATATCCTGCATCCTCATAGACGATGAAACCCCGGCCCTTGATGAGCTTAGTTTTCTACTTTCTGATTTTAAAGATATTGAAATTATCGGTACAGCAACATCGGCATCTCAAGGAATAAAAATGATTTCTGAAGAGTGTCCTGATCTTGTTTTCCTCGATATCCAGATGCCTGGTAAAAACGGATTTCATGTGCTGCAAGAGATTATGCAGTACCCTGAACCTCCGCTTGTTGTATTTGCAACAGCTTATGATGAATATGCCCTGCGTGCTTTTGAAGAAAATGCAGTGGATTATATTCTTAAACCGCTTTCGGCTGAAAGACTGGCTAAAAGCATCGCACGCGTACGCTGTCAGGTTTATGCCAACTGTGAAGATAAAATTGAAATGCCGGACATGAATGCTCTGTTAAGCACAATGGGTCTGGGACAGAGAGTGTTGCGAATATCGGTTGAAGGCAACGGAAGAATCTTACTGCTTGAGCCGGCAGATGTAATTATGTGCAGGGTTGAAGATCGCAAAATAATGATCCACACGGCCCAAGGAATTTTTCCATGCTATGGAGATAAGACTCTTGATAAACTTGAAGAACGACTGCAAGGCCAGCCATTTTTCAGACCTAACCGCGGCGAAATGGTAAATCTGACTCATGTTCGGGACTTTGCACCATGGTTTAACGGCAAATACGTACTGACAATGAAACATATTGATGAAAATGAAATCATCATAAGTAAAGGCCGTGTCAAATCCTTCCGAGAACGCTTAGGACTGATTTAAAAAACTCTCATTTTCCATACTAAGTGCTGCTGAAGCAAACCAGCACCTATGGAAACCGCAAAGAATGACTCACCGCTAGTACTATAAAGGTTTATTATGAATCCAGAAGCTTTAATTATTACCCTTGCCGAACGCTTCGGCCTTATTATCGCAGGCTCTTTCCTGCTGCTGACAATTACGCCTCTCCACAAAATCGGCTTCAATCGCCATTCCGAAAGAAGCAGTATCGCCATGCAAATTCTTATATTTGGTACTTGCGGTATTCTCGGCACATACGGCGGTAACTTTGTTTTTCAGTCTGTTGCCAACCTGCGAGCTATGGCTGTAATTACCGGAGGACTTTTCGGAGGACCGCTGGTAGGTCTTGGCGCCGGCATAATTGCAGGAGGACACCGTATACTGATTGACTTCGGAGGATTCAGCTCTGTCCCGTGCGGATTGGCAACTATGCTGGAAGGCATTGCTGCCGGCTTAATATCACTGAAACTTACTAATCGCATGGATTGGAGGGCTGCTGCAGGACTAGCTTTTGTAGGAGAAATAATCCATATGATTATGGTGCTTTACTTCTCACACCCATATGAAGAAGCCCTTAAAGTTGTTGAACTTATAGCCCTGCCTATGATTATTTTGAATACCTTTGGCGCAGCTCTTTTTGCACAGGTTATCAGTATTGTTTTTAGATATGGAACAAAGCAGGACTCTGTCAAAGCTCAACAGATTCTGGATATTGCCAACCTGACGGTCAGTCATTTACGCTCCGGTCTGACTCTAGATTCTGCACAGGAAACCGCTAAAATAATTCATGCCCACGTATCTGCCGCAGCCGTAGCCATAACTGATAATGTAAATGTACTTGCACACGTTGGGGCAGGCTCAGATCACCACCTTCCCGGTGAAAAAATACGAACCGAATCAACTCTACACGTATTGGCGGAAGGTGATCCCATTTTTCTGGATTCAGGAAAAAAGATCGGCTGCAATCATAAAGGATGCCCCTTTACTACTGCCGCAGTTGTTCCACTGCATAAGAACGGACAGATAGTTGGAACCCTTAAAATGTACGGAACCCGCAATAAACAGCTCGACCTGCTTTCATTTGAAATTGCTAAAGGCCTTGCCAACCTCTGCTCTACCCAGCTGGAACTCGAAGAAATTCAGATTAAAGAACAGATGCTTGCCCATGCAGAAATCAGGAGATTGCAAGCTCAGATCAATCCTCACTTTTTATTCAATTCACTTAATACAGTCACATCATTTTGCCGAACCAACCCGAACAGAGCCCGCGAACTGCTGCTGGAACTATCAAAATATATGCGCAAAAATCTTGATAGCAGCCGTGGTTACGTTCCATTGCATGAAGAACTTGCCCAGTTGCACAGTTATTTAGCTATTGAACAGGCCAGGTTTGGTGAACGTATTAAAATTAATTTAAATGTTGCCGATGAATGTAAAGACTGGCCTATTCCACCGCTTATAATCCAGCCGCTAGTTGAAAACAGCGTGAAACACGGAATTTTAGGACGCGAAGAAGGCGGAACAATCTCAGTATCAATCCATTGCGCTAACGATGAAATGCATATTTCAATTAAAGATGATGGCGTAGGAATGAGTAATGAACAACTTGCATATATTAATAAGAGAAAGCGCATCGATTCACGTGAAGAAGGAATCGGAGTACGCAATTGTATTCAGCGAATGGAACAGATTTACGGGCCGCAATATAAAATGATAATTAAAAGTGAAGAGGGAAAAGGTACCAAGATTGACTTTCAGGTTCCTAAACTGAAAACAGCTGTACAGATGCAGGAATTTGCCGGAAATGCCGGGTAGCATAATTCATATGTCATTTCACACACTCAAAAAGTCATTTCACGCATAAAGTATAGAAGCGGCCCCATTCTTTATGCCATGCACGAGCATACATTTTATAAGCTCAAAGGATGGAGGACTTTTCTATGCTATTTTTCTTTGCCTGCGTGGCAGCACTGATTGTTGGTTACATTATTTATGGTAAATTTGTAGATAATGTATTTGGACCGGATGAAAACCGCACAACTCCCGCATACGCCATGCGTGATGATGTGGACTACATGCCAATGCCTAAATGGAAACTCATGTTCATTCAGGTACTGGATATTGCCGGTATCGGCCCTATTTTCGGCCCCATACTCGGAGCACTGTACGGCCCGGCTGCCCTTCTCTGGATTGTAATCGGCTGTATTTTCGGCGGCGCGGTTCATGACTACTTCAGCGGAATGCTTTCCATCCGCAATGATGGAGCATCAGTTCCCGAACTTGTCGGCGAATATCTAGGTATGTCAGCACGCCACGTTATGCGCATATTTGCTTTTGTTCTGCTCATGCTGGTAGGAGTTGTCTTTGTCCTGTCACCTGCAAAACTGCTTACAGGACTGACTGGAATTGATACCGGAATTCTTGTTGCCTGTATCTTTGCTTACTATTTCCTCGCTACAATCCTTCCCATTGATAAACTCATCGGTAAACTTTACCCTCTGTTCGGCGCATTACTGCTGATCATGACAATCGCCATTGCAGTGGCTCTCATGTTCAGCGGCCACACACTTCTGCCGAACCTCGACTTTGCTGTTAATACCAGCCCCACCGGCAAGCCCATGTGGCCACTTCTTTTCATCACTTTATCCTGTGGCGCAATCAGCGGATTCCATGCCACACAGTCTCCGCTCATGGCCCGTTGCGTAAAGAATGAAAAAGAAGGCCGTCCGGTATTCTATGGTGCAATGATCATCGAAGGTATCATCGGACTTATCTGGTGTACTATCGGTCTGTCATTTTACGATACCCCTGCAGCAATGAACGCAGTTATCGCTTCTGGATCACCTTCCGCAGTTGTATCACAGGCAGCGAACTCCCTGCTCGGCCCCATAGGTGGAGTCTTTGCAATTATCGCAGTTGTCATCCTGCCTATCACCAGTGGTGATACTGCTTTCCGCAGCACACGCCTCATCGTTGCTGAAACATTCAAGATGGACCAGGGACCTGCAATTAAACGTCTCTTGATCGCAGTTCCTTTATTTATTCTTGGGTATATTATCTCCACTCAGAACTTCAGCTCAATCTGGAGATATTTCGGCTTCTCAAACCAGTGTCTGTCCATGCTCGTACTTTGGACTGCTGCAGTTTATCTCGGACAGCGTGCTAAACTGCACTGGATCGCTTCCCTGCCTGCAACCTTTATGACTGCTGTTGTTGTAACCTTCATTGCACAGGCAAAAATAGGTTTTGAACTGGATATGAATGTTTCAATACTCCTTGGTATTGCTGCAGCTATCGCAGCACTGGCCGTCTTCCTTGTAAAGTTCGTTTCTCCAAAAGCGGCACAGGAAGTTAATTAAACTGTCATTAAAAATTGCCACACAGTAAAAAGTCCCTCCTGCTTAAGCAGGAGGGACTTTTTTGGTTAATAACACTCAGCTGCTATTAATCTACTTTGTTATATGCTTTTGCAGCAGCACCGCAGATAGGACATTTGTCAGTTGCAGCACCATCCTGAGTGTGACCACATACTGAACAGATATAAAATTCTGCGTCAGCAAATTTATCACTATCAGCTTCAAGAGCTGCTGAGTAAAGTTCTGCATGAATTTTTTCAGCTTCGTTAGCAAAACCGAAGTAACGAAGAACAGCATTCTCACCTTCAGCTTTTGCATCTTCCATCATATCAGGATACATGGACTTGAATTCGAAAGTCTCACCTTCAATTGCAGCTTTAAGGTTTTCTTCAGTAGAACCAATTCCTTTCATAAGACGAAGATGCGCATGAGCGTGAATAGTTTCAGCTGCAGCTGCTGCGCGGAAAAGTTTAGCAACACCGGGTTTACCTTCGGACTCTGCTTTTTCAGCAAATGCGAGGTATTTACGATTAGCCTGTGATTCACCTGCGAAAGCTGCGCTCAAATTTTCTGATGTTTTAGACATTGTAGTTCTCCTTATTTAAAGTGTTATTCTAAATTATAATCGAGGAAGTATTTCCTCTTTCGTTCTCGTTGAAGATATCAATAATAGTTCTTAATACTATTAGCAAGTAAAAAATGTAATTTCTTTAAAAAATTTAAATTGCATAAAATCGGTTCAGAAAATGATATCTTAATAATTCTTAATATAATATGGTTATTCAGAATCAGGATGTCCCCAATTATTTATAATCACACGCTAAAGAGTCATTCTGATCAACCTATATATTATTAGAATACTAACTGCTGTAATTATAAATTTTACTAATTTAAAATTATAATGTGCAGGGAAATAAAAATTATGATAACTCTAAAATATAAATTTATCTTTTTCTGCAATAGGGCTTAGTAAAGATAATGATTTATACTTAATGGGAGAGAATATGCTTAAAGGGAGAGATTATGAACTTTAAATCAATAAAGACAAAAATTATTCTGATGTCAGCGTGTTGTATTGCGCTATCAGCAGTATTACTGATTTCACTACAAATTCGTGACCAGAAAAAAAACACGGCTTTCGTTCAATCTGAAGTATCAAAACTTATTGAAGACAAAACAAAACAAGGACTTATGGGAATTGCTGAAGCTCAGGCTGGTGTAATCCGGGTTGAACTGCTTAAAAATATTGATACCGCAAGAACTCTTGCCGGCGTATTTAAGTCCATTAGATCCAGAGATGCTAATGACCCGAATCTCAGAGAGATTTTTAACGACATACTGCTTACTGTTTTAAAAGATAATAAAAATTTTCTTGGTACTTACAGTGCCTGGCAGCCAAATGCAATTGATGGAAATGATGATTTATACAAAGGCAGAACTGATCAGGGATATGATTCAAGCGGTCGCTTTGTCCCATACTGGAACAGAGATCAACAAGGTAAGATAGCTAGACAAGCCCTTGTCGGATATGAAGACGCCAGTCTACATCCCAATGGAGTGACTAAAGGTGGCTGGTATCTCTTTCCAAGACAAAGAGGCCTTCCAAATATTTTAGATCCATTCCCTTATATTGTTCAAGGAAAACAGGAATGGCTCACAACAATGTCGGTTCCGGTCGTTGTTGATGGTAAATTTCTTGGAATTGCAGGTACAGATTTAAGACTTAATTTTGTTCAAAAGCTAAGTGAAAAAGTTGCTTCTCAATTGTATGAAGGCAAAGCAAAAGTTAAAGTTATTAGTAACCTTGGTATCATAGTTGCCGACAGCGCCACTCCAACAAATGTAGGAAAGCCCATTGATCAAATTAATGAAGAGAATATGGAGCTTATTAAAAAAGATATTAAAGATGAAAAATCCTATATTAATCTTGGAGAAGAAGATGGTCTTGTTCAGGCTTTAGCCCCTATTAATTTAGGACAAACCAAAACTCCATGGGCTGTTTTAATTGAAGTTGACAGAAATATTGTTTTTGCCAAATCAATTCACCTGCATGAAGAACTAGTCAATAATGCATATCAAAGCGCCATTTTTGCAATTTCAGCAGGAGCAGCAATTGTTGCGCTTGCATGTATAGTTCTTTGGTTCTTAACAGGTGGAATTGTGAAACCGATTAAACAATCTGTTACATTTGCAGAAAGCGTTGCAAAAGGCGATTTTGATCAGGAACTGAATATTAATCAGGCTGATGAAATAGGTGTCTTAGCTGATTCCTTGAAAGTGATGGTAGATAATCTTAAAAAAATGATCACTGAGGCCGAAGATAAGAGTAGACAGGCCGAGGAAGAAACAGCAAGAGCAAACATTGCTGTAGAAGAAGCTAATGAGGCTAAAGAACACGCTGCACGCGCTGAAAGAGATGGTAAAATTCAGGCGGCACAGGAACTTGAAGAAATAGTAAACATTGTTACATCAGCTTCAGAAGAACTGGCTGCTCAGATTGAACAATCGCGCAGGGGAACAGAAGACCAGTCTGCCCAGATAACAGAAACCGCAACAGCCATGGAAGAAATGAATGTTACTGTTCTTGAGGTTGCAAAAAATGCTTCCAATTCTTCCGAAACAGCCAATATGGCTAGAGAGAAGGCTCAAGCCGGTTCCGAAATAGTTTCTAGGGTGTTAAAAAGCATGGAAGAGCTTCAGGGTGTAGCATTACAGCTTAAAGACAATGTTACCAGCCTTGGAAGAGATGCAGAAGGAATAGGACAGGTAATGGAAGTCATTTCCGACATTGCTGACCAAACGAACCTGCTGGCTTTGAATGCTGCTATTGAAGCTGCAAGAGCCGGTGAAGCAGGTCGCGGTTTTGCCGTCGTTGCTGATGAAGTTCGCAAACTGGCCGAAAAAACCATGACTGCTACTAATGAAGTTGGAAAAGCCATTACTGACATTCAGAAAGGTACTACTGATAACATTCAAAATGTTGATAAGGCTGTCATAAAAATTGATGAAACAACAAAGCTTTCAACTGAATCAGGTGCTTCACTTGATGCAATTGTCAACTTTGTCGATGATACTTCAAACCAAGTTCAAAATATTGCAACTGCCGCAGAAGAACAGTCAGCTGCAAGTGAACAGATCAATCAGTCCCTAAGCCAGGTAGCTGACATTTCTAATGAAACAGCAAAAGCCATGGGAGAATCAGCAATCGCTGTTGAAGAAGTTGCTAAGCAGACACAGGCTCTGCAAAAACTTATCAACCACATGAAAGAATAAAAGTAATTATCTGTTATATTATTCTTAGGTTCTAAGTTACTATAACGAACATGAAAAGTGAAAGCGCATACGGAGTAACCGTATGCGCTTCTGCTTTTTAAGCATAAAATGTATAATAAATTTTAAAGAAATCAGTAATATCAATATTTATAAAATTTTATAGAATCAAATTCAGACAATGGATTCAGAAAAGTCTCCTTTTCTTTAATTGACATACACACCTTTAAGAGTATCCCTATCTCTTTACACACAACGATTTCGGAGCCTTCTAAATGATATTAAAAAATAAAAATCAGATCGAGCTTATGCGCGCAGCAGGACTGCTGCTCTATAAAGCACATATCGTGGCCAAAGAAATGATCGAACCTGGAATAACTACCGCTGCAATTGATGCTGAAGTAGAAAAATTTATTTTAACTAATAATGCTATCCCTCTCTTTAAAGGTGTTCAGGGCAAAGTACCTTTTCCTGCTGCATGCTGTATGTCTGTGAACGAAGAAATCGTCCACGGTATACCGTCACAAAGAAAGCTTACTGACGGTGATATTCTAAGTATTGATATCGGGGTACGTCTGAATGGCTGGTGCTCCGACTGTGCCTGTACCCATGCCATTGGTGAAATTGATACCGAGAAACAAAAACTCATGGACGTAACTGAAGAATGTCTGCGTCTTGCTATCCGGGAAATCAAGCCGGGATTAAAGTGGAGCAAGATTGCTAAAGAAATGGCTCAGTATGCCCGCTCAAACAGTTTTTCAGTTGTTGAAACTTTAGTTGGACATGGTATAGGAGAAGGTCTATGGGAATCCCCACAAATACCTAATTACCACAGCAGAGTTTTAAGGGATTTCAAGCTTAAAGAAGGACTCGTCATTGCGGTAGAGCCTATGATAAATGCAGGAGTTAAAAACACTCAGACTCTTGATGATCATTGGACTATTGTGACCAAAGACCATAAACCTTCTGCCCATTTTGAACATACCATCGCTGTAACTGCATCAGGAGCACAAGTTCTGACCTGCGGTCCTGACGGCGAAGGCTGGGCCATGTAGCTCTTTTTTCTTAATTTATAACCTCTCCGATAAAAATATAATCCATGCCAGATACAATGCGCTCGCCTCTCGATGTTCTTCAGCAAACATACGGCTATGAATCGTTCAAAGGAATACAGGAAGATGTAATCAATCGTATTATGAACGGCGGCAATGCCGTCGTATTCATGCCGACTGGCGGAGGTAAGTCAGCCTGCTACCAGATTCCTGCTATTCTCCGTAAAGGCGTTGGCATTGTAATTTCACCGCTGATTGCACTTATGCGTGATCAGGTTGCTGCATTAACACAGATGGGAGTCAGGGCTGCATGTCTAAACTCATCAGTTCAGCCGTCTGAAGCAAACCATATTATCCATGAACTGCACAGTGGCGATATTGATCTACTTTATGTTGCGCCGGAACGTCTGGCCCACCCCGGTTTCATGGATATGCTTTCTGGATTTAAAATTGCTCTTATTGCCATAGATGAAGCTCATTGTGTTGCCCAATGGGGACACGATTTCAGACCGGACTACCTGCGTTTGTCAGAATTTGCGCAGCGTTTTCCAACTGTTCCCCGCCTAGCTCTGACTGCAACAGCAGACGGACCGACCAGAAATGAAATTCTACATCGTCTTTCTTTTTGTGAAGATGATATATTTGCCACCGGATTTGACAGGCCAAATATCCGCTATACAGTTATTCCTAAGGAGCAGGAAAAAAGACAGCTTCTGAACTTTATTAAAAATGAACATTTCACTGAGTGCGGAATTGTCTACCGCATGAGTCGCAAAAAAGTAGAATCCACTGCAGAATGGCTATGTAAAAACGGCATTAAAGCCCTTCCCTATCATGCTGGTCTGGACGCACAGACCCGTGAATCAAATCAGGCCCGTTTTATGTCTGAAGACGGCGTAGTCATGGTTGCAACAATTGCATTCGGCATGGGTATAGATAAGCCGGATGTACGCTATGTTGCTCATCTGGATATGCCAAAGACGATTGAAGCCTACTATCAGGAAACCGGTCGCGCCGGACGTGACGGTCTTCCTGCCGAAGCATGGATGTCTGTAGGCATTCAAGATATGGGATTTTTAAAACGAATGATCATGTCCGGCAATGCTCCGGAAGAACGCAAGGCACTTGAATTACGTAAACTTAATGCACTTCTTGCGTACTGCGAATCCTCCGGTTGTCTACGCCAGTCATTGCTTGCCTACTTTGGCGAAGAACTTGAAAAGCCATGCGGTAACTGTTTCACCTGCAATAATCCGCCATCCACATTCGACGGAACTATTCACGCACAAAAAGCTTTATCCAATATTTACCGTACCCAGCAAATGTTCGGAGCTAATTATCTAATAGAAATTCTGCTGGGCAAAGACAACAAGCGCATATCTGGTTTTGAGCACGATAAGCTCAGTACATACGGCATCGGTAAAGAGTTTAGTGCAGATGAATGGATGTCTATTCACCGCCAATTAGTCTCACAGGGCTTGGTTGATGTTGATATTGAAGGATACGGGTCACTGAAACTTAATGCAAAAAGCTGGGAAGTTCTGCGTAAAGAAAGATCTGTTGCATTACGTAAAGATCCTGTTTTAGTGAAGACTAAAACTCGTAAGGCCAGCAAAAAACTGATTATAGGCGATGCGAACAGTCCCTCAATGACGACCCCGGAAGCAAAAGAGCTTCTGGACTCACTGCGCACACTTCGCAACACTCTTGCAAAAGAACAGCAGGTACCGGCCTATGCAATTTTCCCGGATAAAACTCTGCTGGAGCTGGCCTGTTACCGTCCTCAAACAGCAGGTGAACTATACGCTGTCAGCGGATTAGGCGATCAGAAAATTTTCAGATATGGAAATGCAATTATTGATGTATTAATTAAACATCAGGATAAACATGGCCGCCCCTCCGATCTATTTCCGATCCCAGAGGATAAAATTAAATCAGTCTCGGTCGGACAGCCAAAGGATGAAGGCCCTACGGTTTCCGCATCTGCCCTTGAGACATTGGATTTATTTGAAGAAATTCTAGACATAGAAAAAGTTGCCCAAGAACGAAATATAAAAGCCAATACCATATACGCCCATCTCACCTCTTGTATTCAGGCCGGAAAGCTGAATGTAACTGATGTTGTTGATTTCAGTAAAACTGAACTTGACTGCGTGACTGATACAATAAAGTTTTATGAGTCAGAAGGTTTTTTACAACTCAATCCAGTCTATAATGCTCTTTACGGAAATTATTCATTCGAAATATTACGAATGGTAAAAGCGGGAATAAAATAATTCATAATAAAATAGCCCTAGTTTTAATCTATGCATAAAATCATGAATTAAAACTAGAGCTGAATTTATCTTTCAATTTTAAATCATAAAATAATTTATTCAATGCGATAAGACGCTGTCTTATTTTTGCTTGGATGAATTCGACCTTGTTGAGCAAGTTTTTGAACAAACTGATCAGTTGCCTGAACAATTTTTTTATCCCCCTTAATGAGCGGGCGATCATCTCCCCATGAATCAAGCATATCTGGATCTTTAACTGAAAGATGCACAACAGCTGAGAAAAAACGGCGTAAGTTGATCAGCAAAGAAAAAGGTTCCTGATTTCTGGAAAGATCAAGAGCTTCCATTGATTCAAACGTTACAGCAAAAGGCTTCTGAATTCTGTGATCAAAGACAAGATCATCATTCCACAAAAATTTTGTAGAAAGTTTTTCCGTTTCATATGCAAGGTAGTTTGCATATGCCCGAGCTGTTCCTACATGAACATTATATAATCCATCCAGCTCATTACCAAAGCAAACATTTAAATACTCAACTAATTCTTTGAAATAAATACCGCCCCCTTTTTCTACCAAGTCGAAAGAATAAGGAATTTCTTTATTTTCCGGCATGGAAAGCAAGGCGAGCATAGTTAAAATCTCTTCAATTGTACCGGCACCGCCTGGATGAACTTTACCTCGATGTGAAGCACGGATAAAAGCTTCCATACGCTCTTCTATTGTAGGGAAAGTTAAAAGCTGGGTGACAAGCTCGTTAGGAGCTTCTGCTGCAAGAATCTTTTTTTCAGAAAAACCGATAAAATCGCGCATTCCATACCGCTCAAAAGTATTCTGCTTACCATAAGCAACCTGTGCGCCTTTAAATGGAGCTTTCATGATACCGACTCCGCAACCGGTAATATTCTCCATGTCCGGCATAAACAATGCTGTCCAGTAGCCAAGCTCTTTGGCAAAACTATACTCTTCCATAGGAACCTGATGTCCGCCCCATGTAAACATAACCAATCCGCGAACACCTCGATACATAAGTCCCGAGTTCTCGACGAATTTTTTAATATACGATGAACGGCATGCTTCAGGTCCTTTTGGGAATTCCGGAGCAAAAATAAGATCACGGATAACAGCAGATATGTGCTCAATAGACTGCCAGATTACGTGTCTGCCATCGTAAAGACAATCCATGGGAACTTTTTTGCAGTGCAGATTAATATTACCATTTACCTGAGCCAATTCAACATGCATATCGCCAAATTTTTCACGGATTTCACGAGTATCATGCACATTATTTTTATGGACATTGATAAGTGCACCAACAATCTCCGGCATACGATTTTCAGGAGCGGCAAGTCCATTTATAAGCTGCTGAAGCTCTTCTGTACCGGGTTTCCTTGGAAAAACTTTACGGGCTATAAGGGGGATCTTTAATTCTGTTTTCATATTCTCATGAGAATTCATAACTGCTTAAAAATCAAGTATAACAGTCAAAAATAATTTAAAAAAATTTACTTAAACCACGCCATGTCTCTTAGTCGTCAACAAAGCGTAGGGTTCAAATTAATATAATTCCCCTTACAAATACGAATACAGTTAATTATATAATATTTTAGCGAAACTAATTTAATAACTGATTACGGTATGCTGTATCAAATGGTAAATTCAAAACGATGGAGGAAAATATGATAGATATAGATCAATTTATTAATGACAAAGCAAACGGAGGAGATGGAGTACTTCAATCAATCCTGTCCGACAAAGACCAATGGACAGATGGAACAGGTAAAATTCATGATATGGAAAGAATGGATATAAATTATCTCAAAAACTGCATTAATATGCTGAAAAATTATCATTTTTTTCCAGGTAAAAAATACATTGAAGCTCAAAAAAAGGTTTATTTTCTTAGAGATCAAAAGGTTAAAGAATTAGAGTCTCACCATAATGAATTAAAACATTTACTTGATGCCCCTACACTTCAAAATGTGCCTTTAACTGTAAAAAACAAAATGACAATCATTAACATCCAGGGTGAATAGACTAATCGAGTATATTTAGCAGAACGCAAAAAGCCCCGTACAACGTAGTTGTACGGGGCTTGGCTGCCCTTTTTACAGGGCGAAAAAAAGTCCTTGCGACGACCTACTTTCCCACTAGCTACCTAGCAGTATCATTGGCGATGGAGGGCTTAACTTCCGAGTTCGGAATGGGGTCGGGTGTGGCCCCTCCTCAATGGTCGCAAGGACAAATTCCTTGGTCAAAAACTTTGGACCGTGCGTGGTCCTTGGTTATTAACTATAAATATATAGTTAATAGGGAAAGAAGAAAGATAAGTCGCACGATTTATTAGTACTGGTCAGCTGAGTACATTGCTGCACTTACACCTCCAGCCTATCAACCA